>NZ_JAWRXV010000141.1:0-3787 GCF_046534875.1 Paraburkholderia sp. SIMBA_054 | reverse complement strand
ACTTCATCCTGGCACATTGATGCCGACTCGCGGCTTCCGCCGCAGCCTCGGGACGGGGAAGTCCCTTTCATTCTCTAGGGATCGACTCCTTTCTCTTGTGATCGCACTCACGAGGCCTGTGACGCGCGTTGCATCCTCCTTGCCCGACCTACACAGTTGCGTTTAAAACAAAACATTTTCCGATCGGATGTGACACCTCGGATTGCCTCGCTACGCGTCTACCGCTCGAGCCATCCCATCCCCGTATGGGTTATCATGGTAAGACAGATCCTGGGCTTGATCGAAGCAGATGTTCCAGCAATCTCAGCCATTGCCAGTTGACTTCTTCCGAAGACCAGTTTCCGCAAAAAACGGTCTTGGCAGTGAGACGCAAGTAGACCTTCGAACCAAGTCATGTACTAGGCCCACGGCGATGATTAAAGTAGCGCTCGATACCAACATACTGCACCAGGAAGGACTCTACTCCAGAAACATGCAATACCTGGCTCGGCTGGCGTCCTCTGGCGGATTGAAGGTTTTTGTTCCGGATATGGTTCGAAGAGAATTCTTGACAAAAAAACTGGTAGACGCACATGAAAAGTTCGATGTGGCCAAATCTGGTTTGATCGACGTCGCGAAAGGCCTGGACAGGCAGGGCAGAGTGAATGGGATGCTTTCGAAAATTCAGGAACAGCTGAATGAAGTACGGTCCCACATGAAAACCACTCTCGAGGCGGAATTCGAAGCCTGGTGCGTCTCCTCCCACGTCTCAATCTTAAATTTTGACAACGCATCGCTGCCCGCAGTCATCGACGATTACTTCAATGGCACAGGTCCATACCGAAAAATTAAATCACGCGAAGATATCCCAGACGCAATTATTTCGTCGTGTATCTGCGCACTCACCGAAACTAGCGATCGAGTCTTCGTAGTTCTCAAAGATGGCTACTTGCGCCGACATCTGGCCAATTTGCCGAAAATCACGGTTTCGGAGAATCTCAGCGACTTCTTCAAGATCGAAGACGTCGCACGATTAGTCAACGAGATCGACGCGAAGATAAAAAACGTAGAAGAGTTAAAGAACTATTTCTCATCGATCCTGTTCCAGGATGAATTGTCACAGTATCTGTTTGGTTCCGGTGAACATCTCGACGAGGTTTATCTGCAGGAAGATGCTATCGAGGGAACCTCGAGGCTGGAGGCCTATGATTACGGTGCTTCGATCAACGAGCCGGAATTCAGTGAAGTTCACAACGTTGATTTCGCTGACGTTGCGTTTATCGACGCAGGTCACATGTCTATCAAGGTTGCCTTCACTACGGCGTGCCGCATCGACTACTGTGCGAGCTACGCAAGCTATATTGGACTCCCGCTGGAGACGCGAGATAAGATCAAAGAGAGATCCGTTTCCGGTCACGGGATCGCAGATCTGTCAGAAAATCGTGAAGTTCGGCTGCAAGGATACGTAGATCTCTTATTTCCAAAGCATTCTACGCTGGACGAGTTAAAGGTTCATTCACAGTATCTAGCTGACGGCTCGTCTCGAATCAAGGTGGAGCTGAATGTCGAACACGCAATCATTGGGTGAGCGTGCTTTGCGCCGCTATTGCACGGATGCTGGCAGGAGTCGGTACGAACCCATTCCTCCGTGACATAGAGCGAAGGTTGCTGGTGGCGGGCGCCAATGTCTCCCGTGTTGCAGTCATGTTGAAATTTGAATCGTGAAAGAGATTAGCAGCACCGTTGCCGCAATGGGGTAATGGTGCTTTCGCACAAATTCTGGCGATAAGAGCGGAGAAGGTCAGGTGTATTCAACGACTCGCAATACGTTCGGCTGCGGCACGAAGGGCGCCCGCGTGCATAGCGGGGTAATCGTACTTCCCGTGCATTATCTGGCGGTTGTGGAGCGCAGAGGCTTGCCCAACAAGGGTTTTCCGTTTCCTGGATGTGGCGGGATCATGAGTTATGCAAGTCGGTGATCTGTAGGCCGCTTTTCGTGCAAACCGCCAGAATTTGCACGATTCGGACGATTACCCCATGCTGCATCCGTCAACTACGACCCATTCTCTGTTCTTACAGCCGATAGCCTTACCCGTATTGTTGCGAAATATGATGATCCGGGACGCTCAACAGGCTGTTCGAGTTCCTCTCCGCTGACATGCCACACCGACACCTCCCGATGAACCAATGCGACAAGGAGCGACACGGCGAACAGGATTTTTGGGCCAAATGGCAATAGCACGGGTTTGTATTGCCCTTTCATGCCGGCCACCAAACCGCCGAGCATCTGGAACGTCTCAACCGGCTGCAAAACGTCATAATCGAAGACATTTACGTCGCTGGCCGCACGTATCAGTTGGCGATTGTGCTGCTCGACTTTCGCTCTGTATCGCTTTTCAGGAGATTCGGGGATGAACAGGACATAGTCGGAAGACTGGATATACTCCACGGCTCCCAGGGCCTTTCCTCGCTCATAGCCTAGTCCGACGACTGTCCGCACAGGCAATCCAGGCCGAGAGATCCAGCCCGCAAAGACGGGATGTACTGGCGCGACGCGGCGATTAGGCTCGAGCGACCCGGTCGCCGGCGGGACGTAGCGAGCCGGGTTATAAATTAACCACAGGTCCACCTGACACCACGCCCTTTGGCTCGCCAAAGCCGCAAACATGCTCGCCAGAATGCGCCTCGGCAGGCAGCTCACGTCTATCAAGATCCGGAAGGGCGCATCCGTGCTTTCGCTGCCTCCGGCACCGCCTCCTTCGAGGAGGCTTCGGAAAGCATTTTCGTCAAAGCTAAAGTACTCAAACCCGGCTCTCTCGTAGACGCTCGACGCGCGAGGCGACGGGCTGTCGTGAGTAGTCTGAGTGTAGATCGCTATTTTCCGTCCACGCGAGGCTTTGATCAAACCCGGCACTTTCAACGCGCGACTCTCTTCGCTCACCGCGCAAACGACCATATCAAATGAGGCGGCATTGTCCGCCACGTCCGACAGGTCGAATGCTTGCACGGCTACCGGCATAAGGTGCTTGATCAAAACAGCGCTCCCTGGCGATGGCGTGCGTCAATTTCGTCTGATCTCCGCCCGTTTCGCTTAGACACGGTGCCTTCAGACAGGATTGTCGAAAGCGAAACACTTTTCGTTGACCGAAGGGGTAATCGAAATTCTGGAGCCAGCAGGTAGGCAAGCCGGAACCTCTTACCCTCAAGTGTGCGGAAACCTCCCATCTCGTCTGGAGCAGACAAGCTCACAACAGCTCCAAGGTTGATAGAGATCCTCAACGCCTTCTCAGTTTCCTTATCAACCTGCGAGACTTCGAATGACAAGGGTATCTCTTCAATAAAATCCTCTTCCACCAGTCGCCGATTAAAATACGACCCTATCGTGGACAGCAGTTCATATACCGATTTTGTTGTCGTAATGCCCATCGCCTGTTCCGTCGCCGCCGTCTGTAACATGGCGGAGAAGGCCTCGGACGCCTGCTCGATTGCGTGATGCTGGACAGAGCGATCGATTGGCAACGCATCTGTTTCCCGGGTTCGCGAGATAATCATGTTGACCATTCCAATGAACCAGCGGGGATTGCCTTCACTGATCGCCGCAAGAGCCTCCCATCCCGTGTAGACGCTGAGCAGCTTTTTGCGGCCCTTCCGGCTGAGCACGGCACTGCGGAAAGCATTACGAAACGCAACCAGTGGGGCAATCTTTCGAACCAGCGACAGGGACGTGTCCGGGTTTTGTCGCACTAACGCGCTGAGCTAGAATTTGCGTCCCACCATGAATGACGAACAGCATGGACAAGACGAAGAA
>NZ_JAWRXV010000856.1:0-269 GCF_046534875.1 Paraburkholderia sp. SIMBA_054 | reverse complement strand
CTTGCAACGTGTTGCTGTCCACCTTGCTGCCGTCGACCACCTTGTACGCCACCTGGGCAATCGCGGGATTGGTCTGAGCGTACGCGACAGGCAGCACGACGAAAAGGACCGGCAACGCCGCCCCCAACAAGATTGATCGGCCTTTCATATGCAGATGTCTCCTCGATCCTCGGGAAAGGGCCGCGCCGGCTGCTTCGTGCAGCGACGCGGACCCATGACTCAATTGAACCAACTGTTATTGAACCAGCCGTTGATTAACCGCCGGCACC
>NZ_JAWRXV010000855.1:0-269 GCF_046534875.1 Paraburkholderia sp. SIMBA_054 | reverse complement strand
CGACAATGCGCTGACGTTGCTGCCGGGCGAAACCACCACGGTGCGGATCAGCTCCACCGCCTCGCTGGATGCGTTGCACGCCGCGCTGCGCCTGCGCTCGCTGGCCGACGCGGTGCAGCATCCGTCACGTTGAACGCAGCGCCACGCGCGGTGCCTGCTGCCGCTCATGTCCCCCGGCTTGGGGTGGGGGTTGGGTTGCGGCCTGGGAAAGCGAAGGGAAAGTGAGGTGGACAGGTAGGAGCGGCTTCAGCCGCGACCGCCGACATCCC
>NZ_JAWRXV010000854.1:0-269 GCF_046534875.1 Paraburkholderia sp. SIMBA_054 | reverse complement strand
CCATGCGAGCGCCGGACCATGGTGCACTGCGCCCCTGGCGCTTCGCGCTGATTCGCGACGACGCGCGCGCCGATTTCGGCGAAGTCCTCGTCGATGTCGCGGCGCGACGCGAACCGGCAACGCCTCGCGCAGATCACGAGCAACGGCGGCAACTCGCGTACACGGCGCCGCTCGTGATCGTCATAGCCGCGGCGCCGGTTCCCAATTCGCACATTCCCGAATCGGAGCAACTGCTCGCGGTCGGCGCGGCGGTCATGAACATGCTCAAC
>NZ_JAWRXV010000853.1:0-269 GCF_046534875.1 Paraburkholderia sp. SIMBA_054 | reverse complement strand
CCAAAAGGATTGGCCAATCGCAATACCGCGTAATCCAGGCCGTGTTGCTGATGAAACAAAGCGAGGTATTTTTCGATTGCGAGTTTGGCTATCCCGTACGAACACACGGGATTCGTCGGGTGCGTTTCGGGGACGGGCACCGCTTGCGGCACGCCATAGACGGTCCCGCCGGAGGACACGAAAATCACTTTGGTCACGCCCGACTTGACCGCCTGCGTGAGCAGACGAACGGTGCCGAGCAGGTTGGTTTCAACATCGAACGCAGGGTC
>NZ_JAWRXV010000852.1:0-269 GCF_046534875.1 Paraburkholderia sp. SIMBA_054 | reverse complement strand
CCGAGATAGCACAGCATCAGAAACGGAATCAGCCTGCGGCTTACCTTGGCGTAGGTGCGCGATTCGAAGCTCGTCGCGTCTGAGTGCGCCAACACTTCGCCGTCGATAGCAGAAGCGGTGTATTTCGATTTCATGTTTGTCTCCTTCCATGTGCCCTGGGTGAGTCCCAGGTGCGAGGCGTCCGTCAATGAATGAGCATGCCGCCGTTCACGTCGAGCGTGATGCCCGTGAGATAAGTGGACAGATCGCTCACGAGAAAGAGGCACGCG
>NZ_JAWRXV010000140.1:0-3891 GCF_046534875.1 Paraburkholderia sp. SIMBA_054 | reverse complement strand
ATTTGTAGAATGCAATTGATGAGCCTGCCAGATGGCAGGCTTTTAGCTGCCTTGCACACAAAAATTCAGACACTCCCCGCACAGGGGCGACGCATGAAGCACGAAGGCATAGCGCGGATGCCAGCGAAAACGCAAACATACCGACCGGCAACTCCTCCACACAGAAAGCACACCGCGGATGCCCACCGCAAAGACAGACAGACCACCCCCACCGCCCCGCGGCAGCAAACAAAAAACCAAACCGCAGATCAAAAACCCCTGCAAACCAAAAACATTTCCGGTATACCTGTCGCCCGACACAACCTAACCCCAACCCACCCGCCGCCAGGCAAAAATGCTTCCCAACCTGCTAGTCCAATTGATCAACGGACTCGCCGACGCCTCGGCGCTCTTTCTCGTCGCGGCGGGCCTGTCGCTGATCTTCGGCGTCACGCGCATCGTCAACTTCGCGCATGGCTCGTTCTACATGCTGGGTGTCTACGTTGCCTACAGCATCGCGAGCCGCTTCGGCACGAGCAGCGTCATCGGCTTCTGGCTGTCGATGCTCGCTTCTGCGCTGGTGATCGGCATACTCGGCGCGCTCGTCGAATTCGTCGTGCTGAGGCGCATCTACAAGGCACCCGAACTGTTCCATCTGCTAGCGACATTCGCGCTCGTGCTGATCTTCCGCGACGCCGCACTCGCGATCTGGGGACCGCAGGACCTGTTCGGCCCGCGCGCGCCGCATCTGTCCGGCGCCGTCGAACTGCTCGGCCATCAACTGCCGACATGGGACATCGCGTTGATCGTAATCGGGCCGCTCGTGCTCCTGTTGCTGTGGTATGCGTTGACGCGCACGCGCTGGGGCACGCTCGTGCGCGCGGCGACACAGGATCGTGAGATGCTCGGCGCGCTCGGCATCAACCAGGCATGGCTGTTCACGGGTGTGTTCTTCGTAGGCGCGTTTCTCGCGGGGCTTGGCGGCGCACTGCAAGGGCCACGCATGTCGGCGAATCTGTCGCTCGATCTCGAAACGATCGGCAACGCGTTCGTCGTCGTCGTGGTCGGCGGGATGGGCTCGATTCCGGGTGCATTCATCGCGGCGCTGCTGATCGCGGAGATCAAGGCGCTGTGCATCGGCATCGGACACGTGTCGCTGTTCGGCGTCGATCTTTCGTTGAGCCGCTTCACGCTCGTCGCGGAGTTTGTCGTGATGGCCGTCGTGCTCGTCGTGCGGCCGTGGGGCCTGTTGGGACGGGCGACGTCGACGGTTCGCGCGGCGGCGCCCGCCGACATGCCATTGAAGCCCGCAGGCAAGCTGCTCAAGTGGCTCGCGGCATGCGTGCTGGCCGTGCTCGTGCTCGCGCCGCTCGCCGCCGGCGCATTTCCGTACATGCCCGTGCTGCTCGTCGAAGTTCTGATTGCCGTGCTGTTCGCGGCGAGCCTGCACTTCATCATGGGACCGGGCGGCATGCATTCGTTTGGTCATGCCGCGTACTTCGGCCTCGGCGCGTACGGCGCAGCGCTCTTTCTGAAAGTGCTCGATCTGCCGATGGAAGCCGCGCTCGTTCTCGGGCCGCTGCTCGCCGTGCTCGGCGCGCTGGTGTTCGGCTGGTTCTGCGTGCGACTGTCGGGCGTGTATCTGGCGATGCTCACGCTCGCGTTCGCGCAGATCGTCTGGTCCGTCGTGTATCAGTGGGACGACGTGACGGGCGGCAGCAACGGCATCCTTGGGCTATGGCCGTCGAACTGGCTGTCATCGCCCGTCGCCTACTACTACCTGACGCTCGCGTTCGCCGTGCTCGGCGTGTGGCTGTTGCGCCGCATGCTGTTCTCACCGCTTGGATTTGCGATGCGTGCCTCCCGCGATTCGGCGTTGCGCGCGGAAGCCATTGGCATCGACACGAAACGCGTGCAATGGGCCGCGTTCGTGATTGCGTCGTTGTTCTGCGGGCTTGCTGGCTCGCTGTACGCATTTTCCAAAGGCACGATTTCGCCGGAAGTGATCAGCGTGAGCCGTTCCGTCGACGGACTCGTGATGGTACTGCTCGGCGGCATCCAGACGTTGACGGGGCCCGTCGCGGGCGCGGCGCTGTTCACGTGGCTGCAGGACACCGTCGCGCGTCAGACCGACTACTGGCAGGCGCTGCTAGGCATCGCGATCCTGTTGCTTGTGATTGCGTTTCCGCAAGGCATCGTGGGGTTTGTGCGCGAGCGCTTCGAGCGCGATGAAGCACAAGCAGGAGGCCGCCAATGAGCCTTCTGCGCGTATCGAATCTGTCGATGTCGTTCGGCGGCGTGAAAGCCGTCGACGACGTCTCGTTCGACGTGAAGCCCGGCGAACTGCTCGCCTTGATCGGCCCGAACGGCGCAGGCAAATCGACGTGCTTCAACATCGTCAACGGACAACTGCGTCCGACGCACGGCTCCGTGATGCTGGACGGACACGAACTCGTCGGCATGCGGCCGCGTGATATCTGGCGACGCGGCGTCGGCCGCACGTTCCAAGTCGCGGCGACCTTCAACTCGATGACCGTGCTTGAAAACGTGCAGATGGCGCTCGTATCGCGCGAAAAGCGTCTATACGGATTGTGGAAACCGGCAGCGTCGCACTTCGAGGGCGAAGCGTTGACGCTGCTCGACCAGGTCGGCATGACGGCGCATGCGCAACGCGCGTGCAGCGTGCTTGCCTATGGCGACGTGAAGCGCGTCGAGATGGCCATTGCGCTCGCGAACCGACCGAAGCTGCTGCTGATGGACGAGCCGACGGCGGGCATGGCGCCGCAGGAACGCACTGAGCTGATGGCGCTGACGAAGCGTCTTTCCGCCGAGCGCCATATCGGCGTGCTGTTCACCGAGCACAGCATGGACGTCGTATTTTCCAGCGCGGACCGGATCATCGTGCTTGCGCGCGGCAAGCTGATTGCGCAGGGCGACGCGGACACGATACGCAACGACGCCAACGTGCAGGCTGTCTACTTCGGCACGGGCAAGACGTTCCAGCCGCGCGCGGCGTTATCGCACGATGGCGGTGAGCCACACACGGAGCCGCGCACATGAACGCACCACTGCTGAAAGTCGAGGGGCTGAATGCGTTCTACGGGCGCGCGCAAATTCTCTTCGACGTGAGCCTCGAAGTTGGGCGCGGCGAAGTTGTCGCGCTGATGGGCCGTAACGGCGCGGGCAAATCGACGACGATGAAGTCGATCATGGGGTTGATGGCGCGTCGTGAAGGCGCGATTCATTTCGACGGGGCCGATATCTCGGCGTTGCCGCCGCATCGGATTGCCCGGATGGGGCTCGGTTATGTGCCTGAAGATCGTCGGGTGTTCTCTGGTCTCACTGTGATGGAGAATCTCGACACGGGGCGGCAACCCGAGCGCGCGGGGGCGCCTGCGTGGACGCCCGACAAGCTCTTCCAGCTGTTTCCGAATCTCGGTGAGATGCCGCAGCGTCATGGCGGGCAGATGAGCGGTGGCGAGCAGCAGATGCTCACTGTGTCGAGGACGCTGATGGGGAATCCGTATCTGGTGTTGCTCGACGAGCCGTCGGAAGGCGTCGCGCCTTTGATCGTCGAGCAGATGGCCAATATGATTCTTGAGCTCAAGCGCGAGGGGTTGTCCATTCTTCTGTCTGAGCAGAACTTTCATTTTGCCGAGCTGGTCAGTGACCGCGCGTATGTGCTCGAAAAAGGTCAGATTCGGTATGGTGGGGCGATGCACGAACTCGCGGGGGATGAGGGTGTGCGGCGGGCGTATCTGGGGGTTTGATGTCTGCGACGCTAGGGTTGGGGTTTGCTTTTCGCTGGCATCCGCGATTTGTTAGCGTGCTTCAAGCGTCGCCCCTGTGCGGGGCGGCACCTACTTTTCTTTGCCGCCGCAAAGAAAAGTAGGCAAAAGAAAGCGGCTAACA
>NZ_JAWRXV010000851.1:0-269 GCF_046534875.1 Paraburkholderia sp. SIMBA_054 | reverse complement strand
CCAACATCACAATGGAACAAATAATGATCCACGCAGCCATCGGCTGTGATCCCGTTATCGTGTGGAGGTGTTGGTTGCACGCACCTGCCTGCGTAGAGCTTCGAACCACGCGAAATTTCAGCCATGACCACTTATCTGCCTTGATGTGCACAATGCACGCAGACGCGTGTGGCTGGGCTTGTCAAATACACAAGGATTTGGCGGCGAAGGACGGACCGGTTGGAAATCCGTCAAGCCGGCTATATTTCAATGTATTAGTACAAAAATAC
>NZ_JAWRXV010000850.1:0-269 GCF_046534875.1 Paraburkholderia sp. SIMBA_054 | reverse complement strand
ATTTCCTCGTTCATCTTGCGCGCCGATTCGCTGCAGTACTTGAACGTGCTTCGATAAAAAGGAATGCGCGACCGGCCAATGAATTGGCAGTCGACAATGCCTGACTACGGCGTTCAGGCGCGACGATGCGCGCTCAAGCAGTGAATGGACGTGCGAGTCGCCGGCGCTGCGATCCGTTAAAGCAATGCAGCGGGCGCGTGTTGACTAAAAAGACTGAAGTTAGCGAGTGAATGCCTGACCGATTGAAGTTATTCTAGCTGCGCGGGCAG
>NZ_JAWRXV010000849.1:0-269 GCF_046534875.1 Paraburkholderia sp. SIMBA_054 | reverse complement strand
CGATTAATCGCAATGCAGATCTGCCCCATATTGCGGAAGGAACGGCGCACTGCCCCCTTCACTGCCGCATCAATGTCGGCGCTGGCGGTTATGATTAACGGACAATTGCCACCAAGCTCCAATGAAAGGCGCTTTACGGTTGGACAGGACTTCTGGATATGAAGACCAACCGCGCTTGAGCCGGTAAAGGCTATCTTGTCAACGTCTGGATGCTCGACGAGTGCCTGACCTACGAGCGAGCCCTTGCCGGTCACGACATTGACGACGCC
>NZ_JAWRXV010000848.1:0-269 GCF_046534875.1 Paraburkholderia sp. SIMBA_054 | reverse complement strand
CGGTACTGATCGAATTCCGCATGCGCTGCCATTCGAACGTGAAGTGGGCGCGAGCGGAACTCGTGCCGCGTCGCGAGGCGGACGCAAGTGTCGTTTGGAGCGGCTACTGGGTCGACGCGAGCATCGAGCATGCGCGCGCCGAAGAACTTGCCCGCGCGCGTGATGCGGCTGAAGCGGCGTCGCGTGCGAAAGACGACTTCTTCGCAATGATGAGCCACGAAATCCGCACCCCTATGAACGGTGTACTCGGGCTTGTGGAAGTGCTCGAG
>NZ_JAWRXV010000847.1:0-269 GCF_046534875.1 Paraburkholderia sp. SIMBA_054 | reverse complement strand
CGAGTACCACATATCCGCTGCCGGCGCTGCCGACATCCAAATACGATACGGCGATGCAGTATCTGTATCACGACGATGAACCGGTTCAGGGAGCGAAATACATAGCCACGCTATCCGACGGCAGCACGCGGCAAGGCACGTTGGACGCACAGGGACGGATGAATCTTAATGATGTCCCAGTGGGCCCCGTAAAGGTAGAGCTTGGACCCGACACACGCTCATACGCCCGCAAGGACAAAACCAGCAATCCAGACTTTAAAGGCGAACAA
>NZ_JAWRXV010000846.1:0-269 GCF_046534875.1 Paraburkholderia sp. SIMBA_054 | reverse complement strand
ATTAAAATATAAAATGGACTGGATACCTTTTGGGTATCCAGTCCTCTTTCAATTAATGGTTTTGTTAATTAAACAAAAACCAACCTTATTTTATAGTATGCTCATTTAATTTAAAATAACACATAAATTAAATGAAAGCCTGCATTCCTTGTGAGAGTGCAGGATTAATCTTAATAGTGGTCACAAGAACCAATCTTCATATACTGGTAATTTCTTTTGTAAAAAAAATACCAACCTTAATTTTATTATAGGAATTGGTTTACTAAAAG
>NZ_JAWRXV010000845.1:0-269 GCF_046534875.1 Paraburkholderia sp. SIMBA_054 | reverse complement strand
AAATTAACCATTCATTAATCTTAAGAATGTTAAATGGTTTACATCCAGTTCGGCTGGATTCTTACCGAGTGGTTTAGCCACTCTGTTTGACGCCTCCCTGTTAAACTCCTGAGAGCCGCCATTGCGGCTCTTTTTTTGTGCGCTTTTTGCTGCATATCGGGGGAATATCGCTTTCCACATGCAGGCGAGCGGAACGGAACAACTGCACAATCCGTTCTATTTACAAGATTTCGTCAAAAGCCTCTGAAAATGTTAACCGAATGTTAAAC
>NZ_JAWRXV010000013.1:0-226836 GCF_046534875.1 Paraburkholderia sp. SIMBA_054 | reverse complement strand
AAGCTATCCTGCCGACGTCGCCATCCCGACGTTGTTTCCGATCGACGCGAGGAGGTGTAGTGTGAAACGCAAGCCTTATCCCAGCAATTGCCTTTGCGGCTCATCGAACTGCGCATGCCGTAGCCTTTGAGCAGGTCCTGGAAGTCATGGCTGCAATACTGGCTTCCCCTGTCACTGTGCAGGATCGGGCCTGTTTGCGGCCGGCGGCGAAACCATGCCATACGCAGCGCGTCTGACACCAGCTCCGTGCGCATGTGCGGCTGCATCGACCAGCCCACCACCTGGCGACTGAACAGATCGAGGATGACCGTCAGATACAGCCAGCCCTCATCAGTCCAGATATAGGTAATGTCCGTACTCCAGGCCTGATCGGGGCGAGCAGGCGAGAAGTCGCGCTGCAGCAGGTCTGGCGCGACCGGCAGGCTGTGATTGCTGTCGGTCGTGGCCTTGAAGCGGCGTTTGGTCTTCGCCCTGATGCCATGCAGCTTCATGAGCCGCTGGACACGGTCCTTGCTCACGCGAATGCCCTGGGCCAGCAGCATCTTCCACACGCGCGGCCAGCCGTACTCGCCCTTGGATTGAGCGTGTACGGCCTTGATGTGGACCAGCAAGGCATCGTTGCTGATACGTCGGCGGGGGCGGTCCGTATCGACGTCCCGGGCCTTGCGCGCGTGGTAACCACTGGGGCTGACGCCCAGCGTCTCACACAGCAACGATACCGGCCATTGTCGGCGGTGACATTCAATCCAGGCGTACTTCATGCCGACCCCTTCGCGAAGTACGCCGCTGCTTTTTCCAGTATGTCGCGCTCCATCTTTACACGCGCCAACTCCGCCCGCAGCCGGGCAATCTCCATCTGTTCAGCAGAAACCTGTTTGCCCGCGCCGTTCAGCTTGCCAGCCGTATCGGCCTTCACCCAGTTGTGCAGCGTTTTCGGGCTGATCCCCAGAATCTTCGCCACCGCCGCCATGCTCTGGCCGCCGCGCACCATGCGCACGGCTTCTATCATGAACTCCTGCGTGTACCGCGCTCTCGGATTACCCATCTTAACTTCCTCCTTGCGTGAGTTTCACACACTCAGCAAGGGATCCATTTTTTGCGGGCAAGCTCAATTCGCTATTTGCACAGCCCGCATGCGGGCTGTCGCGTCACACTCACGCGCTTCGCGCCACCGTCTCCTGCGACGCCGCGCCATTGCTCCACGCAGTCTGCGCGCTCGCTGCGCCGCTCGCATTCGCGCGACGTTGCGCCGAGGCCGCTGCAACGCGTTCGACATCGACACGCGGTTGCGCCGGGCGTGCATCCGTCAACAGGCCATAGAGTTTCAGATATGCCTGCACCGGCTTGCGCCAGCTGAAATCGCATCGCATCGCATTGCGCTGCAGTGCATGCCATGACGAAGGCCGCATGAACGCGTCGAGCGCGCGCTGCAATGCCGCCGCGACGTCCTCGGGTGTCTCGCCGTCGAACAGAAAGCCCGTTGCGCCTTCTTCGGGCAAGCCGAGTTCGGGCGAACGCTCGGGCGTGTAATCGACGATCGTGTCGCGCAGCCCGCCGACTCGCGATGCGACGGGAATCGTGCCGTAGCGTAGCGCATAGAGCTGCGTGAGGCCGCACGGCTCGAAACGGCTGCCGTGCAGCAACAGATCGGCGCCCGCGTGCAGCATGTGCGCGCGCCGTTCGTCATAGCCGATATACGCGCCGACGCGCTGCGGCCATGCGGCGGCGAGATCGCGCACTGCGGCTTCGAGATACGCGTCTCCCTTGCCGAGAATCGCCACCTGTAGCCGCGGATCACGCGCGAGCAGTAACGGCAATGCTTCGACCACGACGTCCGCAAGCTTTTGCGACGTCAGACGGCTGCCTATCGCGACGAGGGGCGCGAATGGATCGACCGTCAGGCCGAAGGTCTGCTGCAGATCGCGCTTGCAGGCCTGTTTGCCTCGCACGTCGTCGGCGGAATAGGCGCGCGCGATCTGCGGGTCGGTAGCGGGATTCCATGTAGCACTGTCGATGCCGTTCGTGATACCCGACAGTTTGTGCGAGCACGCTTGCAGCACGCCTTCCATCAGATACCCGAAATGCGGCGTGAGAATTTCGCGCGCGTAGTTCTCGCTGACGGTGACGACCTGGTCCGCGTGCACGATGCCCGCTTTCATCATGCTGAGCGCGCCATAGAACTCGATGCTGCGCGGGTCCGTCAACGCGGGCGCGAGCAGTTCGGGCGGCACGCCCATCCAGCTGCCCAGCGCGAGCGGATAGTTGCCCTGAAACGCGAGGTTGTGCACGGTGAACACGCTTTTCGCCGTGACGCCTGCGAGCTTCATCAAAAGCGGCGTAAGGCCCGTGTGCCAGTCGTGCGCATGCACGATGTCGGGCACCTCCACGCCGCGCACGCCGCGCGCAATGCGCGCCGCCGCAGCGGCAAGCGACGCGAAGCGGATCGCGTTGTCGAGATAATCGCGGCCCTGCTCGTCCTGATAGAGGTTGTCGCGTTTGAACAGATGGTCCATCTGCAGGAGCAGGACGGGCACGCCCGTATCGGGCATGTGCGCGCGCAACAGTCGCGCGTCCCCGCCCGGCAAGCCGCTGATGCGGCAGAGGGGCGTCACGCCCACCGCGCGTTCGAGTGCCGCAGGATACGCAGGCAACAGAATGGTCGAAGCGACGCCCGCGTCGCGCAACGCGGCGGCGTACGCACTCACCATATCGCCCAAACCGCCGGACTTCGCCAACGGCATCGCCTCCGAGGCGACGAGAAGGACGTTCAGCGTCAAGGTTGTGACTCCCGGTGAAAGAGTAGATTGAGTGAGACGCTTGAATTGCCGCCGCAGATGGCTGGCGCGATCCGTGCGGCGGATCGGGTCGGCGAGAGAGGCGAGGGGCGACGGCTTCGGTGAGCAGCAAGCGGTGTGCCATAGGCACGCGCATATCGTGAAGCTTCTGCAGCGCGGCTCGGCGTTTTCTTCAGATCTTTGAGCGACGCGGGACTGCGGTGCATGAAGCACTGTAGAGGATGAAATGCGTCAACTTGGTGAACGTGCGCGATGGACGGGCGCTGCCGTGCGAACGTAAAACGCGTCGAGAAAAGGGCGAGGGTTTTACACAGGTGCGATGATCCCGCACGAGCGTTCGACACTTTGATTGACTTCATACGGGGCGCATTGCGCGCCCCGCGTACATCGGTGCTCTATCGCGCTCAGATATCGAGCCGCGAAATCTTCGCGCCTTCAAGCGACACGCCCGCCATCAAACCTGCGTTGGTCAGCACGAATGCCTGCACGGGCTTCGTAGCCGTCGTCGTATCGATGTTGCCGTTCGCGCCGACCTTCACGAGCGCGACCGTCGCATCGCCGCCAACCGACCAGCCCTGGCTGTTGCGGAAGCTGTCGAGTGCATCCTGCGTCATGAACAGGAAGATCACGCCCTTGGACTGCGCACCGATCTGCAGGCCGAACGAGCCTGCTGCCGTGCTGTAGTAACCCACCGTTTGCCCGCCAACGCGCAGCGACCCTTGGCCATATTGTCCGCCGATCCAGAAGCCTGCCTGCACGACGGATGGGAACACCAGCACGCCGCGCGCTTTCGCGACCAGTTCGCGTGAGCCGTTCGCGGTCGTGTAGAGCCGCGAGAGCGTTTCATCGACACTCGAATCGATCGCGCGGCGCTTGTCCGAGTTGCTGGTGCTCGTCGTGGAATGCGAACCCGTCATCGTGCAGCCCGAGAGGGCGAGACCGCCCGCAGCCAGTGCGGCGCTGGTGCTCAGTATGAAATTTCTTCTATGCATCGTTGTTCTCCTGTCTGTCAACGCGAGATCCCCGGCTAGCGCCTCCCTTGGTGCTTCGCCGCAGCCGCCCGGGCGCGCTAAACCTTTGTGCGGCGAGGGCTGACAATGCGACAGCAGTTCGCGTGCCTGGCCCTGTCGCCGTCGTCGCCCAGGATGCGTGAAGCGGCGTGACTAGTCCTTGACGGTATGGACGCGACTGGGCTGCGCAGGCGTGACTGTATGAATTACACACGCGCTATGCGTCATCCGATGTCGCCCGCTTCAACAGTTCGAGCAGACGTTGGGGCGTCAGCGGCTTCGCGCAATGCGCATCGAAGCCGGCTTCGCGCGCCCGCTCGCGATCGAGCTGCGACGCGTAGCCCGTACACGCGATCAGCAACATATGCGAAGTCGATTCAGAGGCGCGCAGGCGGCGCGCAAGCTCGAGCCCGTCGACGCCCGGCATCGCGATGTCGAGCACGACCGCAAATGGCTGCCATTGGGACGCGAGTTCGCAGACGTCCTCGGCGCGGTGCATCGCGCGGCATTCGAAGCCGTTTGCGAATAGCAGCAGCTGCAACGCGTCGGCGGCATCGGCGTAATCGTCGACGACCAGCACGCGCCGGTTGTCGGTCATATGCGCACCGATTGCGCGCCATTGCAGTTCGTCATCACTGTCGTGTGGATTTTTCGTTGCCATTTTCGCTGGTCTCCAATTGGCGCCTTGGCGTCTTTCTGCCTCCCCAAGGCTGCAAAGTCAGCAAAGGTTGGACCCGAAACAAGTGGGACAAGCGAGCATAGGGTTGCCGTTCGGAATGGAATCAATTGCCGTTAATTAGCAATTTCGGCGCATGTAGGGGTTAACCAGACGCAATTGGCAACCGTTAAAAAGGGCGAATTAGCTAAGCCTGTTGTTTATAGGAAGACTTTCCGTTTTATTCATGCGACATAAATGCGCATTCGGATTTATATTCTGATCGGCGCCGCGATACGGGATTCGCTGTAAGGCGCCGGCGACCTGCAATTGGCGTCGTCGGAATGCGCGCTTCCAATAAGACAGCAAGCGAGGGACTATGAATACATCGTCTGGGATGGGACGCCGTGCGCTCGGCATTGTCGGCGGCGCGGCGCGCCTCGCGAGCGTGGATGTGTTGCGCAAAATGCATGACGCCAATGCCGCTGCGCGTACGTTTCAGCCATTGGATATTGCTGTCGAACGCGTATCGGATATCGAGCGCCGTGCGTCAATTTCTTATGCCGCGGGTTCAGCGCAACACAAGTTGCGCGTATTCGATGCGATACGCGATTTCGAACAGCGCGGCTTGCCCGCTGTTGCGCTGCCATGCTTCGAAAGCCATTTGTTTATCGACGAATTACAGCAGAACACGACGCTTGCAATCGTCGATATGGTCGCTGCGCTGTTTGCGCATATTCGCCAGCGTTATCCGCTTGCGCGCCGCGTCGGCGTGCTGACGTCGCCGGTGCTATGCGAGCGCCGGCTGTTCGAGCGATACGGCGAGAGCGCGCATGTCGAAGTCGTGAGCGTCCCCTTGAAGGGCGTGGAGGGGCTGCGAGAAGCATGCGAAACGCTGATCGGGCAGGGCGTCGATGTGCTGCTGCCGGGCAGCACCGATAGCGCATTGTCGCTGCGGCGACTCGGCGCTCTGGCCGTGCCCATCGTCGACAGCTATTCGGTGTACGCGCAACATCTGTTGTTCGCCGATCATCGCAAGCCAGCGCACCAGATCAAGCTCGGCGTGGTCGGCGGCGTAGGACCCGCCGCGACAGTCGACTTCATGCACAAGGTCGTGCGCAATACGCCCGCCGCGCGCGATCAGGATCACATCAAGGTCATCGTCGAACAGAACCCGCAGATTCCCGACCGCACCGATCATCTGACGGGCGATGGCGCGGACCCGACGCTCGCGCTCTACGCGACGTGCAAAAAGCTCGAAGACGGCGGCGCCGATCTGATCGCGATTCCGTGCAATACCGCGCATGCGTTCATCGGGCCGATCGAAGCGCGCCTGCGCGTGCCCATCATCAACATGATGAACGTGACGGCCGACTATCTGCGCACGGCGTTTCCTGCCGTCGATCGCATCGGCCTGCTCGCCACGGACGGCACGATTGCAAGCGGTGTCTATCGCACGGCGCTCGAAGCGCGCGGCATGACGCAGGTCCTGCCGCCGCTCGCGATGCAGGCGCGCGTGATGAATGCGATCTACGGCGCGCGGGGCGTGAAGGCGGGCTTCACGAACGGCGAGTGCGCTGACGACATCATCGCGGCCGTCGAAAGTCTGTTGTTGCAGCAGGTCGAAGTCATTCTGCTTGCCTGCACCGAGCTGCCGCTTCTTTTCCCGCAAGCGGCGACGGTGACGCGCAAAGGCCGCAGCGCGCATCTCGTCGATCCAACGGAGGTGCTCGCAAGGTGTTGCGTCGAGTTCGCGCGAGGCACGCCGCTCGTCATACCGATGAGCGCAAGACATGAAGCGTTGCCGGTCGAATATGCCGCGTATGCGAAGCGAAAGGAAAGCAATGTGGCAGTTAATGCCGAATTACTTTAAAGACAATAGCATGATGACTTTCGTGTTTCTTTTCGCTTTCTAATGGCTTTCCGATAAGGAGTATTTCAAGGTATTTCTTTTCCTTATCAAACGTTTCACAATAAGTTCTTCATTCGACTTCAGACTGCGTTTCCAGCGACGGCCAGCCTTCCCCGGCAAGCCGTCATCGGTCGATTCCGCTGGAACCTGGACGCTCGAATGAACGGACTCCCTCTCTCTTCCTTGCGCGTGAGCGCAATCGTTGCGCTCGCATCGTTCGCCCTCGCCGCATGCGGCGCGGACGATGCCGCCACGGTCAGCAGTTCGACGCCTGGCGCGTCGCAAGTCAATACGGCTACGCCTTCCGCCTCGCCGTCTGGATTACCGCTGCCGTCTTCGACGACGGGCAATTCGGCCAATGCGTTCAATACGCCCGCCGCGAGCGGCATGAACGCAGCCGACAACACGCGAAGCGACGCGCAGGACAGTGCCGCCATTGTCAGCGCGCAGGCCAGCCTTGCTGCCGACAACCAGCCGGTCGCGCCCGTTCTTCGCTACGCGCCAGGCGAAGAGAGCCATTGAATCGACGTTCAGGCAATAAAGAAACAAAGACACAAAGAAACGCGCGTGAATAGGCGCCGTTAATCCCTTGTTAATTCCTTTCCCCCCGAGAAGAAGGCAATAACATCATGACATCCAATAGCCGTCGCCGTTTTCTAAAGACCGCAGCAACGTCCGCGGGCGCAGCCGCCGCCGTGACGATGCTGCCGGAATCGATCCGCAATGCGCTCGCGGTCCCCGCCAATTCGCGCACGGGCTCGATCCGTGACGTCGAGCACATTGTCGTGTTCATGCAGGAGAACCGTTCGTTCGATCATTACTTCGGCCATATGCGCGGCGTGCGCGGCTACAACGACCGCTTTCCGATTCCGCTGCCCAATGGCAAGCCCGTCTGGTATCAGCCGTCGAAAGCCGATCCGACCAAGCCCGTGCTGCCGTTCCACCTGAACACGCAGACCACGAGCGCGCAATGCGTCGGCGATCTGGATCACTCGTGGTACAAGACGCACGGCGCGATCGACGGTGGCCGCTACGACCAGTGGCCCGCGAACAAGACGGACATGACGATGGGCTATCACCTGCGCTCGGACATTCCGTTCCACTACGCGCTGGCCGATGCGTTCACGGTCTGCGACGCGTACTTCTGCTCGCTGCCGGGACCGACGCACCCGAACCGCTCGTACCTGATGACGGGCACGGTCGATCCGACGGGCACGAAGGGCGGCCCGCTGCTCGACAACAATGATTTCGTGGATGGCGACGTGCCGCCGAAGTATCAGCTGCTGTCGTGGACGACCTATCCGGAGCGTCTGGAAACGGCCGGCATCTCGTGGCAGATCTATCAGCAGGGCACGGACGGCTCGGACCCGCTGAATGGCAACTACGGCACGAACATCCTGCAGAACTTCGAGAACTTCATCAATGCGCAACCGGGCTCGTCGCTGTTCCAGCGCGCGCAGACGGTGCGCACGATCGACGACCTGAAGGCAGACGTGCAGGCCAACCGCCTGCCGCAAGTGTCGTGGCTGTGCCCGCCCGCCGCGTACTCGGAGCACCCGAAGTACACGCCCGCGTACGGCGCGGAGTACACGTCGCAGATTCTCGACGCACTGACGTCGAACCCCGAGGTGTGGAGCAAGACAGTGCTCTTCATCATGTATGACGAGAACGACGGCTTCTTCGATCACGTCGTGCCGCCGCAAGTGGCGACGTCGCGCGCGCAGGGGCTTTCGACGGTGACGGCGGACGGCGAGATTCACGATGTCGTCAATCCGGGCCGCGGCGGCAGCTATACGGCCGACAACCTGCCGTACGGTCTCGGACCGCGCGTGCCGATGACGATCGTCTCGCCGTGGACGAAGGGAGGCTTCGTGTGCTCGCAGGTGTTCGATCACACGTCGGTGATTCGTTTCATCGAAACGCGCTTCGGCGTGCATGAGCCGAACATCACGGCATGGCGCCGCGCGGTGTGCGGCGACCTCACGACGGCATTCGATTTCCGCACGCCGGACGCGAAGATGCCGGCGCTGCCGGACACGAGCAACTACAAGAGCATCGCCGACAACCAGTGCGCGACGCAGCCCGCGCCGACGGTGCCTGCCGTGCCGGGCGCGATCGATCCGCAGGAAGCGGGCATCCGTTTCGCGCGTGCGTTGCCGTATGAATTGCATGTGAACGGCAAGGTCGACGAGAAGGCCAACTCGCTGACGATCGAAATCGGCAATACGGGCGATCAGGGCGCGCACTTCTATGTGTACTCGACCAACCGCACGGATGGACCGTGGCGTTATACGGTGGAAGCGGGTAAGACGCTGAAGGACGTGTTCAACCTGTCGTCGACGAACGGCGTGTATGCGTTCACCGTGTACGGCCCGAATGGTTTCGTGCGCCGCTTTGCGGGCAACGCGCAGCCGCAGTCGAACCAGGCCAATGCGCAGGGCCTGTTCGGCCACAACCGCAAGCCGGCGTTGCCGGAAGTGAAGACGCATTACGACGTCGGCAATGGCAACGTGTATTTGAAGTTCACGAATCACGGCGACAGCATCGCGCGGCTGTCGGTGGTCGATAACGCGTATGGCGCACATCCGCGTCCTGTGATCGTGCCGCCGAACGCGTCGATCGAAGAGGCATGGGTGCTGTCGGCGAGCCACCACTGGTACGACCTGACGGTGAGCGACAACGACGACGCGTCGTTCCAGCGCCGGCTTGCCGGTCACGTCGAAACGGGCAAGACGAGCATCAGCGATCCGGCGGCTGTCGTGCCCGTCATGACGGCGTCGTAAGTGGCCTGATCCAGGACGTGTAAAACAGCGCAAAGCTTGGCCCCGGCATGGTTCACATGCCGGGGTCTTTTTTATTTGTTGATCAGGAAGGGCGGTTCAAACGCCTTCGACGAGCACGCCGTCGCGTGCAACGATCCGCCCATTCGCCACGACCAGCTTGCGTACAGGACGTGCCGCAACGGCATGCGCGACGGTTTCCGCGTCGACAAGCACGAGGTCCGCGCGCGCGCCCACGTGCAGGCCATAGTCGGCGAACCCGCATCCGCGTGCAGCAGTGTGGCTCACGCAATCGAACGCAATGGCGAGCGCATCGTCGCGGCGTAAGTCGTAGCGCATGCCGATCAGCATCGCGCGCTCCAGCATGTCCGGCGAGCCGAACGGATTCCATGTATCGCGGATGCCGTCGTTGCCGCCGAAGAGCGTGACGCCTTTCTCGATGCATGCGGCAAGCGGCGGCACGGACACGGAAGCGGGCGCTGTCGTGAGCAGCGCGACGTTCAGCAACGCGAGCCGTTCGAGCAGCGGATCGCGCTCGCGCGGCGCGAGTGCGCCGAGACAGAACGCGTGGCTGATCACGACGCGGCCCTGCATGCCGAGCACCTCGACGCGATCGAGCAGCAGCTTCAGGGTGAATGCGCCGATCTCGGCGGGTTCGTGTAGATGGATGTCGATTGGCTTCTGATGGCGTGTGGCCAGATCAAAAGTCGCGTTCAGCGACGCAACGGGATCGCCGTCGATCAAGGCCGGGTCCAGCGCGCCGAGCACGTCGGCGCCCGCGCGCAGCGCCTCGTCGAGCAACGTGACGGTGCCCTCACGTTTGAGCATGCCCGATTGTGGAAACGCAACCGTCTGCATGTCGAGCACGTCGCGCAGTGCGTCGCGCGTCTTCAGCACGCCTTCGAGGTGCTTCAGGCCGGCGTCGGTATCGATATCGACGTGCGTGCGCAAGCGTGTCGTGCCCGCCTGCAAGAAGGCGCGGGCCAATGCGAGCGATGCAGTGGCCGCGTCGTGTCCGCTTTGCGCGCGGAAGCGGCGCTCGTTTTCGATGCGATCGGTGAGCTTCGGTCCCACTTCGTTGCGATACCAGCGCATGCCCCACATCGTCTTGTCGAGATGCGTGTGGCCTTCGACGAAGCCAGGCAACAGTAGCGCACCGGTGCCATTTTCGCGCACGACGTCGTTTTCGACCCGTAAATCAGGGCCGATCGCATCGATGCGGCTATTGACGATCGATACGTCCACGCGCGTTCCATCGGGCAACCGTGCGTCGGCGATCAACAGCGGCTCTTTCATGCAGACTCCATTTTTCTCTCAGCGTCAATGCGTTTGAGGCGGCGCCGCGTCCAGAGGGTCCATAGCGTGAGCGAGCCGTAGACGCTCCAGCGCAGCGCCGTCGAAATATACAACGCCAGTTGCGCGTCGCTCAAGTTCGTCACGACCCAGTAACGTGCGGCATTCTCGGCCGTCAGACCGATACCCCAGACCACCGTCATCCGGCGGATCTGCGCGACGAGCTTGGGACGTTCGCGATAGTGGCACTCGAACTCTTCGACACCTTCAAGCGATTCACGCGACGCCGTCGAACGCGCGAGGTAGTAGACCATCGGCTTGCGCAGCAGCAGCGACAGCAGAAACGTGATGCCGATGACGCCCGCCACCATCGGGTCTTCGAGCGCGCGCCGGTGCTCGCCCCGGTCTATCAGCGCCCATGCGAGCAGCGGCAGGATGCCCGCCAGCACGATGGCGCTCAATGCATCGAAATGCCGCGAGTGGTACAGGTCCCATGCGATCCACGCGATCAACGGCGCGGCCGATGCGGCGAGCGCGCCCGTCGTGCCCCAATGCGGCAGCGCAAGCCGGTACGCGAGCCACGGCAGCGCGACATTGATGACCATCGCGGACAGGTATCGGTACGGAACCTTCATACGCCCTCTGCGCTAGCGGTGGCATGGGTTTGCGTTTGGAGCATGCCTTCCGATCGTTCGGAGGTTACATGCTTAAGTATCAAAGAATCAAGAAACCGGCAACGCGGCCGTCGCCGTATTTCGGCCGCAAAAATCGGTTTTTCATTTTGTGGCATGACGGGCAAATTCTGGCAGCAGTTTACCGTCTGCCGCGGTGCGACGATTTTTGACAAATGATATGAGGGACAGCGGTTACTCTCGTCGGGAGCACCATTTCAGTCGAGAACCCGATTCGTATGGGAGACCAGGTATGCTGGGACAAATGAAGTTGCTACGAATTTTTCTCGGAGCCGTGCTCGGCGCCGTCGGGGCGACAGTAGTCGCTTGGGGCGGTCTTTATCTTTTTGGAATGGTTCGAGGTTCCGGTAGTTTGTTCGATACGAATCCGGAAGCGGCGAACCGTTTTTTTGCGCTATGGTTCGCAATAGTTCTTTTGGCTTCGATCGCTGGTGGTGTCAGGGCCTCGCGCCGATAGCGTTGCGCATGGCCCGCGTACTGCGGGGCCAATTCTTCGAATGAGCAAACGCGAAAAACGTATCGCGTTTGCTCATCCTTTTGTCGCTCGCTTTAGACAAGCGGCAACGTCTGCCGATCAAGTGTCGGTTTCATGATCGGCGCCAGCGCCGCGAAAATACGCTGACCCTGCTCCTCGTCAATCATGCTCGTGAGCAGCGAGCGAAAGCGCGGCTCTTCGACACCAGAAACGATGTACTGCCAGCGATACGCGTCGAGCATCGCCGCCTGCACCTCCGCAATTTCGGCGTGCAACAGCGTACGGTCCATATGCTGGCAGAAGTACGCGGCGTCTTCCTGCGCCTGCATCTGCACCACGCCATCGACGCCCGCCACCAGCGCGATCAGATCGTCGACGGCAGCATCGCGCGCGGGCTTGTCGAGCTTCACGTCCTCGCGCATCCATTCGAGTTCGTCGATGATCGCGTGCTGCGACTCCTCCTTCCAGTGGTACATGAACACGTCCTTGAACAGCGGCGAGAGCGTGTCGTCCGCTTCGATGCTCTGACGGTAATGCACCTGCGAGAATATTTCGATGAAACACGTCAGCGCGAGAACCCCCCACGTCGATTTGCCTAGCACGAACATGGCGATGTCGTCGGCATCGGGCAGGAAGCGATAACCTGCGGGCATGTCCGCGCCCGCGAGCAACTCGATGCGGCGGAACAGTTCCTGGTGCTTCAGTTCTTCGTCGGTCAGACGCACGACGGCTTCGAGTGCGATCTGGTCGCCGAGCGCATGATCGCGTCCTAGTTCGAGCATCTTTGCGCCGATGAAGCGTTCGACGAGTTTGAACATGTTCGCGTACGTGCGACCCTGTACCTGCGAATAGAAGCGGCGCTCAGCGTCGTTCAGAAACGGCAGGCGATACACCTGTGAAAGGCCGTCCGGCAGAAACTTCTGATCGATATCGAGCGTACGTCCGCGGATCACGTCGTTGTCGATATCCCAGCGGATTCGCTTGGACACTTCGACGCATTTGGCGTAGCGATGGGAAGGCAGTTGATACTCTACAGCTTGCATCTGAGAACTCCATTTCGGCGGGATTGCAGTGGGGTGGCGCCGAAAGAAGAACGAAGAGAGGCGGCGCCGACTCAAAGCGCTGCGCCATGGCGTGTTGCATGCAGTAGCGAAACGCTAATACGCATTGTGCGGATCGGCGTTTGATCGGACATGAGACGCGAGTCCCGGTACTCGCTGTGAGCACTGCAACAAAGCCAGGAAAAGCCGGGACATGCGCCCCGTCATGCAGCGCGTCAGGGGACAATCAGGCAGCGGGCGCGTCGAAGCCCGCCTTGCGCGCCATCACGATGGCCTGCGCGCGGCTTTCCACTTCGAGCTTCGCGAAGATGCTCGTGATGTGATTGCGCACGGTCTTCTCCGATAGACCGAGCCGCGCAGCGATCTGCGCGTTGTCGCGGCCGCCCGCGATCAGTTCGACGATCTCGCGCTCGCGCCGCGTGAGCGACGAGAACACGGGATTGGCGTGCCTCGCGGGCGGCAGGAAGGCGCGTACTTCGTCGCGCCAGCGCTGCCACGCGTTCTCGGATTCGAGCGTCAGATGATTCTCGCTTTCGAGCGGCACGAAGCGCGCGTTGGGAATCAGGCTCGCCAGCAGCCGGCTTTCTTCGAACGGCACGCGTGCGTCGCGCACCGCGTGCAGCACGAGTGTCGGACATTGCACGTGCGGCAGCAGATCGACCACGTCGATGCAGTTGAAGACACGCATGATGCGCGCGGCGTTTTGCGGTGTCGTCGAAATGCGTTCGAGTTCGTTGAACCAGCGGTGCTGGTCAGGCGTGCCGCCCGGAATGAACTGCGTCGTGAAGAACTGCCGGAAGGCGGGGTTGTGCTGGCCCCAGCCGATCTCGGCGAGCTTGGCGAGCGTTTCGGCTTCATCGCGCGCCTGCTCGGTGCGCGAGCGGACCAGCCGT
Source organism: Paraburkholderia sp. SIMBA_054 (assembly GCF_046534875.1). Lineage (NCBI taxonomy): Bacteria > Pseudomonadati > Pseudomonadota > Betaproteobacteria > Burkholderiales > Burkholderiaceae > Paraburkholderia > Paraburkholderia sp. SIMBA_054. Next base: position 213,270 of record NZ_JAWRXV010000013.1, on the reverse strand, counting down.
CCGCGCGCGTAGCCGCCATGCAGGATCAGATGCGAGACGCGTTCCGGAAACGCGACGGCATAGCTGATGGCAATCGACGCCCCCTGCGAAATGCCGAGCAGCGCAAAGCGGTCGGCGCCGCTCGCATCGATGACGGCGATCAGGTCCTGCTTCCATGCATCGAACGAAATATCGGCGACGTCGTGATCCGACAGGCCGCAGCCGCGCTGATCGTAGCGGATCAACGTATGGTCGCGGCACATCTCGGCAATCATGTGACTCCATACCGGGCTCGCGAGATCGAACTCCAGATGGCTCAGCCAGTTCGCGGCCTTGACGATGGGCGGCCCGCTGCCGCAGGTCGCGTACGCGATGCGCGCGCCGTCGTGCGCGGTGCACAGCCGGATTTGCTGCCTCCACTTCGGGGCGGTCGCGGACATGAGCCTCCCGGCGGCGATGGAAGAAGCACGAGTCAGCTTGCGGGCCGCATGACGCGCGCTTTCATTCAGCTTATCACCGCGGGAGGGCTTTGCTGCACGAAGATGCAGACAAACGACGCTTCATCCGCGCGCGTGCGGTCGAACGTATGAAGTGGATGGTGTATTCGCGCGCAAAGCCGCGGCACGCGCATTATTCATGCACATTCAAGCGCCGACGCTGCGCGGCGCCTTCTCGACGAGCGGCGCGGATACCGCGTTCGCCGCCTGCACGCACTGATTGACGAGGTCGCTGAACGCGTTGGCGTTTTGCGTGTCGCTCAATGCGCCGACTTCATCGACGCGCTCCGATTGCCCGCCAATCCCGACGATCAGTTGCGCGCCGGGCGCGCGATCGCGGATGCGCCGCAGCAGATTGCGCAGATAGGGCGGCGCTTCGGGGGCGTCGAGCGTGACCACGCAGACGATGGCCGCGCCGTCGATGCCAAGCGTGTCCGTGTGGCCACGGCGGAACTGCGCGTAGTTCGCCGTGACGGGCGCGAAGCCGCGGCGCGTCAGCAACTGCACGGCGATGGCCGTCGTGACTTCGTCGAAAGCGCCACGGCCCGCGACACACACGACGCGCAACTGCGCGGCGTCTTCCGGCAGCACGGCAGGCGGCGCATCGGGCGCATTCGGATCGGGCTTCTCTTCGGGCGTGCCGTCGAATTGCTCGAGGTTCTCGATGATATCGAGCAAGGTCTCGTTCATGCGCGCGAGCTGCTCGGGCGCGAACACGCCACGCAGCGTGTCGTTGCGCGCGAGCCGCAGGCCTTCGCGCGCGACGTCGTCGTAATAGCGGGTGAGCGCCATTTCCCTGAGGAACCGGTCGGCCTGCACGATGGCCTCGTGCGGATCGTCGGCGAGCAGGCGCTGATAGAAGTTCTGCGCGGGCGTGAGCGCGGGCTGATCGCCGAGCAGCACCGTCAGGAACTTCAGGCGCTCCGCGTAACGGCCCAGCGTGACGAGGCACAGCGTGAGCGGCGTCGACAGCACGAGGCCGATCGGCCCCCACAGCCAGCTCCAGAAAATTGCCGCGACGACCACGGCGAGCGGCGACAGCCCTGAACTATGCCCATACAACAGCGGCTCGACCACCTGGCCCGCGACGACATCGATGGTCACGAACAGCACGATCGTCCACACGGCCATCGTCCATTGCGGCTGGATCGCGGCCGCGAGTATCACGGCGAGCAGCGCCGCGATCCACGTGCCGATATACGGCACGAAGCGCAGCAGCGCGGTCAGCACGCCGAACAGCAGCGCGCCCGGCACGCCGATGATCGCGAGGCCGATTGCGATCGTCGCGCCCGCGCCGAGGTTCACGCCGAGCTGCGCGACGAAGTAACGCGACAGGCGGCTCGCCGCGTCGTTGATCGCGGTGGTCGTGCGATGCAGGTCGCGCGCGCCGAACAGGCGTATCAGGCGGTCGCGCAGGTCTTCGCGCTGCAGCAGGATGAAGATCGTCACGACCAGCACGATGAACATCGTTTCGAGCGGCCCGACGACGGGCGAGAACACGCGCTGCGCGAGTTGCAGCGGCGACGGAATCGGCTCGTGCACTTCGACGGGCAACGGCGCGGAGACGGTCGGTTTCTGCGAGCGGCCCGCTTCGTGCGGCGTGTTGGGTCGGTCGGGTGTGACGCGCGCAAGCGCAGTCGCGGCGCGCGACAGCAGCGCATCGGCGCGTCCGACCGTTTTCTCCTGCACGGTCTCGACCTTGCGCTCAATGGCCGCCTGGTACTGCGGCAGCGAGCCCGCAAGCTGCGCGATCTGTGCGCCGATCAGCGTGCTGACGGCGAGCAGCGTGACGACGGCAAGGAGCACGGCGACGAAGATCGACGGCAGCTGGCCGAAATGAAGACGCCGCAACAGGCCGACGAGCGGCGCGAGCAGGAAACTCAGCAGCACGGCGAGCGTGATCGGAATCAGCACCTCGCGCGCAAAGTACAACCCGCTGACCACCACGACGAATGTAATCACCGACGTCAGGCCGTGCAGCCCCGGCGTTCCCGGCGGGTAGACACGGTTGGACGAAGGGCGGTGCGGGGCGAGCGGAGCTTTCATGGCGTGTGCCGGTGTTGGCCGTGCGATCGATACAAGGGGCAGCTATTGTAAGCAAGACGCAGACCCGGGCGTAAAACGAGCGGGTGCATATCAGCCCGTTCAGTTCAGTGTATCAACTGCGTCGCGCGAATTTGTATGAAGGCGGCGAGGCGGTGCGGCAGGCATAATTGCGAAATTGGCCTGGTCGAATTTCTAGTTGTTCTTCCGGGCGCTGATCCAATTACGAGGTAACGGCATGCGCCGCGCAACGGAAATCGACCTGGCATTGAACGCACGGCCCGACGGTATGCCGTTACAGCGCTGGCTCTATGGCGAACTGCGTGCGGCAATACTCGAAGGGCGGATCGGCCCGGGCGCGCGCCTGCCCGCGACGCGCGACCTCGCCGCGCGTCATGGCGTGTCGCGCGGCACGGTGCTGGGTGTGTTCGCGCAACTCGCGGCGGAAGGATATCTGTCCGGCGCGGTCGGGCGCGGCAGTTTCGTTGCGAGCGAATTGCCGGACGGGCGCTTCGAATCCGCACCCGTGTCCGATACTGCGCGACATACACGCAAGAAAGCGGACGCGGGCGGCAACGAAGGCATCGCTCTGTCCGCGCGCGGCCGCTTGCTGGCGCGCAGCGCGTTCGCCGTCGAAGGCCGTTCGTTTCCGACGCGCGCATTTCGTCCGAGCCAGCCCGATTTGCAGTTCTTTCCGTTCGCGTTGTGGGCGCGCGTCGCGGCGCGCCGCTCGCGGTTGTCGAACCGCTCGATGCTCGCCGACGGCGAAGCGCAAGGCTACCGTCCGTTGCGTGAAGTGATCGCGGAACATGTGCGTATGACGCGCGGCATCGCTTGCACGGCGGATCACGTTGCGATCGTCGGCAGCGCGCAGCAGGTGATCGATCTGGCCGCGCGTCTCTGGCTCGACCCGGGCGATACCGCGTGGATGGAAGACCCCGGCTATCAGGGCGCGCGCCTCGTGCTCGAAGCGGCGGGCGCGCGCATTGCCGCCGTGCCCGTCGATACCAACGGCATCGACGTGGTAGCGGGCCGTGCGCTCGCACCCGATGCGCGGCTCGCGTACGTGACGGCCGGGCGCCAGGCGCCGCTCGGTCCCGCGCTGTCGCTCGAACGGCGACTCGCGTTGCTCGACTGGGCGCACGCGCGCGGCGCGCTGGTGATCGAGGACGACTATGACAGCGAGTACCGCTTTGAAGGAAGGCCGCTCGCTGCGCTGAAGAGTCTGGATAGCGCAGGCCATGTGATCTATTGCGGCACCTTCAGCAAGCTGCTGTTTCCCGCGCTGCGCATCGCGTATGCGGTGCTGCCGGAGCGACTGGTCGATCCGTTCGTTGCTGCATGGTCGCTGACGGGCCGGCACGTGCCGCTCGATCAGCAGGCGACGCTGCACGCGTTCATCGCGGAAGGGCATGCGGGCCGTCATGTGCGGCGCATGCGCGAACTGTATGGCGAACGCGCCGAAGCGCTGCGCGAAGCGGCGCGCCGCCATTGGACGGGACTCCTCGCGTTGCCGCCGATCGTCGCGGGGCTGGATGCGCCTGCGTTTCTGCCAGCGGGTGCCGACGATGCGCTGGCCGCGCGCCTCGCCGCCGAAGCCGGCATCGAAACACGGCCGTTGTCGTCGTACGCCGTGCAGCGCCCGGCGCCCGCCGGCCTGGTGCTGGGCTTTGCGGGCGTCGGCGTGGACGAGATCGACGCAGGCGCCCGGACGCTCGCGCGTGTTCTTCAGAAGATGCTCTACAAAACCTGATACCTGTCGATCAAGGCGGCAGTACGAGCGGACCGCAGTTCGAATCGGTGACGAACACGGCGAGCAGTTTCGCGGGCTGCGCGGTGTCCGGATTCTCGGCGAAGTCGTGCAGTGTGCCAGGTGGTTCGAACCATGTCTGGCCGCTGCGATAGTCGACGGCCGGGCCGCTGTCTAGCCGCGAACGCAGCGTCCCGGAGATGACGTAGGCCGTCACCGAGCCGGGATGCCGGTGCGCGCCCGTGTAGGCGCGCGGAGGAAAGTCGACCACGACCGTCGTCACGGATTTGCCCGGCACGTTCGCGAGCGGCTCGCACGACAGTACGCGCGAGGTCGTCGTTGGGCGCTGGGCGGCGGCATCGGAGGACGACGATGCGTCGCTGAGCAGCGGCGTACTGCACATCGCGTCGAGCCATTGAATGGCGGGGCGCGTCGGCAGCACGGCAAGCGGGGCGAGCGCGAGGACGGCGACCGTGGCGAACGTGCGCGCATGCCGCGCGTTCGCGCTTGCGAACAGGTGAGCGGGGTTCATTGCACCGAGTGCTGCGCGTTCGCTGTGCTGCGCCTCCAGTCCGCCGACCAGCCAAGCTGGCGCTTCGCCTTTTCCGTCGACACGACGGGATTGTCCTCGGCGATGTTGAACGCGCCGGCTCGTGCATGCCGCAACGCGAGCACGGCGGCGTGCGCGGCCGCTTCGACATGAACGGGGCTTGCGCCTTTCGCGTGGTCGGCGCCCGTGCCGGGGCCGTACAGTTGCCCATAGCGCAGCACCGTGCCGATCAGCGGCGCCCTCAGAACCTGCGTCTCGAGCGATACGACGCCGCGCACCGTAACGAGGCGATTACCTTCGGCTTCCGTATCGAGTGGCTGCGTTTCGTCATAGGGGTGCACGCCTTCGCTATAGGCCCACGCGATGCTTTGCGCGACCAAGCGCTTGGTGCCCGCCGCGCGCGCCGCTGCGATCAGGTTGCGCGTGCCTTCGTCGCGAATGCGCGCGTTGCCTGCGATCGCTTGCTGCATTTTCGCGGGATCGAGCGCGGGCGGCAGGTCGGTCAACTGATGGATCACGCAGGCGGGTTCGATGCGCCGCAGCGCCTCGGTCAACGCGCGCGCGTCGAACACGTCGACGATCACGGGTGTTGCGCCCGCACGTTCGATCTGCGACGCGCGCTCGGCGCGGCGCGTGCTGCCGTAAACGGTGTATCCCGCATCGACCAGCAGCGGCACCAGCGCGCTGCCGATCGCGCCCGCCGCGCCTGCCAGAAAGACTTTCGTTTCCATCCGATGATCTCCGTGTATGCCGGGCCCTGGAGCCCACGTCCCGGAGAGTAAAGCCGATAATGGTCCACACAAAGATCCATTATCGACAGAATGATTAGGCCATTATCGATGGGTGCGGGAAATGAAAAACGGCGGCTTCGAACCGACAGGATCTGCGTGCCGGAACGAAACCGCCGTCTATGACGATCAGCGAAGCGCTTTAGAACTTGTGACGAATGCCGAGGTTCACCATCTCCTGATGGCTCGTGCCCGCATAGCCATACGAGCCGATCGATGCCTGCGCGTCCGTGATCGTGTTGGTGTCCGCGTCGCGCGTCTGGCCGCTCGCATGCTGATACGCGGCCGTCATGTAGAGGTCGGTGCGCTTGGAGAGGTTGTAGTCGGCGCCCAGCGAGACCTGATGGTACGTCGCCGACGTGTCGCCGTTCGAATGCGTGTAGCTGTAGCCGACACCGAGCAGCATCGCGGGCGTGGCCTGATAGTTCACGAAGCCCTGGCCCGTGTTATAGCGTTCGTTCGTGCCGAACACCGAGCTGTCGTCGCGGCGGTATTGCGCATTGCTGTAGCCAAGGCCGAACGTGAATGAACCGGCCGTGTACTGGCCTGCCACGCGTGCAATGCCGATCGAATGCGCTGTCTGATAGCCGAGATTGACGGGGCCGTCGAACGTGCCGTCGGAGGTACTGTTCCAGGTGGTGCGAATGCCTTCCGATGCCGGGCTGTTGGACGCGTAGTAGTAGCCTGCCGCAAGACCGATCGGGCCGTTGTTATACGCGACTGCGCCCGAATACGATTGCTCCGAACCCGTGCTGCCCGCGACGCCGCCGAGCGAGTACATCGCTTCGAACTGCAGTCCCGCGAAAACGGGCGACGTGTACTTCACTGCGTTGTTGACGCGGAAGCTGTTGTCGTAGTTGTCGACGTCGCCTGCTGTAGCGAATGCGCTGCCGAAGTAGTTGTCGGCGGTGATGCCTTGCACGAGGTCGATCAGCGGATCGTATTGACGGCCGAGCGTAATGGAACCGTATTGATCCTGCGAAAGGCCGACGAATGCCTGACGGCCGAACAGGCGGCTGCCCTGGCCCAACTTGCCCGTGCTCGAATCGAAGCCGCTTTCGAGCTGGAAGATCGCCTTCAGGCCTGCGCCCAGATCTTCGCTGCCTTTGAGGCCCCAACGCGTGCCTGACAGATTGCCTGCGCTGGTATTGCCGAGCGACCACAGGCTGTTATTGCCCGATGCGTTGTGAACATAAGTGATCCCCGTGTCGATCGTGCCATACAGCGTGACGCTGGTTTGTGCGTGAGCGGCGCTGGTGGCCGTGGCCAGTGCGGCCAGTGAGATCATCGAGAGGGCAGTGCGCTTCATTCTTCTCTTCTCCTGCGTGTGGTAAAGCGTTGAATGAGCGAGAGACTAAAGGCGCACACAACAAATGTAAAAACGCCAAAAAAACGCATTAGTGAAATTCACAACACGCAATGACGCGATTATTGCGGCTTCATACAAACAGTATTTCTGCGATCATCTTTCTTTAGGGATGTCTTAGCGGATTGTTTTTGGCAAACGAAAATTAACGCGTATTGCCGCAAAAATTTCGCGGCATCATGATGCATCTGGGAATATTGCGGGAACGACGATAATGAATTGTCTATTGCGGGGTTTATCGTTTCGCGCAATGCTTTAGACTTGGCTGCGTTTCATCCAGTCTGCACGCAGCGGACAACACGCTTGAACGCGGCCTCGCGCCGCGTTCTTTTTTCGCGTGTTGATTTGCGCTGGAGACGTCAGCCCTGATCGCCGCCACCCACGGGCAGCACGGCTTATCACGAGGCGAAGATCGAGTATCTGCCGCCGCATTCGGAAGGTGCGTGACGGTGCGCTTTGGTGATTCACACGCGTCGTCACGCATCGGTTTTCAGGCATTCGCGGCTCACCCCGTAACGGGCGTCCGTTTGACTTCCGATAGATAGATCAGAATCAGCGAGACCCAGACGATGCCATAGAGAAACATAAAGCACGTCGAGCGGATCTTGAAGAAGTCGAGCAGCACGCCAAACAGGATCGGCAACAGAAAGCCGCCTAATCCGCCTGCAAGCCCGACGATACCCGTCACCACGCCCATGTTGTCGGCGAAGTCGTCGGCCACATATTTGAAGGTCGAGGCCATGCCGAATGCGAACACCGCGCCGAGCACGAATGTCAGCAGCACGAAGGCGATGAGTGTGACCTCGATATGCAGCGTCATGGTGCCGTTTATCGTGTGAACCACGAAATCGGTGGACGGATACGATAGCAGGAACAGGCAGATCCACGCGACCCAAAGTCCCCACCAGGTCACGCTGTGTGCACCGAAGCGGTCCGCGAGTCCGCCGCCCACCGCGCGCAGGACCGACCCCGGCAGCGAAAAGCCGGCGGCAAATGCAGACGCCATTACCAGCGACATTCCGTATTCGGCCTTCAGATACTGCGGTATCCACAGCGACAGTGCCGTGAAGCCGCCGAAAGTGATCGAGTAATACTGGCACAGGCGCCACACGTGCGGATTGCGCAGCACCTTGAACGAGTCGAGCAACGATCCTTGTGTCTTCCCGGCGCCGGGGTCGCGTGCCGACGCGAACCAGAAGATCAACGCGGTGACCAGCAGCGCGACGGCATAGACGCGCGGCACGAAGCGCCAGCCATAAGCAGCTTGCAAAGACGGCGTAACGAAGAGATTCACCGCCGCGCCGCATGTGCCCGCGCCGAAAAATCCCATTGCAAAGCCGCGCCGTTTCGGTGGAAAAAAGCGTGCGACGTAGGGCGTGCCCACAGCGAAGGACGCGCCGACGCAGCCCAGAAAGAGCCCGATCAGCAAGAATTGCCACAACGCCGTCGCGTAGCTCACGATGTAGACGGGAATCGCGCAGACGACCAGCAGCACGGTCATCACGATACGTCCGCCGAAGCGGTCGGTCCATGCGCCGAGCGGCAGACGCATCAACGCGCCCGTCAACACGGGTGTCGAGGTCAGCAGGCCGAACTCTGTGCTGTTGAGGTTCAAGTCCTCCCGCAATTGCACGCCGAGCACGCCGAACATCATCCAGACGACGAAGCAGACGAGAAACGCGAGCGTGCTCGCGAGCAACACCGACCATGCCTGCATGGTGATGGCGGGCGCCGAGCCCAGATTCTTCGCACCGCTGTGTGCGTTCATACCTGTTTCCCTTTTTATTGAAGCAGCGGCCCATTGGCCTCGCCGAGATGTGCACCTTCGATTCGCGCGCGCGACGCGAGCACTGTCACGTACTGCTGGATCGCCTTGTGCCGGACGCGTTCGTCAAGAAAGCGCGCGATATCGGCGTGGACTGTGTCGAACGCAAGCTGCTCGCCGTCGACACGCCGCTCGATACGAACGATGTGAAAGCCGAAGCGCGTATTGACGAGCCTCGGCAGCACGCCCGTTTCCTGCGTGTCGAACACGGCGCGTTCGAACTCGGCCACGCTGTCGCCGCGCAGCAATTGTCCAAGGCTGCCGCCGACACCGGCCGAAGGACAGTTCGACACTTCACGGGCAGTGCTTTCGAACGTTTCGGGCGCGGCGAGAATCTGCTGTAACGTGGCCTCCGCCTTGTGCCGGATGAGCGCAAGCGGTGCGTGTTCGGTAACGGCAAAGAGAACGTGGCTGGCGAACACGATGTCGTTGTGGCGAAAGCGGACCAGGTGGCTTTCGTAATAGCGCTCGCAGTCCGCGCGGGTCGCCGTCGGCACGCTCAGCTCGGATTCCAGAAGCCGGTCGAGCGATGCGTCATCCAACGGGGCGCTGTCCGCGATCAGCTTCAGTTCGACGGCGCGCTGCCGTAGCAATTCGCGGATCACGAGTGCATGCCGCGCGGCTTCGTGCGGATCGGACGCGCCCGCTTGATGCTCGAGTTCGTTGTCGATGGCGGCTGCGTCGATGGTGATGCCGTTCACGCGCAACGCACGATCATGATCCGCCGATGTGGAAGGGGCTATCGTACTCATCGCATGGTCCTCAACGCTTGCGCACGAGCTGGTACGGGCGGATCAAGTAGGCAATCGCCGCGAATCCGCTCCAGATATGCACCATCCGCGTAAAAGGCGCGATGAGGAAGATCGTGAAGCCAAGCGCGATATGTACCTGATACGTCAGCGGCACGCCCACCAGCAGGCTCGCAATATTCGGCTGGAATGTGACGACACCTTTGACGTAGTCGGTCAGCTGTTCGAACATCGCGCCGTCCATATGACGCATCGACAACGCGACCGTGCCGAGGCCGAGCGCAAGCTGTACCCATAGCACCAGCACGATCACGATGTCAGACACGCGGCTGTTGCGGCGGATGCGTACGTCGGTGAGACGCCGGTGAATCAGGATCGTCAGGCCGATGATGGCCACCACGCCCGCCGCACCGCCCGCGACCATCGCAAGCAACTGATGCATCGACGCCGATAGAAAGGGCGACACAAGCCAGTGCGGCGCGAGAAAACCGACGAAATGGCCGCCCACCACGACGAGGATGCCGAAGTGGAACAGGTTGCTGCCCAGGCGCAGCGCGCCATGCCGCAGCATTTGTGACGAATCGCTTTTCCACGTGTACTGCTCGCGGTCGAAACGCACGAGGCTGCCGAGCAGGAGTACGGCAAGACAGATGTACGGATAGATGCCGAACACGAACTGATGGAAATAGTCGCTCATGACCTGTTCTCCCGGGTACCTGTGCGGCTGTCGTAGAAGTGGATGGGCGCTTGAGCGGGCGTTGCCGCGCCGACGAAACGAACCGGCTCGTCGGCCCATGCGGCGTCGAGCGCGCGATAGTCGGCGGGCGTCGGGACCTGTTGCGCGTCGTCGTCGTGCAGCGTATCGGGCTTCTCGCCCTTGCCGATGCCAGCAAGGGGCAACAATGCGCCCACGACGAAGCTGTAGGGGCTGCCCCGTTTCGCGAGCTGCGTGGTGATCGATTGCAGTATTTCGCCCGTCTCCGCGAGCAGCGCACGTGCATCCGCGGGCGGAAGACGCGACAGATATTCGAGGAACACGGGCAGATAGTCGGGCAGTTCGCCGGCAGCGAGATGCAGCCCATGCTCCTCGTACATTCGCAGCAGATCGACCATCGCCTGGCCCCGATCGCGCGATTCGCCGTGCACATGCTCGAATAGATACAGCGACGTCGCGCGTCCACGGTCGAACAGCGCGACGTAGTTCTCCTGTAGCGTGAGCAGATCGCGCTGCGCGTAGTAGTCGATGAACTGGTCGAGGCCCGCGCGCGCGTCGCGCGTCAGCCCGCGTTCGTCTTGCAGCAGATCACGGGCTTCCGGCAATGCGTCGAGCAGCGGCGCGTCCGGGTAGCTCAGCAACGCGCCCAGCACGGCATACGCCGCGCCGGGCGGAATCGGGGCATGCGAACCCATGTTAAAACTCCTGGCGGATGGGAATCTTGCGGTTGCTCTTCTTCGTCGTGAAGAGACTCGCTTCGGAACGGCCATCCGAGCAGCCATTGCCGAACGAGAAGCCGCACGACGAGCGCAGATCGAACGCGTCTTCCGCATATTCGCGATGCGACGTCGGAATCACGAAACGATCCTCGTAGTTGGCGATCGCCAGATAGCGGTACATGTCCTCGACCTGCGCGATGTTCAGTCCGGCCTGCTTCAGCACATCGGGCGCCTCGATCCCGTCGACGTGGCGCGCACGCATGAACGCGCGCATCGCAAGCAGCCGTTCCAGTGCGAGCTTGACGGGTTCTTCCTTGCCAGCCGTCAGCAGATTCGCGAGATAGCGCAGCGGAATGCGCAGCGATTCGATGTCGGGCAAATAGCCGTTCATGCCGAGTTCGCCGCTATTGGCGGCCGCGTTGATCGGCGAGAGGGGCGGGACGTACCAGACCATCGGCAGGGTCCGGTATTCCGGGTGCAGCGGGAAGGCGATTTTCCAGTCGATCGCCATCTTGTAGACGGGCGACCGGCGCGCGCCGTCGAGCCAAGCCGCGGGCACGCCGTCGCGTTCGGCCTGCGCGATCACTTCGGGATCGTTCGGGTCGAGGAACACGGACAGTTGTGCCTCATACAGATCCGTTTCGTTTTCGACGCTGGCTGCATCGCTGATGCGATCCGCGTCATACAGCATTACGCCGAGATAGCGGATGCGGCCCACGCAGGTTTCCGAGCAGACCGTGGGTTGCCCCACTTCGATGCGCGGATAGCAGAAGATGCATTTCTCCGCCTTGCCGCTGTGCCAGTTAAAGTAGATTTTCTTGTACGGGCAACCGGACACGCACATGCGCCAGCCGCGGCACTTGTCCTGATCGATCAGCACGATGCCGTCTTCCTCGCGCTTGTAGATCGAACCGGATGGACACGACGCGACACACGCCGGATTCAGGCAGTGCTCGCACAGTCGAGGCAGATACATCATGAAGGTGTTCTCGAACTGCCCGTAGATGTCTTTCTGCACATTCTCGAAGTTGTAGTCCTTCGAGCGCTTGTCGAACTCGCCGCCAAGAATCTCTTCCCAGTTCGGCCCCCACTCGATCTTTTCGAGCCGCTCGCCGCTGATCAGCGAACGTGGCCGCGCAACGGGCATTGCCTTCGTATCGCGGGAGTCCTGCAGATGCGCATAGTCGAACGTGAACGGCTCATAGTAGTCGTCGATCTCAGGCAGATGCGGATTGGCGAAGATTTGCGCGAGCAGCCGCCACTTGCTGCCCAGGCGCGGCTCGATCTTGCCGTCGGCCTTGCGTTTCCATCCGCCGTGCCAGCGGTCCTGGTTCTCCCAGTCCTTCGGATAACCGATGCCCGGTTTCGTCTCGACATTGTTGAACCACGCGTACTCCATCCCTTCGCGGCTCGTCCACACGTTCTTGCAGGTCACCGAGCACGTGTGGCAACCGATGCATTTGTCGAGGTTGAGCACCATCGCGATCTGCGCACGCACCTTCATGAGGTTTCTCCTTGACGGTGTTTATGCTTGGCGGGGTTGACGGGATCGGGCGGGGCGTCGTCGAGCCAGTCGATATGCTTCATCTTGCGTACGATCAGGAATTCGTCGCGGTTCGAGCCGACGGTGCCGTAGTAGTTGAAGCCATACGCCAGTTGCGCGTAGCCGCCGATCATATGCGTGGGCTTGAGCGCGATGCGAGTGACCGAGTTGTGGATGCCGCCGCGCGTGCCCGTGATTTCGGAACCGGGCGTGTTCACGATCTTCTCCTGCGCGTGATACATCATCACCATGCCGTGCGGTATTCGCTGGCTGACGACGGCGCGTGCGCACAACGCGCCATTGACGTTGTAGCACTCGATCCAGTCGTTGTCCGATACGCCGATGGTCCGCGCGTCGATCTCCGACAGCCACACGATCGGCCCGCCGCGCGACAGCGTGAGCATCAGCAGATTGTCCGTGTAGGTGCTGTGAATGCCCCACTTCTGATGCGGCGTGATGAAGTTCAGCACGATCTCCGGGTTGCCGTTCGAGCGTGCGCCGAGCATCTTCTCGTAGTTGCCAGTTTCGATAGGCGGCTTGTAGACGCACAATGCTTCGCCGAATGCCTGCATCCAAACGTGGTCCTGATAGAGCTGCTGGCGGCCGCTGAGCGTGCGCCACGGAATCAGTTCGTGAACGTTCGTATAACCCGCGTTGTACGACACGTGCTCGGACTCGATGCCGCTCCACGTCGGCGACGAGATGATCTTGCGCGGCTGCGCCTGGATGTCGCGAAAGCGGATCTTCTCGTCCGCGCGCGCATCCGCCAGATGCGCATGCTCGATGCCCGTCAGCGACGATACGGCATGCCATGCCTTTACCGCGACGGCGCCATTGGTTTCGGGGGCAAGCGACAAGATGACTTCGGCGGCGTCGAGCGCGGTGTCGATACGCGGGCGTCCCGCTGTGCCGTTGACGGTCGTGCCGCCTTGACCACCGCCTTGACCATTCGCGACGCGATAGTTGAGTTCGCCGAGCAACGCGACTTCTTCCTTCGTGTCCCACGTGATGCCTTTGCCGCCGTTGCCGAGCTTATCCATCAGCGGACCGAGCGACGTAAATCTGTCATACGTGGCGGGATAGTCGCGCTCGACGACGATTACAGAAGGCATCGTCTTGCCCGGTACGGGTTCGCATTCCCCCCGTTTCCAGTCGAGCACGTCGAACGGTTGCGCGAGTTCGGCGGGGCTGTCGTGTGCGATCGGCGCGAGCACGACATCGCGTTCCACGCCTAGATGGCCGACGCTCAGTTCCGAAAAGCGCTTTGCAATGCCCTTGAAGATTTCCCAGTCGCTTTTCGATTGCCACGCGGGATCGACGGCGGCCGACAGCGGATGAATGAACGGGTGCATGTCCGACGTGTTCATGTCGTCCTTCTCGTACCACGTCGCGGTGGGCAGAACGACATCGGAGTACATGCAGGTGGTCGACATGCGGAAGTCGAGCGTGACGAGCAGATCGAGCTTGCCGCGTGGTGCATCGTCATGCCACGTGATTTCTTCCGGACGCGGATGCCCCGACTTGAAGACCTCTTCGCCTTGCACGCCGTTGGTCGTGCCGAGCAGATGCTTGAGGAAGTATTCGTGGCCTTTGCCCGACGAGCCAAGCAGGTTGGAGCGCCACACGAACAGGTTGCGCGGAAAGTTCGCCGGATTGTCGGGGTCTTCGCAGGCCATGCGCAGACTGCCCGATTTCAGCTCCTGCGCGATCGTCGCGCCCGCTTGCGCCGGATCGTTCAACGCGCGGCCGACATCGAGCGGATTGGCGTGGAGTTGCGGCGCGGACGGCAACCAGCCCATGCGTTCGGCGCGCACGTTGTAGTCGATGGGCGCGCCGTGAAAGTGCGTCTTGTCGGCAAGAGGGGAAAGCAGGGCGCTCGGGTCCATCGGGTCGTAACGCCACTGGTCCGTATGCGCGTAGAAGAATGACGTCGAATTCATGTGGCGCGGCGGCCGGTTCCAGTCGAGCGCGAACGCGAGCGGCGTCCAGCCCGTCTGCGGACGCAGCTTTTCCTGGCCCACGTAATGCGACCAGCCGCCGCCCGATTTGCCGACGCAGCCGCACATGATCAGCATGTTGATGATCGCGCGGTACGACATGTCCATATGGAACCAGTGATTGATGCCCGCGCCGATGATCACCATCGACTTGCCCTGCGTCTTGTGCGCGTTCTCGGCGAACTGGCGCGCGACGTTGATCACGTCGGCGCGCTTGACGCCGGTGATCGCTTCCTGCCACGCGGGGGTATAGGGCAGATCGTCGTCGTAGCTCGCGGCGATGTGCTCGCCGCCCAGACCCTGATCGATCCCGTAGTTCGCGATGAACAGATCGTAGACGGTAGCGACCAGCATGTCGCCGTTGCGCGTCGCGATTCTTCGCGCGCCGATTTTGCGCGACAGTTCCGAAGCATGCGACGTGTGATTGAAGTGCGGATGCCGGATATTGCCAAAGTAGGGGAAGAGTACATCGGCGACTTCATCGTGCGCGTCGACGAAGGAAAGGCGCGGCTCGATGGGCGTGCCTGATGCCGACTCCTCCTTAAGATTCCACTTGCCCTTGTCCCCGCCTTCCTTCTGGCCCCAGCGGAAGCCCGCGGAGCCGACGGGCACGACGGTCTCGTTAGTGACGGCGTCGATAACGACCGTTTTCCACTCGGGGTTGTTGGCCTGGCCGAGTGCGTCGTCGAAATCCGAAGCGCGCACGAGCCGCTCGGGCACATAGCGGTCGCCACGCGCGACGAGGCGCACGAGACACGGCATGTCGGTGAAGCGGCGGCAATAGTCGATGAAATAGTCGCTTTTGCCGGCGAGGTGAAACTCCTTGAGAATGACATGGCCCATTGCGAGTGCGAGCGCCGCATCGGTGCCTTGCTTCGGGTGAAGCCAGATGTCGCCGAATTTCGCGCCTTCCGCGTAGTCCGGGAATATCGACACGATCTTCGTACCCTTGTAGCGCACCTCGGTCATGAAATGCGCATCGGGCGTGCGCGTCTGCGGCACATTGGAGCCCCACATCATGATGAACGTGGAGTTGTACCAGTCGGCGGATTCGGGCACATCGGTCTGCTCGCCCCATGTTTGCGGGGATGCCGGCGGCAGATCGCAATACCAGTCGTAGAAGCTCAGGCAGACACCGCCGATCAGCGACAGATAGCGCGAGCCGGCTGCATACGACACCATCGACATCGCGGGGATCGGCGAGAAGCCCACCACGCGGTCGGGGCCGTGCCGCTTGATGGTATAGACATTGGCCGCGGCGACGATCTCGTTGACCTCGTCCCATGTGGCGCGGATGAAGCCGCCGAGCCCGCGTCGGCTTTGATAGCTGCGCCGCGCCGCGTCGTCTTCGACGATGGATAGCCATGCCTGCACGGGTTCCATTGTGCGGCGCCGTTCGCGCCACAGTTTGACGAGCGCGCTGCGCACGAGCGGATACTTGAGTCGGTTCGCGCTATAGAGATACCACGAGTACGAGGCGCCACGAGAGCATCCGCGCGGCTCGTGGTTCGGCATATCGGGACGCGTGCGCGGATAGTCGGTTTGCTGCGTTTCCCATGTGACGATGCCGCCCTTGACATAGATCTTCCATGAACATGAGCCGGTGCAGTTCACGCCATGGGTCGAGCGTACGATCTTGTCGTGCTGCCATCGTTGCCGATAGGCGTCCTCCCACTTTCTGTCTTCGTCGGTAACGGCGCCGTGACCATCAGAGAATTGCGGTCGGGCCGTTGTGAAATAGCGCAACCTGTCCAGAAAGTGGCTCATGGAGATCCTGGTTCTATCGGGGGACGTTTTTAAGCATTAAAGTATGCGAACCTCAATAAGTAAAGTTGACACATGTTTTGCGTCGCCGTACTGATCTTTATCAATTTTTCCCGTGAAGGTCGCAATTGAAGCTGCTCGCTAAGGGGGGATGACCTGGTTAGTCGGGGTGGGGGCAAGCAGATGGAGCGGGCGTTCCGGCGCCGTTATCACATGTTGTGATATATCTGTGAACTTTTTGCGTCACACGGCGCTGATGGATGTTGCAAGGCAGTGCTTACAGCTCGTTGAGTAATCGATAACAACATTGATTAAAGAAACTTTTCATAACGCCTTCGGGAATTGTGCCGGTGCATTACGTGATGTTGGGCGTCGCCCTTCTTTAGTTTTTCGCTGGCATCCGGGAGGCGGGGTTTGCTGCGCAAGCGGTTTGGTGTTTTTGCTTTTGCGCTGGCATCCGCGTTATGGTGTTTGCCGTTCACGCGTCGCCCCTGTGCGGGGCGGCACCTACTTTTCTTTGCCGCCGCAAAGAAAAGTAGGCAAAAGAAAGCGGCTAACACCGCCAGTTCTAGTTCTTGCCTGAGGGCCCCCAAAGGGTCCTATGCTTCACACGGCAACTATCTGTCCGCCTGCGTTGCCAACGCTTTGTATGAGCGCCTCACCCGCTTCAAATACCCCTGCACGGGCAAGCGGCAGCGAATGGTATGTGCCGCCCAGGTGGCAAACTGTGTGTAGGTTGTCGGGTCGTATAGCTTGGCGCTCTTACAGGGCGGAACGCGTGCGCTATCAGTCCGAAGTGAGGCGTATGAGGCTCTACGGCCTACACACAGTTTGCCACCTGGGCGGCAGCGGAATATCTGGCACGGTGTGCCGTGACGCGGGTGCGTGAAGCGGGTGAGGCGTCAATTCGGAGCGTTGGCAACGAACATGAGTCACGTGATTGCCGCGTGAAGTGAGGGACCGGTTGGGGGCCCTCAGGCAGGAACAAGGATTGGCGGTGTTAGCCGCTTTCTTTTGCCTACTTTTCTTTGCGGCGGCAAAGAAAAGTAGGTGCCGCCCCGCACAGGGGCGACGCGTGAACGGCAAACACCATAACGCGGATGCCAGCGCAAAAGCAAAAACACCAAACCGGATGCCAGCGCAGAGGCCAACACACCGAACCAGCACTGCGAAGCCAAATCACAGCCCCCGCCGAAGCAAAAAACCAAACGCAAATCACATAACGGCAAGCTGCGCAGCAGCACTCCTCAACGCGCTGCGCAAACCCTCCTCAACAACAGGATGATAAAAAGGCATCGCGAGCATCGCATCAACGGTAAGTCCCATCTGCAACGCCCACGACAGCAAATGCGCAATATGCTCAGCATCCGGCCCGATCCACTCAGCACCCACAAACCGTCGCGTATCGCGATCCACATACACATGCATCAACCCACGATTCCGCAGCATCACGCGGCTACGACCCTGATCCTCAAAGCTCACTTCACCCGTCACAAACGACCCATCAGCAAGATCCAGAAACCGCGCCCCAACCATCGCAATCCCAGGCTCAGAAAACACAACTGAAATCGCGGCCCGCCGCACAAGCGGCTTCACATCGGGATACCGCGCGGCATTGTCGCCCGCAGCGCGACCTTCATCGGCGGCTTCGTGCAAGAGCGGCAGCACATCATTCGCATCGCCCGCGATAAACACGGGATGCTTGCCCGCCTGCAACGTCAACGGATCAAACACAGGCACACCGCGCGCATCGACCTCGAGCGTCGTGTTATGCAGCGCAAGCTTGTCCATATTCGGCCGACGGCCCGCCGTCACCAGCACATAATCGAACGTGTCTTCGTGCAATTCCCCCGCGCCATCGCGATAACGCAAACGCACGCTGTCACCTTCGCGCGTCGCCGCTTCCACCTGCGCATGCGTCTCGAAGTGAAAAGAATCCCTGAACACATCACGCGCATAATTCTTTATCGCCGGATCGCTCAACGGCCCAACGCGCCCACGCGCGCCAAGCATCGTCACGTCGACGCCAAGCCACGCGAGCGCCTGGCCGAGTTCCAGCCCGATCACGCCCGCGCCGACCACCGCGACCTTGCGCGGCAGATCGTCCCACGCAAACACGTCGTCGTTGACGATCGCGCGGTCGCCGAGCGCCTGGTACATCGCGGGCACGTACGGCGACGAGCCCGTCGCGATCACGATGCGCTTCGCGTGCACGCGGGTGTGCTCGCCGACCTGCAGCACGTTGTCGTCGATGAACTGCGCGTAGCCGATCAGCCGCTCTTCATCGGGAATGCTTTCCGTCGATTCGACGACGAACCCAACAAAGCGGTCGCGTTCGCCCTTGACGCGCGCCATCACTTCACGTCCGTCGACCCGCACGGCGCCATCGACATGCACGCCGAACGGTGCCATGCGGCGCGCCGCATGCGCGGCTTCGGCGGCGGCGATCAGCAGCTTCGACGGCATACAGCCGACACGCGCACAGGTCGTCCCGTACGCGCCGCCTTCGATCAGCACGACACTCGCGCCCGCGGCCTTCGCGGCGCGGAAGGCGGACAAGCCCGCGCTGCCCGCGCCAATCACTGCAACATCGATCTGAAGCGTCTTCATGATGTTCCTCGTTCTGACGGGGCGGTGGCGGAATCAGTGTGCTGTGCCGCGCGCATCGCTGCCGTCCAGTAGAATCGGTTTGCATTGCACGGTTCCACTTTACGGTCCTGCGTGCGCGTTGCTAATCCTCGAACGATTCAAAAACATGCTTAATCGGCTCAACTCGCGGCTCAACTCGCGGCTCAAACGGCGGCTCAAATGGATCTGCTAAGCCGCTTCCTGTCGCTGATGCCCGTGAGCGGGCGTGTCGATGTGCGCTGCCATTTCGGCGCGCCATGGGCGATCGAAGAAGGCCCTGCGGGCGTGCGCGAGATTCCGTATCACGTGCTGCTGTCGGGCCGCGCGGTGCTCGAAGACGGCAACGGGCCGCCCGAGCATCTGGCCGCGGGCGACATCATCGTGTTTCCAACGGGCATCCCGCACCGCATCCACGACGGCAGCGGCGCGCAGCCCGTCCCCGTCACGGAGCGGCGCAACATCATGCTGACGGTCGCGGAGAATAGCGGCACGGGCGACACGGTCGACATCCTGTGCGGCCGCTTCCTGCTCGGCGCCGTGCCGGACCGGCTGCTGCGCGATCATTTGCCGTCGCGACTGGTGGTGCGCAGCGGCGCGCAGACGAAGACCCATGCCGACGCGGCGGCGAATGGCGAACAGCCGGGCGGCGTCGCGGGCTCACGGCTCGCGCGGCTCATTCAACTGATGCGAGAAGAGGCAACGGACGAATGCCCCGGCAGCGAAACCCTCGTCAATCATCTGTCGGCGGCGCTGTTCGCGTTGACGCTGCGCTTTGCGAGCGAAGCGGCGCATCCGCCGCACGGGCTGCTGGCGCTGGCGGGGCGTCCGCGCCTGCAGGCGGCCGTCTCGGCGATGTTCGAATCGCCCGGCAAGCCGTGGACACTCGATCAGTTCGCCGCGCTGTGCAACATGTCACGTGCGACCTTCGTTCGGCAGTTCCAGGAGGCGATTGGCCGCTCGGCGACCGACGTGCTCACCGAAGTCCGCATGACGATCGCGGGCCGCATGCTGCTCGAATCGACGACGCCCGTCGGCGATATCGGCGAGACGGTCGGCTATCAGTCGGAAGCGGCGTTCCAGCGCGTGTTCAAGAAGCAGATCGGCGTGACGCCCGCGCGCTGGCGTGCATCAGGCGGGCACTTGCAGTTGGCGCAGGATGCCGCGGCGGATGAAGCTGCGGCGGACGCAGAGCAATAGAGAATTTCATAAACCGCACAGCATGCGCCGGGGCCCTTGCGACCGGCCGTGTGCATCTCTCGGAAACCCTTGCCGCACAAGGCGTCGAGCCATTACGCAGAAGCCGCGCGTGACGCTTCACGACGCCTGCGCCTAAAAGCGGTGAGCCGATCGAGCATCTTCATGAGACGCGCCGACATTAACGGCCATCCGATGCGCACCTACAGTTGAGCCATCCCGTCGCCGACGGCAATGCTTCTCGAAGGTGCTCAACATGAAACGCGTCTATCAAGCTCTCGTTCTCGCGGCGGCATTGGGTCTGCCGCTCGCAAGCCACGCTGAATCTCAATCGACGGCGACGCGCGCGCAGGTTCGCGCCGAGTTGGTCGGCGCGCAGCAATCCGGCCAGTACCCGCAAAGCGACACGAACTATCCGGAGCCGGCAAATTACTCGGCCGCTGCGCCTCACGTGTTCCATCGCTCGCATGATCTGATCGCGACTTCGTATGGTCCGTCGGCCAGCGGCAGCGCCGGCTCGGGTTTCCGCACGACGCGCGCCCGCTCGCTGGCAGGCGCATCGTCCGCATTCGACGACATCTATCGCGGCCAGTAACGCGCCGCATTCACTACGCTCACGGAGATAATCATGTCCGCAATCACGATCTACACGACACCGACCTGCCCGTACTGTCTCGCCGCGAAGGCGCTACTCAAGAAGAAGGGTCTGCCGTACGAGGAAATCAACGTGCAGAGCGACCGCGCCACGGCGCTGGCG
Source organism: Paraburkholderia sp. SIMBA_054 (assembly GCF_046534875.1). Lineage (NCBI taxonomy): Bacteria > Pseudomonadati > Pseudomonadota > Betaproteobacteria > Burkholderiales > Burkholderiaceae > Paraburkholderia > Paraburkholderia sp. SIMBA_054. Next base: position 192,406 of record NZ_JAWRXV010000013.1, on the reverse strand, counting down.
TTGATGGAACGCACGGGACGCCGCACGGTGCCGCAGATTTTCATCGGCGAAACGCATGTGGGCGGATTCGACGATCTCAACGCGCTGGAAACCGCGGGGAATCTCGATCCACTGGTCGAGGCCAACGCGGTGCGCTAAGCGCGAAGCGCAAGTCCAGAATGATTCAGCCGCGAACGGCATCACGCCGTTCGCGGCTTTTTACTTTCCGTTCGCGCGTCATGAACCCACGTGCGGCAGATACATCGCGGGATTGACGGGCTTGCCGTCCTTGCGGACTTCGAATTGCATCGAGCCGTTGCCGTGGTCCGTCGCCGCCATCTCGGCGATCGTTTCGCCACGTTTGACGCTCGTGCCTTCCTTGACGAGCAGCTTGCGGTTGTGTCCGTACGCGGTCACGAGCGTGTCGTCGTGCTTGATGACGATCAGCTTGCCATAGGGCTTGCCGCCGTCGCCCGCGAACACCACGCGGCCCGACGTCGCCGCTTTGACGGGATCGCCGGCTTTGGCCGCAATCACGATCCCCTTTGACTTGCCCTGTCCATACGCCGCGCTCAGCGTGCCGCGCGCAGGCCAGACGAAGCTTGGCTTGCCGGTGTCCGCGCTCTTGCCGTCCTTCTTGTCGGTGCTATCGGCCTTGTCAGTTTTTGGATTGATCTTCGCGGCGTCGTCGGGCTTTGCGGGCGCGCTCGTGCGCTGTTGCTTTGCCTGAGCGGATGACGCAGGGGCATCGCTGCCGCTGACTGCGTCGGATGGCGGCGTGACGCGCAGCACGCCGCCTGTTTCGATGTGGCCCGGGTCGGTGAGGTTATTCCACTTGATGATGTCTTCGCTGCGTTGCCCGTGGCTCGTCGCGATGCGATAGAGCGTGTCGCCGGGCTTCACGCGGTAGTAGCCGTCGGACAGCGGCTTGTCGGCATTGACGGGCGGGCGCCGTGCCGGACGTTCGGTCGAAGCGGGCGACGCTGCCTGCTGCGGAGGCTGCTGGAGCGACCGATCTTCGGGCGTCATCTGCCAGGGCAGCGTCGTGCAGCCGCCGATGAGCGATAGCAGGGCGAGGCCCGCGCTCGCGCGCGCATGCGTGCGGCGCTTCGGTTGCGTAGGTGTCATGTCGGTCTTCCTCTTGTCGTTCTGCGATGCCGCGGCATCGGTTCGCGCGTGCCGGGCGAACGGCGTGGCGCGGACCGGGCAGCGCAGAACGGAAATCTGACAGACAGCCGTGACGGATGTTTCTGGAATCCTGAATGTTTTACGGTACTTCGCGTTTTTGCTTTTTACGCGCGCAATTGTGTTGCGAAGCGTCGACTGCTGTGTGGCATGTGTGCCACACAGCCGCGATCACGGGCGGCGCTTTTTCCACGCGTAATCGGCGGGCGGATCGGACGCGCCGGCCTTGCCGACGGAGCGCGGGTTCTCGCTGCAGAGCGTGACGAAGCTCACGTCATCGCCGGCAGCCTGCTTCTTGCGCAGCGTTTCGGTGAACGCGAGCGCTTTGGTCATTTCGTCGGCGGCGAACCGCTCGAAGCGAGCGGTTCCCGTCGACGTGCCTTCTTCCAGCCAATACACGACGAACATGTGTTTCCTTCAATCAACTTCGACAACGGCATCACGCGAGATCGAGCGCCCCCGTCAGATCGCCGATGGGCGTCAGCCCGTTCTGCACCAGCGCACGGTCACGCAGCGCGACGCCATCCAGTGGCGCTAGCCCATGCACGCGACTGATCAGACGCAGGATCGAGTTGGTGTCGTACACCGAGTGATCGACGTAGCCCTTCTTCGCGAGCGGCGAAATGACGAGCGCGGGAATCCGCGAGCCCGGTCCCCAGCGGTCGCCCCTGGGCGGCGCGACGTGATCCCACCAGCCGCCGTTTTCGTCGTGCGTGACGACGATCACCGTGTTCTGCCATTGTGGGCCGCGCTGGATATGCTCGATGACGTTCGCGATATGCCGGTCGCCGGACTCGACGTCCGCGTAGCCCGCATGCATGTTCAGATTGCCCTGTGGCTTGTAGAAGGTCACGGCGGGCAGGCGCCCAGCGTCGATATCGGCGATGAAGCGGTTGGTCGATGCGTCGTCGCCGACGCCGCCGTCGCGCAGATGCCGCGCGCGCGCCGCCGTGCCGGGCGCAAAGTTCGCGAAGTAGTTGAACGGCTGATGGTGATACTGGAAGTCGGGCACGGCGCCCGTATCGCGATGATCGAGCGCGTATTGCCAGGCGCCGCTATACCACGCCCAGTCGACGCCCTTGTCGCTCAGCCGGTCGCCGATCGTCGCGTAACGCTGCGGCGGCAGCACCTTCGGGTCACGCGGATTGGCGAGCGCGGGATCGCCGCCCTCGGCGGGGCGCACCATGCTCGGCTGATAGGGCGGCGCCATCGTGTTGACCGCGTAGCCGTCGGGTGTGAACGGGCCGTCGCTGACGAACACGGGCGGGCCTTCGAGGGCCGTCTTCGGCGAATTGGGCGCCTGCTTCAGCCGCGTGCCCGTCGGGTCGTCGCCTTCGACGACGGATACGAGCTTCTTCCCCGGCCCGCTGCCGATGTCCGGCACGAGTGGCGCCTGCGCGGAAATCAGAAAGATGTGGTTGAGCCACGAGCCGCCGAACGCGGCCATGAAGAAGTTGTCGCACAGCGTGTATTGCTGCGCGAGCGCCCACAGCTTCAGCGATTCGCCGGAGCTCTGGTAATGCCCCATCACGAGACCGCCCGAATCGCCCCATGCGGCGAACTGGTTGTTGCGGCCTGCGTTGATCTGCATCTGGTTCTGATAGAAGCGGTGCACGAGATCGCGGGTGATCACGCTGTTCGGCAGCGGCGCGCCGTGCGCGTCGGTCAGATGGAACGGCTGGTTGCGCAATCCGGCGATATCGCGCTCGGCAATCATGTAGCGCTTGCCGTCGACTTCCTGCGCTTGCGGCACGAGGCCGCCCCAGATTTTCGGCAGCGTGGCGAGCGGTGTGTTGCCGTCGCGGTCCAGTTGCACGTAGCGCTCGGGCGTGACGGCGGACAGCGGATACTGCACGCCGGGGAAGTTACCGAACAGGTTCGCGAAGCTGCGGTTCTCCGCGTAGATCACGACGATGCGCTTGACCTGATCGCGCAACGCGTTGTCGAGCCGCGCGTCGGCCGCGCTGCGCGGCGCGCCCGTCGAGGCGCTGTCCACCGACTGGCAGCCCGCCAGCGCGAGGCCGAGGCCCGCTGCCGCAAGGCCTGTGAGGACGCGGCGGCGGTCGGGATCGTCGGGGCGGTCGTCGGCGGGGAGGTCGGAAGCGGTGGGCAGATTGGGGTCGTCGTGCTCGTTCATCGGTCAGTCTCCTGGCACAGTGAATCGCAAAAGAGGCACAGCGGGGCAGGGCGATAGGCGGCGCGCCTTGGCATCGGCCGCGCGCCAACCGCATCGTCGCATTCGTCAAGGGCGGTTAGCAACCCGTTTGGCGGCTTGTTTTGCGCCCTGCTTGGTGCTCTGTTTGGCAAGGCGATTGCGTTTTGGATAGTTTGCTGATCTGGCTTGGCCCGGCCATGCGGCGGGCGCGGTCACACGGTGATGGCGCGCTGGCGGTTTGCCGCGAACCACGCGCGGCAAACCTGCCCGGTGGCAGCGGCTACAGGCTTCCCTTCAGCTCATCGAGCGACACGCCGAGTTCGCCCGCGAGGTGCGTCACGAGCGCTTCGAGCCGCGCGACGCGCTCGCTCAACTCGCGCTGCTGGGCGCGAAGCGCTTCGAGTTCGCCGGGCGGCAGCGGCTCGTCGGAGAGTGCCGCGGCGCCGATCTGTTCGGGCGTGGGCTCGCCGCACAGCAAATGCATCCAGCGGCTCTCGCGCTCGCCCGGCGTGCGCCCCAGCTTGACGACGCGCGGCGGATCATTGTCGGCAAGCTCTTCGAGAAACGCCTCGACGGACGACGTATCGGCGAAGCCGTGCAGGCGCGCGGTGGCGAGCCGCAGCTCGGCTGCCGTCTGCGGGCCGCGCAGCAGCAGCGCCGTCAGCAGCGCCGCCGACTGGCGCGGCAGCCCGAGCACGCGCTCCATGTTGTGCTCGAAGCGCGGCACACGGCTGCTGCTGCCTTCGAGCACCAGCGAAAGGCGCTTCATGGAGTTGATCGCGTCGAGAATCTCGGATTCGCTGACGTTCATCACGGGCGAGCGCGAGGTCTTCTGATTGCAGCCCGACGCGAGCGAATTGAGCGACAGCGGGTAGGTGTCGGGTACGGTGTGCTGCTTCTCGAACAGCACGCCCAGCACGCGGGCTTCGAGCGGCGTGAGCGCCCGCATGGCGGGGCGCGGGGTATCGTCGGTGGTGGAATTCATGGGCAATAGACTCGAATGGAAAGCCGCGTGTGCGACGGCGCGAGCGCACAGGCTCGCGCGTTAGCATAGTCTATTGCCGTTGGCGGCGGGACTGGAAGCGTTCCGGCCGTCGCTTCGCTGGGGCGCTACGGCATGTCGTACGGATCGTCGGGCACGTCGAAGACGGTGTCGTCCACGTCGAGTTCGATCGAACAGCTGTCCGTCGAAGCCGGCTGCGCCCTCGACACTTCAACATGCTGCCGCACGAGATCCCTCAGACGATCCTGGACGACGCGCCGTTTGGCCGTATCGAGCGCGGTATAGCGGTCGATCTGGGCATCCCCGAGCTTGAGCGTTACGACGCAGCGCGCATCGAGCGTCGTGTCGCGGCCCGTTTCGACGACCCAGGAGAGCATCAGATAGGTCGTCGGGCCTTCCTGATAGGCGCTGACAGTGGGCGCTTTCGGCGATTCGAAGGTCCCGACGAGGGCCAGTTCGATTTCCTCGATGCGCTGCGACAATCCAATCGTGTCCATGGCTGCTCCTTTATCTGTTTTCCTCTGAATATGTATGAGCAACCGGGATGCCACTGTCCCGTCATGCACGCGTCACATTGCGCGCCGTGAAGGGCCGACAGCGCCGATGGTGGGCTGTCACAGGCCGCGCGGTACACTGCGGACTTGCCGTTTGTCCATACTGAACAACACACAGGGGCAACCCGAAGGAGAGTCGCATGCGTACCAGCGCCCGTAATCATTTCGCCGGTCAGGTCACGGCCGTCAAGGCCGGCGCCGTCAACGACGAAATCACGCTCCGCACCCAGGACGGACTCGAAATCGTCGCGGTAATCACGCACGGCAGCGCGTCGTCGCTCGGGCTCGCGGCGGGCAAGCCGGCGTTCGCGCTCGTCAAGGCTTCGTCGGTGATCGTGATGGTCGATGCCGACAGCAGCAAGGTGTCGGCGCGCAACTGCATCGCGGGCACGGTCACGTCGGTCACGAAGGGCGCCGTCAACAGCGAGGTCATCATTTCGGCGGCGGGCGGCGCCCAGGTCGCTGCGATCGTCACCAACGACAGCGTCGACCGTCTCGGCCTCGCCAGCGGCAAGGCGGCTGCGGCGATCTTCAAGGCTTCGAGCGTGATCGTCGGCGTCGATTGAGCGTCGACGCCGGGCGCGGGCGGCGGCCCCGCGCCTCGCATGTCATAAGCCGTGCGATATGCCGCCTATGTCGCGTTCCCCTTCGGCAGCCAGCCAGTTAGCAGCGTAATATACCCACCGATACATCGTGCGGCATGACAGCGTCGCAACGCAATGGAGATGGACGATGGGAATGACTGGCTCGGCGGCGCTGCCGCTGCAGGAGACGACGGCAGGCGCCGTCATGCTGGCGGGCGATTTTTTGCGTCCGATGCAGGTGACGATCGACGATCTGCGGCAGCATGCAAGCGTGACGGCCGATCCCTTCGACCTGCGCTGCTACACGACGAACCGCTTCATCCGCAAGGTCGATCAGTATCGCGGCGTGCTGCTGAAGGATCTGATCGACATGGCGGGCCTGCGCAACGACCGGCCGGGCGATTTCAAGCGGACCATTTTCATCGCGCACGCTCACGACGGCTACGCGGTGACGTTCTCATGGCATGAGCTGTTCAACACGCCGATCGGCGAACGCGTGCTGGTCGCGTTCGAGCGCGGCGACCAGGCGCTTTCCGTCGACGAAGGCGCGCCCGTTCTGTTTTCAGCCGCTGACATTCTGCCCGCGCCGCGTCATGTGAAACGGCTGGCGGGTGTGGTTGCGCGCGTGCTCGAGCTTTGATGCGATCAACGTGGTCGTGTTTGCCGGCGTGAGCTGGCCGCCGCGCACTGGTGCAAGTGCCGATTGAAGTCCAGCGTATGGCATCGTGTATGCTTGCGCGCATGAGTCAACCGGCAAACAACATGAAGACATCGGCACATCCGAAGCCCGAGGTGCGCTTCAGAATGCGCATTCAGCAGGAAGGCACGATCGCGCTGGGACCGGGAAAGGTCGCGCTGCTCGAAGCGGTGCGCGAGCATGGTTCGATTTCGGCAGCGGCACGCAGCCTGAACATGTCGTATCGGCGCGCGTGGCTGTTGATGGATGAATTGAACCGCTCGCTGAAATCGCCGGCGACGATATCCGAGCACGGCGGCCAGAGCGGCGGCGGCAGCGCGCTCACGCCTGTCGGCGAAGAGATCATCCGGCTCTATCGCGGCATCGAAGCGCAGGCGTATGCCGCATGCGCCGACGATATCGCCGCGCTTACGAAAATGGTGCGGCGGTAGATCTTGAACTGTTTGCGCGTGACGCCTAACCGTGACGCAGACAGAAGCGCGGCGCTCCACCGGATTGGGTGTTCGTCTGCGCGTCGGCATTGAGGCGCCCGATCAGTTCGACAAAACTCGCGACGCTCGCGGTGCGCAGCGGATACCACGCAATGTGGCCGCGTTCGCAGACACGCTTGAGCATGTTCATCGAGTCGTGATCGATGCAGTCGACGGGAAACACCACGATATCCGCGCCCGGCAATGCAGCCGCCAGCAGTCCCTTACGATCCTCGATGCCGCCGTCGTGCACGGTCATCTCGCCGCCCGCCGATTCGACGATCCGCCTGATCGCCGCATTCGAACCCGGCCTTCCGCCGACATACACGATGCGCATGCGCTCCAGGATCGCCAGCGAGGCCGAACGCCCGGACGGGTCGTCGCCCGCCGTGGCCTGAAGCGTACGTTCCAGCGCGCTCGCTTCCGCTTGCAGCGTTTTCACGAGCGCGTCCATTTCATCGAGCCGCGCTCGCAACGCACGGGCGCTTTCCTGTTCGGCGGCGACACGCTGTTCGGCGGCTTCGCGACGGTTCGTATGCAGCGCGAGACGCTCGTCACGCGCCGTCAATGCTTCACGGAGCAGGTGCACTTCGGCGCGCAGCGCGTCGTCGGTGCCGGCATCCTGCGCCTTGGCGTGCGCCGCGCGCGTTTCCAGTTCCTGCGCAGCGGCGTCGCGCTGCAAGCTCATCTCCTGCAGACGGCTTTGCTGGCGATCGATCTTCGTGCGCAACGTGGCATTGTCTTCTTCCAGTGCGACGAGCCGCCGGATATCCGCACGATTCGCGGCGCCGACCAGATGCGACAGCATGTGCAGATCGCCGAACGCCGATTGCCGCACGCTCATGGTGGTTTGCGGATGCGTCATCAGCGCCCAGTAGGCGGGCGGAATGTCACCGCTCTTGAGCGCTTCTTTCCATAGCGCGAGCACCGCGTCGGGCTCCTTCGCCTTGTCGAACAGCCGGAGCGCGCCGGCATAGCGCTCGTCCAGTGCCTTTTGCAGCGCCTTGCCGCCCGCGCCGCCTTCGATCGCAAGCTCTACAGCCGTGTGATGAATTTCGAGGTCGGTGGCGCGCTGACGGTCGAGGTCGGTGAACTTCGGCACGAGCTTGCGCAGTTCATGCGTGCTCAGACACGTGCCGATGATCGAGCAGTGCAGATGCGCATCGAGTTCCGCGAGCCGGGTGCGTCGTTTCAGATCGGCGAGTTGCGCCTTCGACGGCGCGCAGCAGGGATCGGCGCGTTGTGCGGAACCGATGGACGTATCGATGCTCGGGTGGGCGAGACGAAAGGGCGGAGCGTGCATGAAGACCTCTATCCGGACATGACGGCGGACCGGGGTGGATGCGCGAACGGGCTATCGAAATATACCATCGAATATATCGGGTGCGCGCCGGGGCGAAAATCAGTGCACCGGTTCGGGTTGACGCCTGCGCGTTGGCAGCGGCGCGGGCTTGAGCGCGACCGTGCGCGGCGGCGCGGGCTTGTGCCGCTCCAGCACGTGCTCGACGCACAGTCCGACGAGGATCGCATCGACGCGCTCCAGCGCCGTCACCGTTTCGCGCATCGCCGTCGGGTTCGTGCTGAAGGACTCGGAAAACACCGCGTCGCGTGTGCGTTCGAGCACGCGTGCCTGGCGGATCGCGATCTTCAGCTCGCGCAGCCGCGCAAAATGGGCGGCTTGCGCTTCGTTGCCGAGCATCGACAGCAATTCACGCAGCGACGCGGAAGACAGGCCTTCGGCCGCCAACGCCGCGTCTCGCGTAGCCGCGAACATCTGGACAAAGCGCGTGACGCTGCTGCGCAGACGCCTGAACGCATCGACTACGTCACGGATCTGCTGCGCGCGCACGTCGGCCGACATCGGCTTGAGCGTGCTGATTTTCCCGGATAGCGCATCCGTTGGCGCATCGCGACGAGTGCTGCCCACCCCGACTCTCCCGAGATTAGAACGATCGATGTATTCTATCGTATATATCGGTGCGCTTGTCACGTCGCGATTCGATCGTTCGTTCGTCCGTTCGTTCGATAGTCAGCGGCGGCCGATCACGAGCGCGATGCCGCCGAGTATCGCGGCCGCGCTCAACGCGAGGCGCGTGGTCAGTGGTTCGCCGAGTAGCACGATGCCGCCGATGGCGGCGATCAGCGGCACGCTCAATTGCACCGTCGCGGCCGTGGTGGCCTTGATCTCCTTCAACGCGGCGTACCAGATCACATAGCCGACACCCGACGTCAACGCGCCGGATATCGCCGCGAAAAGCAGGCCCGTTCTGTCGATCGATGCGCGCGCAAACATCGCGATGCTGATCGCCGCGGCGAAGGGAATGGCGCGGATGAAGTTGCCTGCCGTGGTGGCCGTCGGATCGGCGGCGCGTTTGCCGCGCAGCGAATACGCGCCCCACGCGATGCCGGCGCACAGCATCAGCAGCGACGCGAGCAGAGGCGGCGCGCTCACGCCGGGCAGCACGAGCGCGACGAGGCCGGCGAGCGCGCATGCGAGACCCGTCCATTGCAGCATGCGCAGACGTTCGCCGCGACAGAGCGCATAGCCGATCATCGTCGCCTGTACCGCACCGAACAGCAGCAGTGCGCCCGTTCCCGCCGCCAGCGATACATAGGCAAATGAGAACGCCGCTGCGTACGTGAAAAGCGCGAAAGCGGAAAGCCAGTTGCCGGCGAAGGGTTGCGACTGGCCGCGGCTGCGCAGAATGATCCACAACACGATGGCAGCCGACACGATGCGCACAGACGTAAACGTTGCGGGATCGATCGACGTGCCCTTCAACGCGATGCGGCATAGCAGCGAATTGCCCGCGAAGGCGAACATGGCGACGATCGTCAGCAAGGCGATGCGCATGCGCGGCATGGTGCGTTGGGCGGAAGGGGTGGCGTCGTGGGCGTGCACGATACTTTAGCGTGAGGCGATGCGTCTACGCATGGCGCGGTGCAACGTGAATCGATGGAAGCGGGGCGTTGAAAAACAATGCCGGATAGCAACGAGACAACGATTGCTATCCGGCATGTCGGAGGCGCAGCGTTCAGGCCATTGCGGATGGCTTGATGTTCTGGTTATGGCGGAACAGGTTCTGCGGATCGTAACGGTCTTTCACTGCGACGAGCCGCGCGTAGTTCGGACCGTATGCGTCGCCCACGCGCGCGGATTCTTCTTCCGTCATGAAGTTCACGTACACGCTGCCGAGCGCGAACGGCGCCGATGCATTGAAGAACGCGCGCGACCATGCAATGCAGCGCTCGTCGTCGGCGGCTTCCGTCCAGCGGCCGTGCACGTTCATCACGTACTTCGCGTCGCGATTCGAGTAAGCCATTGCATCGGGTGCCACGCGCATCGTCTGGCCGCCAATTGCGCCGAAAAAGATCTCGCACTGCGGCGACGGCAGATTGCCGATGGCATCAACGAACGCGTCGATCAGGCCGTCGTCGAGCGTTGCGAGATTGTGCGACTTCCAGTAGTTGCGCTCGCCCGGCGTCAGTAGCGGATCGAATGCCTGTTGCCAGGCGGTGAACGGCATCGGCCCGAGATGTTCGCCGTAGGGTGTGCCGAACTTGCGCACTTCTTCGACCACGGCCGGACCGTTCGCGACAGGGCCCGTGTAGCAGACCGCAAACGCGATGATCGGCTTGCCGTGCACGTCGGCGGGCAGGAAGGGCAGCGGTGGCGCGAAGCGCGCGACGGCCCAGACGGTCAGTTCGTCCGGCCAGGTTTCGAGCGCGGCGCGGTATTTGACGAGCGCGTCGCGCGCCTGATCCATCGGCAGCACGTAGAGACCGCCATAGACCTCGGGTCCCACTTCATGCAACTTGAACTCGAACATCGTGACGACGCCGAAATTGCCGCCGCCGCCGCGAATCGCCCAGAACAGATCTTCATGCGAATCGGCGCTGCAGCGGATCGATTCGCCGTCGGCGGTGACGACATCGGCTGAAATCAGGTTGTCCACCGTCATCCCGAAGCGCCGGCTGATCCAGCCGAACCCGCCGCCAAGCGTGAGGCCCGCGACGCCCGTCGTCGAATTGATGCCGAGCGGCGTGGCGAGCCCGAAGGCTTGCGCTTCGTGATCGAAGTCGCGCAACAGACAGCCCGGCTCGACATAGGCGCGGCGCGCGACGGGATCGATGCGCGCGGACTTCATCTGCGACAGGTCGAGCACCATGCCGCCTTCGCACATGGCGCTACCCGCGATGTTGTGGCCGCCGCCGCGCACGGCGAGCAGCAATTTATTGTCGCGCGCGAAATTGACGGCGCGACGGACATCGGCCGTGCCCGCGCAGCGAACGATGATCGCGGGTCGACGGTCGATCATCCCATTCCAGATACTGCGTGCTTCATCGAACGTTGGATCGCCGGGCAATACGACCTGGCCCCGCGTGAGAGCTTTGAATTCGTCGATTGCACTGCTGGACAGATTCGCCATGCTACACCTCCGGTACGGACAAACAACGTCCGAACCCCTCGATCATGTCTGATCAAAGTAGTTCGGACGACCTGGCTTTCGTTCAGTAAACGAGGCTGACCGGCGCTCACAAATTAACGTATACCCGCACGCCTTCGCGTTTCATCCAGGTTCCTTTGAATACGGGCTAGCACACGTGAAAAGCCCGAAAAACAGGGCCCTTTCTGAAAAGACTCGCGGATGGAGTGCTTCGTAAATAGTGAGTTCAGCTCGTGCTCGCTCACGCAGCGACGTTTTTCAACTGTGCCGGACGAACCATCAGAAACACTAAGCCTGCTGTCGTTTCATCGCGCGAACATCAAACGCATGCGATTGACTCGCGCACGCGGATTGCGGTTTTCCGGACCGGCGGTTTCGACAGCTCAGACGAATTGCACTGCCGCCCGGTGCACCGCATTTCTTCTGTTACGCTGACCGCCAACTTGCTCTCTGTAAGTAAACCAGCGTCAATGCGTAATAGATTGTTCTACTGTCCGTAAGTACAGTAGATGGTGATTGTTCACGTTTTGTATGGTTAACCCCGATTTAAACGTAAACGAACAAAAGAGAACATTGTTGCTGTTGTTTTGATTTCCTTTTTGAACATGGGTCGTATGGCCTGTTTTTGAAGTGCCCGAATAAAAACCATCGGGACAATGGATCGATAACAGCTTCTCCGGCGCCCGTGCGGCGCTATCCCTTGCCCTGCCTCTCGTCAGCAAACCGGGCCGCGCCTTGCGGCGCCCGGCGTATGCGAACGCCGTAATCGAATCACTGCTGTAGCCGTACCAAAGCATCTGCATTTGCGTCGAAGCCGCGGTTGAACAAAGAACAAGCAGAAGAAAAGCGAAGCTGCATCAGAAGCATCGAACAAAGGAGAGCAATTTGGTTTTGGAACTCGAGCGGGTCACCGTCGTTTCGGGCGGGCTGACGCATCTGTACGGCGTCGATCTGCGGCTCGTCCCGGGGGCGATCAATGTACTGCTGGGTCCCACTCAGGCAGGCAAGACCACGTTGATGCGCGTGATGGCAGGACTCGACAGGCCCACGACGGGGCGCGTGCTGGCCGACGGCCAGGACGTGACGGGCGTGAGCGTGCGTCAGCGCAACCTTGCCATGGTCTATCAGCAGTTCATCAACTATCCCGCGATGACGGTGTTCGACAACATCGCGTCGCCGCTCAAGCTGCAAAAGACGGAAGCGGGCGAAATACGCCGCCGCGTGAACGAGGTCGCGTCGAAGCTGCACATCGAGCATCTGCTCGACCGGCGTCCCGGGGAGCTGTCGGGTGGCCAGCAGCAGCGTTGCGCATTGGCGCGCGCGCTCGTCAAGCGCACGTCGCTCGTGCTGCTCGACGAACCGCTCGTGAATCTCGACTACAAGTTGCGCGAGGAATTGCGCGCCGAACTCACGACACTCTTTTCCGACGGCAAGACCACGGTCGTCTATGCGACGACGGATCCGCTCGAAGCGCTGCTGCTAGGCGGCTACACGGCCGTCGTCGACAAGGGCCGCGTGCTGCAGTTCGGCCCGACCCTCGACGTCTACAACGCGCCCGCGAATGTCGATGTCGCCGCCGTTTTCAACGATCCGCCCATGAACATGCTGACGAGCGAACTGCTCGAGAGCGGCGACGCGCGTCTGCCCATCGGCATCGACGTGCCCGTGCGCCGCGCCGCGGCCACGGCTGTCGGAACGGGCACCTGCCGGATCGGCATCCGGCCTGGCCATTTGCGTCTTGCGCCGCGCAACGCGCATTCGATTGCCGTGCCCTGTCTGCTCGAACTCGCCGAACTGAGCGGCTCAGAAACGTACCTTCACTTGCATACACGTCACGGCGGCATCGATCTCGTCGCGCAATTGCAAGGCGTGCATCAGATCGCGCTCGGCACGCAGCTCGACGTCTATATCGACCCCGACGAACTGTTCGTGTTCGGCGCGGACGCCAATCTTGTCGCGCGTCCCAAGGTCCAGGAGGTGGCATATGGCGCGCATTGAGTTTCAGAATCTCGGTCACGCGTACCGGCCAAACCCCGCCTCGCTCGACGACTACGCACTGCAGCCGATGAGCATGGTGTGGGAAGACGGCGGCGCATACGCGCTGCTCGGTCCTTCGGGTTGCGGCAAATCGACGTTGCTCAATATCGTGTCGGGCCTGTTGACGCCATCGGAAGGCAAAGTGCTTTTCAATGGACGCGATGTCACCGTGCAAGGCGCGCGCGAACGCAATATCGCGCAGGTGTTCCAGTTCCCGGTGATCTACGACACGATGACCGTGTTCGACAATCTCGCCTTTCCGCTGCGCAATCGCGGGCTGCCTGCCGCCGAAGTCCGCACGCGCGTACATGAAGTGGCCGACATTCTCGACATGGCGCGTGAGTTGCCGCGCAAGGCGAGCAATCTGTCGGCGGATGCGAAGCAGAAGATTTCACTTGGACGCGGACTCGTGCGCAAGGATGTGGCGGCGATTCTTTTCGACGAACCGCTGACCGTCATCGATCCGCACATGAAATGGATGCTGCGGCGTCAGCTGAAGAAGATCCACCAGCAATTGAAGCTCACGCTGATCTACGTGACGCACGATCAGGTCGAAGCGCTGACATTCGCGGATGAAGTGGTCGTGATGACGAATGGGCGCGTCGTGCAAAAGGGCGGGCCGGAAGCGCTGTTTCTTCGCCCCGATCATGCGTTTGTCGGTTACTTCATCGGCAGTCCGGGGATGAACCTGTGCCCCGTGAGTCTCGATGAAGGCGCGATCAGGCTGGGCTCGCAGCGCGTCGCCGTCGACGCGAATACGCTCGCGACCCTCAAGAGCACGAACGGCGATCTGAAGCTCGGCATTCGGCCCGAGTTCGTGCGTCTCGCCGACGACGGCGAAGCGGGCGCAGTCCGCGCGCAAGTCACGCGCGCGCAGCAGCTCGGCAACTATCAGCTCGTGACGGCGAACTGCGAAGGTCACATCTTCAACGCAAAGATGGAGCCGAATTTGCGCGTCGTGGATGGCCCCGTGTGGTTGCGCGTCGCTGCGCCCGAAACCGTCTATTTCAGCAACGACGAACGCATTGCGGTGCGAGCCGCAGGAGGCGCGTGATGAAGCCGCTCAACCAGAAGGCGTGGCTGCTCGTCGTGCCTGTTTTCATTTGCGTCGCGTTCTCCGCGATCCTGCCGCTGATGACTGTCGTCAACTACTCGGTGCAGGACATCATCAGCCCGACGCAGCATGTGTTCGTCGGTACCGAATGGTTTCGCAACATCATGACCGATCCCGATCTGCGCGGCGCATTGGGCAGGCAGATCATTTTCTCGGCCTGTGTATTGCTGTTCGAAATTCCGCTCGGCGTCGGACTCGCACTCGCGATGCCGGCCTCCGGCTGGCGCGCATCGGCGGCGCTCGTCGTGCTCGCGATGCCGCTGCTGATTCCATGGAATGTGGTCGGCACGATCTGGCAGATCTTCGGCCGACCCGATATCGGTTTGCTCGGCTACGTGCTGAATCGCATCGGCGTCGACTACAACTACACGGCGAGTCCCACCGACGCATGGGTCACCGTGCTCGTAATGGATATCTGGCACTGGACGCCGCTCGTTGCATTGCTCTGCTATGCAGGGTTGCGCGCTATTCCCGATGCCTTCTATCAGGCCGCGGAAATCGACGGTGCAAGCCGCTTTGCGGTGTTTCGCTATATCCAGCTGCCGAAGATGCGCGGCGTACTGATGATCGCGGTGCTGTTGCGCTTCATGGACAGCTTCATGATCTATACGGAGCCATTCGTGCTGACGGGCGGCGGTCCGGGCGACTCGACCACATTCCTGAGCCAGTACCTGACGCAAAAGGCCGTCGGTCAATTCGATCTCGGGCCTGCGGCGGCTTTCTCGCTGATCTACTTCCTGATCATCCTGTTGCTCTGTTTCATTCTCTACAACTGGATGGAGCGCGTCGGCAAGGGCGGTCCTGCAACGACGGGAGAAGACAATGCGTGATAACCGCCGCTGGATACGCGGGCTCGTCTTGCTCGGCTATATCGCGTTCGCGTTGATTCCGCTGTACTGGATGCTGTCGATCTCGCTGCGCACGAACGAAGAAACGATGTCGGCGTTCTCGATCTGGCCGCATCACGTGACGTTCGACAACTTCAAGGTGATCTTCACCGACCCGTCGTGGTACTGGGGCTACATCAATTCGATCGTTTATGTATTGATGAATACGGTGATGTCGGTGCTCGTCGCGTTACCGGCCGCGTACGCGTTCTCGCGTTATCGCTTTCTCGGCGACAAGCACATGTTCTTCTGGTTGCTCACCAACCGGATGACGCCGCCCGCCGTGTTCCTGTTGCCGTTCTTCCAGCTCTATTCGAGCGTCGGGCTGATGGACACGTATGTCGCCGTCGCGCTCGCGCACATGCTGTTCAATGTGCCGCTCGCGGTGTGGATACTCGAAGGCTTCATGTCGGGCGTTTCGCGTGAAATCGACGAGACCGCGTATATCGACGGCTATTCGTTCCCCGCATTCTTCATCAAGATCTTTCTCCCTTTGATCAAGGCGGGTGTCGGCGTGACGGCGTTCTTCTGCTTCATGTTCAGTTGGGTCGAGCTGCTGCTTGCGCGCACGCTGACCACCGTCAACGCCAAGCCGATTGCCGCTGTGATGACGCGCACGGTATCGGCGGCGGGTATGGATTGGGGCGTGCTGTCCGCAGCCGGCGTGCTGACCATCATTCCCGGCGCGCTCGTTATTTACTTCGTGCGCAACTACATCGCGAAGGGCTTTGCGATGGGGAGAGTGTGATGTTCACGTGGATGTACTGGACACCCGAAGTCGGGATCTTCTTTGGCTGCGTCGTCGCGATGCTCGCAGGCATGACGCTGTGGGAGTTTCGCGCGCCGACTATCGAACGCAAAGGCTTTTTGCCGATTGCGACCACGCGTGGCGACAGGCTCTTTATCGGACTGTTGACGGCGGCCTATGTGAATCTCGCGTGGATTGCGATTAGCGGCGAAGGCGCGAGCGCATGGCCGGGCTTTGCGGCGTCTGTCGTCGTGCTGCTCGTGATCATGTGGAAGGGATAAAGCATCAAGAATAAACCGGTTTCGTTGATGCCCCGGGCGGCAACCGGCTGATGATCCAAAGGGGTGTGGAGACACAGGAGAAGACCATGCAACACAGGAGACGGATCGTCGCGCTCGCAGTGGCAGGAGTGGTCGCGGGGGCTTGTGCGAATCACGCTGCACTGGCGGGTACGCCAGAAGCGCAGAAATGGGTCGATAGCGAATTCCAGCCCAGCACGCTGAGCAAGCAGCAGCAGATGGACGAAATGAAATGGTTCATCGATACAGCTGCAAAACTCAAATCGCAAGGCGTCAAGGAAGTGCACGTGGTGTCGGAAACGATCGACACGCATATGTATGAATCGAAGACGCTTGCCAAGGCATTCACGGAAATCACGGGCATTCAGGTCAAGCACGACATCATTCAGGAAGGCGATGTCGTCGAAAAGCTGCAGACGTCGATGCAATCCGGTCAAAGTATTTACGACGGCTGGATTTCGGACTCGGATCTGATCGGCACGCACTATCGTTATGGCGTGATCGTGCCGCTGTCCGATTACATGGCGGGCGAGGGCAAGGAGTACACGAATCCGGGCCTCGATCTGAAGGACTTCATTGGCACGAGCTTCACGACCGCGCCGGATAAAAAGCTCTATCAGTTGCCCGACCAGCAGTTCGCCAATCTGTACTGGTTCCGCGCGGACTGGTTTGCGCGCAAAGATCTGCAGGACAAGTTCAAGGCAAAGTATGGCTACGATCTCGGCGTGCCCGTGAACTGGTCCGCGTATGAGGATATTGCCGACTTCTTCACGAACGACGTGAAGACCGTCGATGGCGAAAAGGTCTATGGCCACATGGACTACGGCAAGAAAGACCCGTCGCTTGGATGGCGCTTCACAGACGCGTGGCTTTCGATGGCGGGCGAAGCCGATAAAGGCATTCCGAACGGCATACCCGTCGACGAATGGGGCATTCGCGTGACGCCGGATGGTTGTCATCCCGTGGGTGCATCCGTGTCGCGCGGCGGTGGCACGAATAGCCCGGCTGCCGTCTTCGCGACCACCAAGTACGTCGACTGGCTGAAGAAATATGCGCCGCCGGAAGCGTCCGGCATGACGTTCAGCGAGGCGGGCCCGGTTCCCGCGCAAGGCAAGATCGCGCAGCAGATCTTCTGGTACACGGCGTTCACGGCGTCGATGCTCAAGCCCGGCAACGTGACGAATGCGGATGGCACGCCGAAGTGGCGCATGGCGCCGTCGCCGCATGGCCCGTACTGGAAGGACGGCATGCAGAACGGCTATCAGGACGTCGGCTCGTGGACCTTCTTCAAGTCGACGCCCGCGAACCAGCGTGCTGCCGCATGGCTTTACGCGCAATTCGTGACGTCAAAGTCGGTGTCGTTGAAGAAGTCGATTGTCGGTCTCACGTTCATTCGCGACTCCGACATTCATAGCGATTACTTCACGAAGAACGCCGACAAGTACGGCGGCCTGATCGAGTTCTATCGCAGCCCGGCGCGTGTCGCGTGGACGCCGACGGGCAACAACGTGCCGGACTATCCGAAGATGGCGCAGCTCTGGTGGAAGAACGTCGCGACAGCGGCTGCTGGCGAGAAGACGCCGCAAGCCGCGATGGACAGCCTCGCGAAGGAAATGGACCAGGTGCTGGGCCGTTTGCAGCGCGCCGGTATGAAGGTGTGCGCGCCGGAATTGAACCCGGAAAGCGATCCGTCGAAATGGCTCTCGGATCAGCATGCGCCCTGGAAGAAGCTCGCGAACGAGAAGCCGAAGGGCGAAACGGTCAAGTACGACCAGCTGCTCGCGGCATGGAAGGCGGGCAAGGTTCGCTAATTATTTGACGTAGAAGAGCGGGAAGGTTGAGGCGGGCGGTGTCGAAAGACGCCGCCCGTTTTTTATTGGTTTTATGCCGCAAGAACGCGCGATTAAACAGGCGCGACCCATTCATCGATCGAAAGCAAATTGTCATTTAAACGTTTGATGCATAAAGACCACATATGCCTTACGGATGATTGCGAACCATTACTGTTCATGTAATGATACCGATTCTCATTTAGATGTGACCGGCCGGAATCCGTTGCCAGGCGGACCAGTTCGCGAAATTTGCGAACCTGACGGGCAGGCACCGCTCGTTACACATAAAAAATTCAGTTACAACGACAGGGAATCGTGATGCTTCGAACCACGCCACTCGCAGCGGCCGTCATGGCCGTCTTTGCGACGCCGCTCTTTGCTCAAACGACGACGCCAGCCACACCGGCAGCACAGGTTGCCCAGGCTGCAACGTCCGCTTCTCCCGCCAGCCAGCCCTCGGCCAGCCAGCCTTCCGAAAGCAACACATTGCCCGCCGTCAAGGTGACGGGGCAGGTCGACAACGCCACCGACTTCCAGTCCGACACATCCAGTGTCGGCGCCAAGGTACCGACCGCGCTGCGCGATATTCCGCAGGCCGTCACCGTCATACCGAAGGCCGTGCTCCAGTCGCAGGCTGCGAACTCGTTCTCCGACGCGCTGCGCAACGTGCCCGGCATCACGATCGGCGCCGCCGAAGGCGGCCAGATCGGCAACAACATCAACCTGCGCGGCTTCTCGGCGCGTACCGACATCTACCTCGACGGTTTCCGCGATCGCGGCCAGTACTATCGCGACACGTTCAACCTCGACTCGATCGACGTGCTGTACGGTCCTTCGTCGCTGTACTTCGGACGCGGTTCGACGGGCGGCGTGATCAACCAGGTCAGCAAGGAGCCGCAACTGAAAAAGCGCGCCGACGTCTCCGTGCAGGCGGGCACGCATGACCGTTACCGCACCACAGTCGACCTCGACACGCCGATCACCGATACCTCCGCGTTCCGTATCAACGCATTCGGCCAGAGCCTCGGTTCGTCGCGCGATGTGATGAAGAACAAGGACTATGGCGTCGCGCCCGAAGTGAAGTTCGGCATCGGCACGCCGACGGAAATCACGCTGTCCGCGCTGATCCAGCACAACCGCGATCAGCCCGACTACGGCGTTCCGCCGCTGAACGGCCATCCCGCGCCGGTGAATCGCGGCACGTTCTACGGCTACACCGACGACCGCACGATTCAGGACGTGCAGACGTTCAGCGCGCGCATCAAGCACCGCTTCAACGAAGACGTGACGGTGCGCAACCAGACGCAGTTCAGCCACTACAGCACGGAAGCGCGTGCGACCAATGCGGCGTCGGTGCTGACGGGGCCGCTCTCGACGTCGACGGCGCTCGCCAACGGCAACTTCACGAACATCGATCCGTCGAAGCTGTTCGTCAAGCTGCAGGGCAAGGACCGAAACATCAACGACCATTCGGTCTACAACTCGACCGACGTCGAGTGGAAGTTCAACACGGGGCCGGTCAAACATGACCTGCTCGCCGGCGTCGATCTGAGCCACGAAACGTACAGCAACCAGAGCTTCACGGCGACTTCGCCGGGCATGACGTCGAACACGATCGGCGTGGTGCCGCTGATAAATCCGCCGTACACGACGCGTCCCGCGAATGTGAAGGAAGTGGCGACCAATCTCGCGGAATCGAGCGCGAATGACGTGGGCCTGTATTTGAACGACACGATCTCGCTTGGCGAGCACTGGAAGGTGGTGGGCGGCGTGCGCTGGGACCGCTACGAAGCGTCGATCAAGAACTCGATCAACCTGCCGGGTTACGCGACGCAGACCAATTACTTCACCAGCGTGCGCGGCGGCATCATTTATCAGCCGGCCGACTGGCAGTCGTACTACGTGTCGTATGGCACGTCGTTCGATCCGTCGCTCGAAGCGCTGACGCTCACGAACGGACAGCAGAATCTGCCGCCGGAGCACAACAAGTCGTATGAAGTCGGCGCGAAGCTGGATCTGCTCGGCGGCGGCCTGTCGGTGACGCAATCGCTTTTCAGCATCGAGAAGACGAATGCGCGGACCGCAAACCCCGACGGCAGCTACACGCTCGACGGCGATATCCGCGTGCGCGGCTATCAGCTCGGCCTGGCCGGCCACATCACGAGCAACTGGCAGGTGTTCGGCGGCTATACGTACATGGACGGCGTGATTCTGCAGGCGTTCGACGGCACGCAAGGCAAGACGCCCGCGAATACGCCGCGCAATACGCTGACGTTGTGGACGACGTATCAGTTCACACCGCATTGGGAAATCGGCGGCGGTCCGACGTACATGTCGTCGCGCTATGCGGCGAACAACAACTTCGTGCAGGTTGGCGGCTACACGCGCTGGGATGCGATGGCCGCATATCACGCGAAGCGCTACGACGTCCAGATCAACGTGTTGAACCTGACCGACAAGAACTACTACGACGCGCTGATTCCGTCCGACGGCGGACGCGCGGTGCCGGGTTACGGCCGTACGTTCCTCGCGACGCTAAACTATCGCTTCTTCTGATCGCACGAAGCGATAGCCCACGGCACGCCGCGCGCTCGCCCGCATGAAGCGATTCATGCGGAGGCGCGCGGCGCTGCTGCTTATGCAGGAACGTTGAACCATGATTGTCTCGATCCCGGACGTACTGAGTCCCGCCGAAGCCGCCGCGATGCGCGCGGCGCTCGAAGCCAGCGACGCATGGGTGGATGGCCGCGCGACGGCCGGCTACCAGGGCGCGCCCGTCAAGCGCAACCAGCAGATCGCGGAAGGCTCGCAGATCGCTCTGGACATGGGCGACCGGATTGTCGCGTCGCTGGAGCGTCATCCGCTGTTCATCAGCGCCGCGCTGCCGAACAAGGTGTATCCGCCGCTCTTCAACCGCTACGAAGGCGGGATGCACTTCGGCAGTCATGTCGACGGCGCGATCCGGCTCGTGCCGGGCAGCGGCGTGCGCGTACGCACCGATATTTCGATCACGCTGTTTCTCACGCCGCCGGACGAATACGACGGTGGCGAACTGCTGGTCGAAGATACCTTCGGCGTGCAGGAAGTGAAGCTGCCTGCCGGACACGCCATTGTGTATCCGGGCACGAGCCTGCATCAGGTGCGGCCCGTGACACGCGGTGCACGCGTGTCGAGTTTCTTCTGGGCGCAAAGCCTCGTGCGCGACGACACGCAACGCGCGATGCTGTTCGATCTCGATGGCGCGATACAACGCCTCAATGCATCGAACGGCGATGAAGCGGCGCGCCGCACACTGGTGGGCTGTTACCACAACCTGCTGCGCATGTGGAGCGAGACCTGAGCGTTACGCCGGCCGTCGCGCCACGGTCGTCGTCTTTTGCGGACTGCGCCCGCTTTGCAGCAGGAACACACCGCCGAGAATGCAGGCCATCGCGAGCAGATCGAGCGGATGAATCGGTTCATGCGCGAGCAGCACGCCGATTCCCAGCGCAATGACGGGCGGAATATACGTGACGCTCGAAGCCGCGAGCGCGCCGAGCCGCTGCACGATGAAGTAGTACAGGATATACGCGACGCCCGTGCCGAGCAGTCCGAGCCCGAGCACGAGGCCGACGGCGGCGCGCGTGTCGTGCGCGATGCGGGTGATGCCGTCGAATGGCGTCACGCAGGCAATCGTCAACAGCGCAAAGCCGATTTGCCACGTGGACAGCGCGACGGGCGACATGTCGAGCTTCGACAGAAAGCGCCGCGCGTAGACGAATGAGCAGCCCACGCTCAGCGAGCCCGCCGCCATATACGCGACGCCGCTCAGATCGACGCTCGCGACGGCGCCATTCCACGGCCGCGCGATCATCAATACGCCGACGAAACCGCACACCACGCCGACCATCATGCGTGGGCTGGGTCGTTCCGCGCGCAACAGCGCCCACGCGCAGACGAACGAGAAAAGCGGAATGGCACCGCTCAACATGCCCGCCACGCTCGACAGCAACAGCGACGCGCCTTTGGCAAACGCATAGTAGTAAACGCTTGTCGCGAGCAGCGACATGACGATGAAATGGTGTGCATGGCGCAGCTGTTTCCACGCGAGCGCTTTCGTCGCGAACGCGTAGACGAGCAGCGGCAAAAACCCGAACAGCACGCGCAAGAACACGATCTGCGCGGGCGTGATCCAGAGGCTGGCCCACTTCATAAAAAGAAAATTGCTGCCCCAGATCAGGCCGAGTAGCGCGAACGCGAGATAAGCGGGATTCATGGCAAACACCATCGGATGGAAGGACGATGCGCCGATTGTGCTGCGCGCACGGATGCGGTACAAACGATTTGTTCTCGTCGATACTGCAGAAAAACTATCCTATGTCCGGAATGCCACCTCTAAAGGCGCTGATCGCGTTCGAGTCTGCGATGCGTCTAAACAGTTTTTCTGCAGCTTCCGATGAACTGCACGTGACACCTGGCGCAGTTGGTCAGCAGATCCAGAAGCTCGAGGCGTGGCTCGGCGTCGCACTGTTCGCGCGTCAGGTGCGGCAGATTATCCCAACGGATGAAGCGCGCGCCTACTACGCACAGATTCAACCCGCGCTCGCGCAGATCATGCATGCGAGCCGCCGCGTGCGCGAGAACCAGAGCAAGGGCGTGCGCGTGTCGATGCCGCCCAGCTTCGCGGCCAAATGGTTCGCGCCGCGCATGACGGACTTTCTGATCGCGCATCCGGACATCGCGCTGGAGCTGAATACGACGACCGCGATGGTCGATTTCGAATTGCAGTCGATCGATCTGGCCGTGCGTTATTTCGACGGCAATGCGCCCGATCTGCACGTGCAACTGTTGCATGCCGATGAAGCGCGCATCTATTGCAGCCCATCGTATGCGAGGCGGCTGAAGCTGAAAGCCCCCGACGATCTGCAACGCGCAACGCTGTTGCACAACACGCTGCATCCGCACTGGACGACGTGGCTCAAGAAATTCAGCAAGCTGTCTGCGCGGCAGATCGACGGCATGGCGGGCATTCATTTCGACCAGTCGCTGATGGCGATCGAGGCCGCCGCGCGGGGGCAGGGTGTCGTGCTGACGAGCGCGGTATTGACGGAAGCGGAGACGGCGGCGAAGTCGCTGATCGATCCATTCGGTCAGAGTCTGCCTTTGAAGACCGCGTACTACCTCGTACATCCAAAGTCGATCGAACTCAAGCCAGGTGCGGCGACCTTGAGGGCGTGGTTTATCGGCGAGCCATAAGCAGAACGCCCGCTTTAGAGAGCGGGCGTTCATCGGTTGCGGTGCGAGCAGAATATCAACCCGGTAACATGCCCGGCAGCACATAAGCCTGCAACAGCGTGATCAGACCGACGATCATCGCGAACAGCAAGCTATGCCGCACCGTGAAGCGGAACAGCTCCGACTCGCGTCCGACGAGCCCCGTCGCGGCGCAGGCGACGGCGATCGACTGCGGCGAGATCATCTTGCCCGTCACGCCGCCCGTCGTGTTCGCAGCCACGAGCAAGGTGTCCGACACGCCGATCTGATGCGCGGTCGCGTGCTGAAGTGAGCAGAAAAGCGCATTCGACGACGTATCCGAACCCGTCAGGAACACGCCAAGCCAGCCGAGCACGGGCGAAAAGAACGGGAACGCGGCGCCCGTTCCGGCGAGCAGCAACGCGAGCGTCGACGACATCCCCGAGTAGTTCGCGACGAAGGCGAACGAGAGAACCAGACCGATCGATAGCACCGGGCGGCGCAGTTCCTTCAGCGTTTCGCCGAACGTCGTGAATGCGTCGCGCGGCTTCACGCGCAGCAACACCATCGAGATCAGCGCCGTCGCGAAGATCGCCGTGCCGACTGCCGAGAGCAGATCGATCTTGAGCACGGCTTCGTACGCTTTCGGCGTCGCGACGATGGGCGCCGTCTTCATCACGAGTTGATCGAGCGCGGGCACCTTGAACTTGAGGATGCTCCAAGCGAGCGCGCCCTTCGCGGCGAACAGCGCCTTGAACGGCTGCAGGCTCCAGACGGTGACGACGGCAGTCAGAATGCCGAACGGCGCCCATGCGCGAATGGTCTGCGCAAGCGTATAAGGCGATGCGCGACGGCTCACGCCCGCAGCGCCATTCGAACCGCCGCCTACGCCACCAAACCCCGACAATGCGGCTGCACCGCCGCTTACGCCACCGCGTGCCGTATCGCGAGCGCGGCGCGGTTGCCAGACCTTCAGGAACGACGCGAGCGCAACGAGGCTGACGAGCGCCGACGTGATGTCGGGGAGTTCAGGCCCGATGTGATTCGACGTGAAGTATTGCGTGACGGCAAAGCTGCCGCCCGCGACCAGTGCAGCCGGCCACGTTTCCTTGAGGCCGCGCTTGCCGTCCATCATGAACACGAGCCAGAACGGCACGGCAAGCGAAAGCAGCGGCAACTGACGGCCCGCCGTCGCGCCGATCAGGAACGGATCAATGCCCGTCACCTGGCCCGCGACGATGATGGGGATACCCATCGCGCCAAACGCGACGGGCGCGGTGTTCGCGATCAGGCACAGACCCGCAGCCTTCAGCGGGTCGAAACCCAGCCCGACGAGCAGCGCCGCCGTGATCGCAACGGGGGCGCCGAAACCGGCCGCACCTTCGAGAAACGCGCCGAACGAAAAGCCGATCAGCAGCAGTTGCAGGCGCTGGTCGTCGGTCAGCGCGAGCACCGATGCGCGGATGACGTCGAACTGTCCCGTCTTGACGACGAGCTTGTAAAGGAACACGGCCGTGACGATGATCCACGCGATCGGCCACAAGCCGTATGCAAAGCCGAAGCCCGCCGCCGCGAACGCCTGCTGCGCTGGCATGCCATACGCGAAGATCGCAACGGCCAGCGACAACGCCAGCGTACCTGCCGCCGCGACATGCCCCTTCAGGCGGAGTCCCGCCAGCGCGACGAAGAAAAAGATGATGGGGATGCTGGCCGCGAGCGCGGATAGCCAGAGGCTGCCGAGGGGCAGGTAGGTCTGATACCAAGGGTGCATGTCGGTCTCCTCCGAATATGCGATCAATGAATTCTTGTCGGCGGCGCGCGGCCGCCCCCGGTGCATCGGCATTGAGGCGATGCACGCGTGTGATCTACGGGATTGAAAGCGCGTTACTCGGGCTGGCCGCGCTCGCGCATCAGGTCATGCAGGCTGCGCGCTGCTGGTTTCAGCGGCTCGCGGTGACGGGTCCAGCCCATCTGGTTCTTCGGCGCGAATGCGCGCAGCCGCGTCGCCGCCCAGCGCAACACCTTGTACGCGCGCGGATGCGCGAACGCGCCGCTCCAGAAGCGCCACACGAACTGTTCCTCGCGGCTGAACTTCGCGCCTTGTCCGCGCAGCGGATGCGCGACCACTTCGTCCGGATTGCGATTCGCTTCCGTACGCAGGCGCACCAGCAGTTCGGGAATTGGAATGCGTACCGGGCAGACTTCACCGCATGCGCCGCACAGGCTCGATGCCGTCGGCAGGTCGGCCGTTTCTTCGAGCCCGAGCAGATGCGGCGAAATGATCTTGCCGATCGGGCCCGGATACGTCGTGCCATACGCGTGTCCGCCGATACGCGTGTACACGGGGCAATGGTTCATGCACGCGCCGCAGCGGATGCATTGCAATGTCGCGCGCAGTTGCTCGTCCGCATAGGCCTGCGTGCGGCCGTTGTCGAGCAGCACCACATGCATTTCACGCGGACCGTCGCGCTCGCCTTCGCGGCGCGGCCCGGTGATCAGATTGAAGTACGTCGTGATCGCCTGGCCCGTGGCGGAGCGCGTCAGGAGGCTAGACAGCGGCACGATATGCGACAGCTTCTCGACCACTTTCTCCATGCCCATGATCGCGATATGCACGTCGGGCACGGTGGTCGACAGGCGTCCGTTGCCTTCGTTCTCGACGAGCCAGAGCGTGCCCGTATCCGCTGCCGCGAAGTTGACGCCGGACAGGCCGATATCGGCGTCGACGAATGCGCGGCGCAGCGCGCGGCGTCCCGTCTGGATCAGCTCGTCGACGTCTTCCGTATAGCGTGTGTCGGGAATGTTCTGCTCGAACAGTTCGGCGATATCGGCCTTTGTCTTGTGGATCGCGGGCATCACGATATGCGACGGCTTTTCGTGCGCGAGCTGCACGATGTACTCGCCCATGTCGGATTCGATGCAGTCGATGCCGCGCGCTTCGAGGTAATGGTTGAGCTCGATCTCCTCGCTCGCCATCGACTTGCCCTTGATCACGCGCTTCGCGTCATGCGATTGCACGATGCCGTGGATGATCGCGTTCGCGTCAGCGGCTGTTTCGGCCCAATGCACGTGGACGCCGCGCGCCGTGAGATTGGCTTCAAGCTGCACGAGCAGATCGGGCAGGCGCGACAGCGCATGACGCCGCACCGCTTCGCCGAGATCGCGCAGATGCTGTAACTCGTCGTCGTCGGGAAACTGCGTGCGCCGCTTCGATTGCAGAAAGTCCATCGCGCCGCGAAAACTGCTGCGAAGTTTCGGGTCGTCGAGCGCGGCGCGGGCGCGCGCCTTGAAGTCCTGCGACGGCACGAAGTGCATCGGGGTGGCGTTCATGCTGCGTCTCCATCCGTAGCGACGGCTGCGTCGGTCTGATGTTCGACGATCACGACCCACAGTTCGCGCGGGCCATGCGCGCCATAGGCGAGCGTCTGCTGGATATCGGAAGTCTTCGACGGGCCGGAGATCATCACGAGATTGGTCGGCATGCCCGCCTGCCAGTGCTCGGCGCGCATCGCGGCGTGCAGGTCCGCGTGCAACGAATGCGCGTAGACGAGCGCGATATGCAGCGGCGGCACGAGCGACATCGTGCGCGGCGAACCCGCGTCGGGCGCGACGATCAGCGTGCCCGTCGAGGCGAGACCTGAGCGCGCGACCGTGAAGCCGGCGTCGACGGTGTCGAACAGTTCGGCTTTCCAGTTTTCGATCGGCTGATCGTAGTGGCGCGTCGTCACGGAAGAGGGCAACACATCCTTCAATGCAGCGCCTTCCACGCGCGATGTGTCGAGCAGCAGGCGCTTCACGTTCGCATCGAGCAGACGTTGTGCGATCAACGCGGGCCACGTGCGCTCCGTTGCGCGAAACACTTCGGCATGCGAGGCGGCGAGCGCCGCCTGCATCGATTCGACGAGGGCCTGCGTCGGCAGCGCGACACGGCGGCTGTCGTAATGCAGGTCGATCTGTTGGTCGAGGCGTTTCAGGTCGTCGCCTGAAACCTGAGCGGGCGCAGCGGCGCGCAACCGTCCGAGCATGCGTTCGCGTGCGTTCATGCTTTGCTTCCCTTGTTTTTCGCGTCGGCGCGTTGCGTGCGCCGCCACAGAAAACTCGCGATATGTTCGACTTCGACGGGCGCGCCTTGATGACGGGCCGCATGTCCGATGTTCAGCAGGCAACCGCAGTCGGCGGAAACGATGCGCTCGCAGCCTGTCGCGCAAGCGGATGCGACCTTGTCTCGCACCATCGCGCCAGAAATGTCGGGATGCTTCAGCGAAAACGTGCCGCCAAAACCGCAGCATTCCGATTCGCGCTCGTGTTCGATGCGTGTGACGCCCGGCAATGCATCGACGAGTTCGACGCCATGTACGCGCGTGCCCATTTCGCGCCGCGCCGCGCATGACGTGTGAAGCACGACGCGTTCGTCCGGCTCATCGGTGGAAGCAGGCAATTCGATGTGCAGCGCGCGCAGCAGGAATTCGCTCAGTTCGTACACGCGTTCGCTGAGCGCTTGCGCTTTTTGCGCCATCGCGGGATCGTCGGCGAAGAGCTTTGGCCAGTGGTGGAGCATCATGCCCGCGCATGAACCGGACGGCACGATCACAGGCCAGGGCTTGGAGAAGATATCGAGCTGGGCGCGTGCAACGTCGCGCGCCTGTTCGGGATTGCCGCTGCTATACGCGGGCTGGCCGCAACAGCTTTGCTCCTGAGGAAAGTGCACGACCAGCCCTTCGCGTTCGAGCAGCTTCACCGCGTCGAGCCCGGCTTCGGGGACGAACAGATCGACGAGGCAAGTCGCGAACAGATAGACATCGCGTGCGGCCGCCGGATAGTGCCTTTCCTTCATATCTCGCTCCAGAATGCGTCCGTTTGTTCGTCCGCTTTGTGCGCTTTTCGCATTGGATGCGGCTCGCGCGGATCGCTTGAATCGTTGACGCATGATTCCCAAATGTGCGCGAGAATACAAATTGGTTGGACCACTGAAGCACGATCGACGCAGCAGAGGAAGCGTATGGCAACAGGAACGAGAGAGCGGGGCAGGGTAGAGGGCGTGATGCGCCAGATGGAAACGTCGCTGCTCGACGGCACGTGGCCGCCGGGTTCGCGGCTGCCCGCCGAGCGCGCGCTGGCCGAACAGTACGACGTGTCGCGCAACACGGTGCGCGAGGCAATCCAGCGGCTGGCGGCGCGCGGGCTGTTGCAGAGCCGGCGCGGCGCGGGCGTGTTCGCGACGGATCAATTGCGCGCGGGCATCGCGTCGCCGTGGGGGCAACTGGTGGCGGATCACCCTGTATTACGCGACGACATCCTCGAATTTCGCCGCGTGCTGGAAGGCGCGACAGCCTACTTCGCGGCGATGCGCGCGACTCAGGCGGATATCAAGCGCATCCGTTCATTGATGCGTGAGCTGGAACGCTCGCACGCTTGCGACGACCAGGACAGCGAAGCTACTGCCGATGCGCAGCTACACGACGCCATCGCGCTCGCGTCGCACAACACGATGTTCCTGCATCTGCATACGAGCGTGCTCGGCATGCTGCGCGAGCACATCACGATCAGCGGCACGGACGTGCGCCTGCAAGGTCCGGCGGAGTCGGGGCAACTGCTGATCCAGCATCGCGCGGTGAGCGATGCAATCTGTTCGCGCCGTCCGGAAGAAGCCCGCACGGCGATGCACACGCATATCGACTTCGTGCGCAGCATCCGCGAACGGCAGAGCTGAGCCGCAGTCAGCGGCTCCAAAGTGGTCCAACCAGATCCACGCGACGAAACATCAGACCACGGCGTCGGCAACCTGGAAGGCGTCAACCGAGGTCTTCAGCCGCCCGGCCTGCTCGGTCAGCGAATGCGCAGCGGCGGCAGCCTGTTCGACGAGTGCCGCGTTTTCCTGCGTGAGGCTGTCCATCTGCGTGACGGCGAGATTCACCTGATCGATACCCGCGCTCTGTTCGGCCGCGGCCGCGGCGATTTCCTGCATCACGCCCGTGACGCTCGCAATCGCATCGCGCGCTTGCTGGATCGTCGTGCCCGTGCGTTCGACGAGGCCCGCGCCGTTCCCGACCCTGTCGACGGCGCGGCTGATCAGTTGCCGCACTTCCTTGGCGGCGCCCGCGCTGCGATGCGCGAGCGTGCGCACTTCACCCGCGACGACGGCGAAGCCGCGTCCCTGTTCGCCCGCGCGTGCCGCTTCGACAGCGGCATTCAACGCGAGGATATTGGTCTGGAACGCGATGCTCTCGATTACCTCAATCACCTCGACCATCTTCTGCGATTCCGTCGAGATATCGCGCATCGTCGTGACCGCCTCGCCGACCATCACGCTGCCCTGGTTCGCGATCTGCGCGGCGCTTTCGGCCAGCTCGCTCGCGGTGCGCGCGTTCTCGGCCGTCTGCCGCACCATGGAAGTCATCTGCTCCATGCTCGCCGCCGTCTCCTGCAACGAAGCGGCCTGATTCTCGGTGCGCGACGACAGGTCCGCATTGCCGCTCGCGATTTCTCCCGCGCCCGTCGCGACGTGATCGGCGGCGTGCTTGATGGCGCGGATCGTGTCCGTCAGCGTGTCGCGCATGCGGCGCATTTCGCGCAGCAGGCTGTGATCGTCGTCGGTGCGTGTGTCGATCGACACAGTGAGATCGCCGACGGCAATCGCGTTCGCAACATCCGCCGCGTAGCCGGGATCGCCGCCGATCGTGCGCTGGATGCTGCGGTTGGTCAGCGCGACGAGCGTGGCCAGCAGCAACGCAATGCCCGCGAACACGCCACCGATCAGATACAGCGAGCGCATGAACGCAGCGTCGATATCGTCGACATACGCGCCCGTCGCGATGATCCAGTCCCACGGCGCATAGCGCACCACGTAGCCAATCTTGTCGACGGCTTCAGCGGGCCCCGATGCTGGCCCCGCTGCCGACGCCGGGCGCGAATGCGGAAACACGTAATCGACGAAGCCGCCATCGGGCGACTGCGCGACCTTCGCGAAAGCCACATAGTGATGGCGTCCGTCCGCGTCGGCGGTGCCGGCGAGATCCTTGCCGTTCGTCGCGGGCTTGATCGGATGCATGATCATGCGCGGCGTCGAATCGATCACGAGGAAGTAGCCGTCCTCGCCGTAGCGGATCTCGCGCAACCGGGCGAGCGCTTCCGTGCGCGCGTCCGCTTCGCTCAGCTTGCCGCTCTGCGCGAGCTTCGCGTATTCCTCGACCAGCGACAGCCCGACATGGGCGACGTTCACGAGGTCGTTCTTGCGCTCCTCGATGCGGGTTTCGCGCGACAGATACGCCGCCGACACCGACACCAGCAGTAACGCGATCAGGCTAATAACGAGCGGCAACCACAGCTTCTGGGTAAAACTCAGCTTCAGCATCCGGACGCCTCGCTACGTGGGCGATATATTGAAATGTGGACGCGCCGCGCTGCAATGCGGCACGCATGTCTCCACCTGATATATCGACCAATGTGGCGTGGGCTTGCGTACAGGGAAACCCTGTCATGGATTGTGCGGAGCACGGATCTCAGCGCGCGTCGAAACGCGCCGCGAGCCGCCGCTCACGGAACGCTTCGACGACGAAGTCGATGAACACACGCGTCTTGGCGGGCAGCAGCTTGCGGTTCGGGTAGTAAATCGTGATCGGACTGACTTCCGCATACCAGCCGGGCAAGAGCCGCATCAGCCGGCCGTTTTCGAGCCATGGCGCGGCGTGCGGCGTCGGCAGGAACGCGACGCCGAGACCGGCCAGCGCCGCGTGCGCCATCGCTTCGGGATCGTCGAAGATCATCCGCGTCTTGCATTCGGCGAGCGCTTCTTCGCCGACCTGATTGCGCATCGTCCACGCGCGCAGGCGGCCCGTGCTGCTGGAGCGGCGCGCGATGCCGTCCAGTTCCGCGAGATCGGACGGATGCGCGGGCAGCGGCCGGCCCGCCATATAAGCAGGCGACGCCGCGACGATCACGCAGGGCCGCGCCAGGTCGCGCGCGACCACGCCTTGCGTCAGCTCGATCCCGCCGCCGATCGCCGCGTCGAAGCCGCCCGCGATCAGGTCGACGGCGCGGTTGTCGAAGTGCCAGTCGGGCACGATGTCGGGATAGCGTTCGAGAAAGCTGCCGAGCAA
This sequence comes from Paraburkholderia sp. SIMBA_054, assembly GCF_046534875.1. NCBI lineage: Bacteria > Pseudomonadati > Pseudomonadota > Betaproteobacteria > Burkholderiales > Burkholderiaceae > Paraburkholderia > Paraburkholderia sp. SIMBA_054. The sequence goes on along the minus strand of NZ_JAWRXV010000013.1, from coordinate 161,086 downwards.
CGGCACCAGATACTCGCGCCCGAACGCGACGGCCATGCTGACCTTCAGCACGCCCGACGGCTTGCCGTCATGCTGCGCGGCGCGCGCAAACGCGTCCTGCAGGCTGGCGAACGGGACGCCCGCGTCGGCCCAGAGCTGTTCGCCGCCTGGCGTCATGGTGAGCTTGCGCGTGCTGCGATGAAAGAGCCGCACGCCCAGATGCGTTTCGAGCCGCGCGACGTTCTTGCTGACGGCGGCAGGCGTGAGGCCGAGGCGCCGCGCCGCCGCCGAAAAGCTGCCCGTTTCGGCGGACTGTATGAACGATTCGATGAGGTTCAGCGCTTCCATGTGGTGTCCGTCGTGCTCCGGGCGGTTTCCTGAAGCTTATACCTGTGGTTGAAACTGTTAGTCTTGATTCGATACTACCGGCAATGTAATCCGCTCGCCATACTGGCCTCACCTGATCAACAAACCCACTGGAGCACAACATGAACTCGAATCTGCAAGGCAAGGTAGCTTTCGTCACGGGCGGCGCGCGCGGCATCGGTGCGGCGGTTGTGCGCCGGCTCGCCAGCGAAGGCGCGACGGTCGCTTTCACGTATCACAGCTCGGCTGCGGGCGCGAACGACCTCGTCGCGACCGTCGAGAAGGCGGGCGGCCGTGCCGTCGCCGTAAAGGCGGACGTCGCGGATGCGGCGGCGCTGACCAACGCAATCAACGAGACGGCGCGCCAGCTCGGCAAGATCGACATTCTCGTGAACAACGCCGGCGTGCTGCGCCTGGGTACGCTCGACGTCTTCTCGCTCGAAGACTTCGACGCGACCGTGCAAGTCAACGTGCGTGCCGTGTTCGTGGCGTCGAAGGCCGTGCTTGCGCATATGGGCAAGGGCGGACGGATCATCAACATCGGCAGCACGAATGCCGATCGCATGCCGTTCGCGGGCGGCGCTGTCTATGCGATGAGCAAGTCGGCACTGCAAGGGTTCGTGCAAGGTCTCGCACGCGATCTGGGTCCGAAGGGCATCACGGTCAACAACGTGCAGCCCGGTCCCGTCAATACCGACATGAACCCGGAGGCAGGTGAATTCGCGGCGTCGCTGCATGGCCTGATGGCGATCCCGCGTCACGCGGCGGCCGACGAAATTGCCGGCATGGTCGCGTATGTCGCCAGCCCGGAAGCGGGCTTCGTGACGGGCGCGAACCTGATGATCGATGGCGGCTTCAGCGCTTAAGGGGCCGCGCTTCATGAACAGGTTCATCGCGACGCTTGCAGGCAGGCATTGCGAGAACCTGTCAAAAAGCTGTCAAAGCTTCGACAAATAAACGTCAAGCAGCTGTCACGTAACGTTTCTGCCGTTTGCTCATGTCAGAATGGCGCTTTCGCGGAACCCACGTCGAAACGCACATGACCTTGAACCTGGCGCCCGCCACCTATGGGGCCGACCGCTCCGGCCTCGTCTGCGGATTCCGTTTTTCACCCGACAAGCCCGGCCTGGCCGTCGATACCGACACAGCGGCCGAGTGGCTCGCTGAATGTCAACACGACGTGAAAGCGTCAGGCGCCCATCCGGGCGAGTTCCTCTGGCTGCATTTCAATCTCGCGCATGTATCGAGCGAGCGCTGGATGCGCACGCATCTCGATCTGCCCGACACCTTCTTCGAAGCCCTGCGCGAAGGCTCGCATTCGACGCGTATCGAGCACCAGCACGGCGCGCTGCTGGCCGTCGTCAACGACGTGATGTACGACTTCGAGCAGACGCCTTCTGAAATCGCGACGCTGTGGGTCTACACGCACAAGCGGATCATGGTGACGGCGCGCCTGAAGCAGCTACGCTCGGTCGACCGGCTGCGCGCGTCGGTGCGCAACGGCGAGAGCTTCGATACGGCGGCCGAGCTGCTGATCCATCTGCTGCGCGACCAGGCCGATCTGATGGTGGAGATCGTGCGCAGAACCAGCATCGAAGTGGACCGCATCGAAGATCACTTCCTGTCGCAGCGCGCGAGGCAAAGCCGGCGCGACCTCGGCGCGATGCGGCGCGTGCTCGTGCGTCTGCAAAGGTTGCTCGCGCCGGAGCCCGGCTCGATCTTCCGTCTGCTGGTGCGGCCGCCCGCGTGGCTGTCGCCGGTCGATGTGCAAAGCCTGCGCGATTCGACGGAAGAGTTCTCGCTGGTGCTTGGCGACCTGTCGGGCCTCGCGGAGCGCATCAAGCTGCTGCAGGAAGAGATCGCCGCGCGCCTGAACGAGCAGACCAACCGCACGCTGTTCACGCTGACCATCGTGACGGTGCTCGCGCTGCCTATCAACATCATCGCGGGTCTGTTCGGGATGAACGTGGGCGGCGTGCCCCTCGCGGAAAACAAGCACGGTTTCTGGGTGATGGTGCTGCTGGTCGTGAGCTTTACCGTGCTGGCGGGGTGGTGGGCGTTGCGCCGGCGTCCGTCGGCGTGATGAGCGCGGTGACCGGAGCGCCGCGTTTGAAACGCGTCCCTTTGACACGGTGATTACAAATGTCGAGCGTAAAATCCACGGACCGTTGAACTGGCAGCATGTGGCATCAAGCAACATTGCACTGAACGTCCGTTTCAGGAGGCCTCACATGGCAAAGCTCATCGCGCTCTACAAGACCCCCGCCGACCGCAACACATTCGACGCCCATTACTTCGACAAACATGTGCCGCTCGCGAAGTCGATCCCCGGCCTGCGCCGCTACGAAGTGAGCGTCGGCCCGGTGGCGAGCGCGAAGGGCGAATCGCCTTATGCGCTGGCGGCCATCCTCAGCTTCGACAGCTTCGAATCGCTGCAGCAGGCGATGGGCACGCCCGAAGCCGCCGCCACCACCGCCGATCTGCAGAACTTCGCCCAGGCGGGCGTCGAGCTGCTCGTGTTCGACTCGAAAGACGTCTGACGCGGGCAGGGCGTTCCCTGCGCGGGTCCTTTTCGGTCTGATTTTCCTTCGCCTCTCCGTACTATCCCTGGCGGACGGAGTGCGATGATAACGCTACCATCAGCTCATCCCATCATCGCTTCGCCGCGGCGAAAGACTATCCATCATGTCCCGCCGCGCGCGCTTGCGGCCGGAAATGATAGCGTTACCAAGGAGACTGATTTGTCCTCGAATCGCAAGAAGCCTGAAGAGTTGCGCAGCTACCGCTGGTATGGCGTCAACGATCTCCGTTCGTTCGGCCACCGCTCGCGCACCGCGCAGATGGGCTATCACTCGTCGGACTACATGGGCAAGCCGGTGATCGCCGTCGTCAATACGTGGAGCGAGATCAACTCGTGCCACACGCATTTCAAGCAGCGCGTCGAGGAAGTGAAGCGCGGCATCTGGCAGGCGGGCGGCTTTCCCGTCGAAATGCCCGTGATGACGCTCGCCGAGCCGTTCCAGAAGCCGACCACGATGCTCTACCGCAACTTCCTCGCGATGGAGACGGAAGAGCTGCTGAAGTCGTATCCGTTCGACGGCTGCGTGCTGATGGGCGGTTGCGACAAGACCACGCCCGGTTTGCTGATGGGCGCGATCAGCATGGACTTGCCAGCCATCTATCTGCCCGCCGGCCCGATGCTGCGCGGCAACTGGAACGGCCGCACGCTGGGCAGCGGCTCGGATACATGGAAGTACTGGGCGGAACTGCGCGCGGGCAAGATCACCGAGGACGAATGGAAGGGCATCGAAAGCGGCATCGCGCGCTCGCCGGGCCACTGCATGACGATGGGCACGGCCTCGACGATGACGAGCGCGACGGAAGCGCTCGGTCTCACGCTGCCGGGCTTCTCGTCGATCCCAGCCGCCGATTCGCGTCACGCCCAGTTTGCGTCGCTGACGGGCCAGCGGATCGTCGAGATGGTGTGGACCGATCAGAAGCCGTCGGATCTTCTGACCGCGAAATCCTTCGATAACGCCGTCACCACCGTGCTGGCGATGTCCGGTTCGACGAACGCGATCGTGCATCTTGTCGCCGTTGCGCGCCGCGCGGGCATCGATCTGACCACGGCGCGCTTCGACGAACTCGCGCGCGTGACGCCCGTGCTCGGCAATATCCGTCCGGCGGGCCAGTATCTGATGGAAGACTTCTATTACGCGGGTGGCTTGCGCGCGCTACTGGCGGAACTTGGCGAACTGATCGACGGCACGCAGATGACGGTGAACGGTCAGACGCTCGGCGAGAATATCGCGGGCGCGGAAATCTTCAATGACGACGTGATCCGCAAGCGCGGCAATCCCGTTGTCGAACGCGACGGCCTCGCCGTGCTGACGGGCAACCTCGCGCCCGACGGCGCAGTGATCAAGCCCGCCGCGATGGAGTCGCATCTACAGAAGCACCGTGGACCTGCCGTCGTGTTCAAGGACTACAGCGACATGGCCGCGCGCATCGACAGCGAAGACCTCGACGTGACAGCCGATTCGGTGATCGTGCTGCAACACGCCGGACCCGTCGGCGCGCCGGGCATGCCCGAATGGGGCCAGCTGCCGATCCCGCAGAAGCTGCTGAAGCAGGGCGTGCGCGACATGCTGCGGATCTCCGATGCGCGCATGAGCGGCACCAGTTACGGCGCGTGCGTGCTGCACGTGGCGCCTGAATCGTTCGTGGGCGGGCCGCTTGCGCTCGTGAAGGACGGCGACATCATCGAGCTCGACGTGACGGCCCGCCGCCTGCATCTCGACGTCAGCGACGCGGAACTCGCGACGCGCAAGGAAGCATGGAAAGCACCGAAGCGTCCGTTCGAACGCGGCTTCGGCGTGATGCATCAATTGCACGTGACCCAGGCAAACAAGGGTTGCGACTTCGACTTCCTCGAAGAGAAACTGGCGACGCCTTCGCCCGAAGCCCATGAAGCGAACAGCAATGAGCCGGAAATCCACTAACACGAACACCATCACAGCCGACACAAAATGACCGCATCCGAAACGACCGTGAGCGCCGAGACGCTCGAACTACTCCGCCACGTGAGCACCGCGACGCTCACCACGCAACTCTTCAAGCGCGGCCTGCGCAACGTGTTCCTGCAAGGCGTCGCGCCGCTCGTGAAGCCCGCGCCGGGCGCGCCGAACCTGGTCGGTCCTGCGTTCACGCTGCGCAATATCCCCGCGCGTGAGGACCTCGATCATGTCGGTGTGTTTCAGGACCCGGACCATCCACAGCGCAAAGCGGTGGAAACGGCTCCGCCCGGCAGCGTTCTGGTGCAGGACTGTCGCGGCGACCGCACGGTGGCTTCGACGGGTTCGATCCTCACGTTGCGCCTCGCCAAGCGCGGCGTCGCGGGCATGGTGTCCGACGGTGCCGTGCGCGACAGCGGCACGATCTCCGAACTCGGGCTGCCGATCTGGTGCGCGGGCGCGAGCGCGCCGCTCAATCTCGCGAAGCATCACGCCGTCGACATGAACGTCCCCATCGCCTGCGGCGGCGTAGCCGTGTATCCGGGCGATATCGTCGTCGCCGATGTGGACGGCGTGGTGATCGTGCCGCGCGAAATGGCCGAAGAAGTCGCGCGCGACGCGACCGAGCAGGAGCAGCTCGAAGTGTTCATCCAGCAGCGCGTCGCCGAAGGCAGTCCGCTGCGCGGCACCTATCCGCCGAACGAAGAAACGCTGGCCGCCTACAAGGCGTGGCGAGAAGCGCAGAAGCAGTAACGCGCCCAGCGTCACCCCGAACGTCACGACCGCAACCTGCACAACGAGGCCCGCGCGCACGCAGCCGGGCCCGGGAGACACCGTGAACACCGTCACTTCCGCGATCGACGAATCGCGCCTTATCAATCGCCTCGGCTTGCGGCTCATGCCGTTGCTCGGCCTGCTGTATCTGGTCGCGTATATCGACCGCTCGAACATCAGCTTCGCGAAGCTGCAGATGCTTGGGAGCCTCGGGTTGTCGGAAGTGGCGTATGGGTTGGGCGCGTCGCTGTTCTTCATCGGTTACCTGATCTTCGAGGTGCCGAGCAACGTGCTGTTGCACAAGTACGGCGCGCCGAAGTGGATGGCCCGCATCATGTTCACGTGGGGCGTCGTGACGATCCTGCTCGCGTTCACGCAGAACGCGACGATGTTCTATGTGCTGCGCTTTCTGCTGGGCGCGTCGGAAGCGGGCCTCTATCCCGGCGTGATCTACTACCTGACGCTGTGGTTTCCGCAGCGGCATCGCGTGCGGATGCTCGGTTACTTCACGGTGGGCAGCAGTCTGGGCAACATGGTCGGCGCGCCGATCTGCGGCTGGCTGCTCGACAAGGGCGGTTTGCTCGGACTGCAAGGCTGGCAGCTCGTGTTCATCGTGACGGGCATTCCTTCCGTGCTGCTGACGCTCGTCGTGCTGTTCTGCCTGCCCGCATCGCCGCGAGAAGCGAAGTTCCTCAACGACGAAGAGAAGAACTGGCTCGCGCGCACGCTGGAGAGCGAAAGCGCGCAGGCGCGCAAGAGCGCCGCGCGTCACGGCACACTCCTGAGCGTGCTCACCGAGCCGCGCGTGATCGGCATGGCGCTCTACTACATGATGCTGTCGATCTCCGTCTACGGCGTGAGCTACTGGCTGCCGACACTCGTGAAGGGCTTCGGCGTCAGCAACACGACGAACGGTTTTCTCAACATCATTCCATGGCTGATGGCGACGATCGTGCTCGCGTGGCTGCCGTCGAAACTGCGCGCGGGCAATCGCGCGATCATCGCGATGCTCGCATCGGCGCTGCTCGGCATGGTGTTCTTCCTGTCGTCGGTGTTCCTTCCGACCAACACGCTGCGCTTCGTCGCGCTGTGCTTCGGCGCGCCGTGCATGTATCTGCTGATTCCGTGCTTCTGGACGCTGCCGCCGAAGTTCCTGTTCGGCGCGCGCGCTGCGGCGGGCATCGCGGCGATCAATTCGCTCGGGAATATCGGCGGCTTTATCGCGCAGAACCTCGTGCCGTTCGTCAAGCAGACCACGGGCAGTACGCAGGCGCCGATGCTGATTCCCGCCGCCTGCATGCTGATCTTCGCGTGCGTGACGATGTTCGTTCTGCGGCGCAACGGGCGTGCTGCGCAAAGCGTCAACGGTACACCTGTCACGGAATAAGCCGCGATTGGGCCATTGGCTACAATAGCCACGCAACGTCATCCGTACATTCACTCATGCCGACCGCCAAGCCAACCGACGCATCGATCGATCTCAAGGCCACGCCCGCGCGCCGCACGCGCGGCGGGCCGAAGGGCTTGCGCATCACAGATGTCGCGGCGCAGGCGGGCGTGTCGCCCATCACCGTATCGCGCGTATTCAACAACCCGGCGTCCGTCGCGCCGGAAACGCTCGAACGCGTGCGCCAGGTCGTGCAGAAACTCGGCTATGTGCCGAACCGTCTCGCGGGCGGTTTGTCGTCGGCGCGCTCGCGGCTGATCGCGGCCATCGTGCCGACTGTCGCGCACTCGCTGTTCTCCGAGACCATTCAGGTGTTCAGCGAAACGATGTCGCGCGCGGGCTATGAAGTGCTGCTCGCGCTGAGCGGCTACAGCGACACGAACGAAGAAAGCCTGCTCGATACGGTATTGAGCCGCCGTCCCGAAGGCGTGCTGCTGACGGGCGTCGCGCACACGGATTCGCTGCGCGAGCGGCTGCGCAATGTTGGCATTCCCGTGGTCGAAACGTGGGACATGACGGAAACGCCGATCGACATGCTGGTCGGCTTCTCGCACTACCAGATCGGCGTCGCGGTGGCGGAGCGTTTTCTGTCGCGCGGCGTGAAGCATCCCGCATTGATCTCGGCGAGCGACGTGCGCGCGCTCGCGCGCCGCGCGGGCTTTCGCGACCGGCTCGCGCAGGCGGGCATGACGAACGTGGCGGAAGCGATCGTCGCGCCGCCTAGCTCGGTGGCGACGGGCAAGACCGCGTTGCCTCGATTGCTGCAAGAGACGCCCAATGTCGATGCCGTGTTTTGTGGCTCGGACCTGCTTGCCATCGGCGCGCTCGGTGCGGCGAAGCGCATGGGCCTCGACGTGCCGGCGCGTCTTGCGATTTGCGGCTTCGGCGACCTCGAATTCGCGACGGAAACCACGCCGCAACTGACGACGGTGCGTGTCGATGGCACGCGTATCGGAGTGAGCGCGGCGCGCGCGCTGCTCGACCGGCTGAATGGCATACACGAGCCTGCGTTCGTCGATGTCGGCTTCAGCGTCGTGGGGCGCGAGTCGGCATAAACGCTGCCATGTTTCGAGTCGCTTTAACTCCCTGACTAGTCAAATAGACTCCGGTCCAAACGACTAACGTCCTTTGCAAGTGACTGTTTTTCTGCACATTGTGTGTTGGCACGGAACGTGTGTAAGGGTTAACGCGGTCGCAAGAAAACCGCGAATCCAATCAACACGAAGCAATGTGCAGGTTCAACAATATGTCACTGATCACCACGCTCAAGCACGACCACGAAGAGATTTTCCGTTTGCTCGATGAATGCCGCGCGCTCGGCGTCGCCACCGACGAAGGCCGCCGCAAGCTCAAGCAGGTGCGTGGCGTCGTCGTCGCGCATCTGGCGCGCGAGGACCACAAGCTTTACCCCGCGATGCAGAAGCACGACGCGACGCGCGCGCTCGGCGAGATGTACGCGCAGGAAATGCGGGCGATGTCGGCGGAAATTATCGGCTTCTTCGATTCGCTCGACAGCGGGCGCGCGGGCATCGAATTCGCGCGCGAAATCGGCCGCGTGATTTCGCACCTGCGGCAACGGATGACGCGCGAGGAAGTGCGTCTTTATCCGGCGTTCGAAGCGCACTGCGCGGAACGCATTTCATAAGCGGCGAGACCGCTTTCCTGACCGCATTGCCCATCAGCGAGCGAATCATGAAAACCATCGAACCCCGCGCCACCTTCGTGCCGCCTCCCGGACGTTACCGGCCCGCGCAGCGCTTCGCGTTGCTCAATCTCGGCTTTCGTCCGTTCTACCTGGCGGGTGCGGGCTTCGCCGCGCTCGCGATGACCGTATGGTTACTCGTGCTCGCCGGCGTGCCGCTGAAGGGCAACTATCTGCTCAGGCTCGATCCCATCGGCTGGCACGCACACGAGATGGTGTTCGGCTTTGCGGCATCGATCGTCGCGGGCTTTCTGCTGACTGCCGTGCGCGCATGGACAGGCATGCAGACGACGAGCCATCGCACGCTCGCCGCGCTCGCATTGCTATGGCTCGCCGCACGCGTGCTGGTGTGGAGCGGGCCCGCCGTGCCCGCTGCGCTGATCGACAGCGCGTTTCTGCCCGCCGTCGCGTTCGCGCTGCTGCGCGTGCTGATGAAAGCGGACAACCGGCGTAACTATTTTCTGGTGCCCATGCTGTTGACGTTCGCCGCGCTCAACGCTGCGTTCCATGTGCTGACGCAAATGGGGCATCCCGATCTCGCGCTGCGCTGTCTTTATGCCGCAGCAGGCATTGTCGTGTTGCTGGTGTCGGTGATCGGCGCGCGTGTGATTCCGATGTTTACGTCGAATGCGATTCCGGGTTTTGTCACGCGCAAATGGAAACTGGTCGAGTGGAGCGCCGCGCCGTTGACGCTGTGCGCGCTGTTCGCCGATGCCGCCGCTGTGCCGTCAGCCATTGTCGCGACGCTCGCATTCGCGGCGTGCGCGATCCATTGCGCGCGGCTGATCGGCTGGCGTTCGTACAAGGTGCGCGGCCCGGCCATCCTGCTGATCCTGCACGTCGCCTATGCCTGGATGCCCGTCGGCTTCGCGCTGCTCGGCCTGAGCGCGCTCGGCTTCGTGACGCATTCCGTCGCCATGCACGCGTTCACGGCGGGCGTGATCGGCGGGGCGATCATCTCGATGATCACGCGCACGGCTCGCGGTCATACGGGAAGACCGCTCGTTGCCGATACCCGCGATGTCGCGAGCTATGCGCTCGTCACGCTGGGCTCGGCATTGCGGATCGTCGGGCCGCTCGTTGCGCCGGGCCAATATCAGATATGGATATGGAGCGCGGGCGCGTGCTGGATCGCCGCGTTCGCGATCTATGCAGGCGCATACGCGCTGCCGTTGATGCGTCCGCGCGCGGACGGCAAGCCTGGTTAGTGCGAACGCATCAACCAGGCACTAACGGGCGCTCGCTCATTCCGCCGTCGAGCGCGCTTCGCTCCGGCCGCTTTCCATCGCCGACACGCGATTCTTCCCATCGCGTTTCGCGCGATAGAGCGCGAGGTCGGCGGCCTCGATCAGCGTCGTCATCGGCGCGTCGGGCGCGGGCACCTGCGTCGCGCAGCCGACACTGATCGTCACGTACTGCCCCGACGACGAGCCCGCATGCGGAATGCGCAGCGCTTCGATTTCGAGCCGGATCTTCTCGGCGAGCAGGCGCGTGCCGCCCGCCGACGTGCCCGGCAGCACGACCGCGAACTCCTCGCCACCGAACCGCGCCGCGAGATCGCCGGGCCGCCCGAGGCAGCCTTCCACCGTCGACGCGATCTGCTTGAGCACTTCGTCGCCCGCCACATGGCCGTAGGTGTCGTTGTACGGCTTGAAGTTGTCGACGTCGATCATCAGGATCGACACTTCCGTTTGCGCGCGCATGCCGCGGCGCCATTCGGCGTTCAGATATTCATCCAGATAACGGCGGTTCGACAGGCCCGTCAGTCCATCCGATTGCGTCAGCTTGCGCAGTTCGAGATTCGCCTCCAGCAGTTGCTGCTGCGATTCGCGCAGCGCGCGATACGCCTCGTCGCGTTGTAGCAGATTCACATACGAGCGCGAGTGATAGCGGATGCGCGCGACCAGTTCCATCCGGTCGGGCAGCTTGACGAGGTAGTCGTTCGCGCCCGCCGCGAAGGCCGCGCTCTTGATGGTCGGCTCTTCCTTGGTCGACAGCACGATGATGGGCACGTCGCGCAGCTTCGTGTTCGTGCGGTACGCCTTGACGAGCGTGAGACCGTCGATGCCGGGCATCACGAGGTCCTGCAGGATCACCGTGGGGCGCGTGTGGGTGGCCGCGTAGATGGCTTCGTCGGCGCTCGCGCAGTAGTGCAGGTCGATGCCATCTTCGTTCGCGAGCGCGCGCCGCACCGCTTCCGCGACGATCGCCTGGTCGTCGACCAGCAACACCATGATCGGCACGTCGGACAGCGCGGCCGTTTCCAGCGCGGCGCGCGCGGCTTCGAGCGCGGCATTCGCGCGATCGGCCGACGTCGATGTGGAACCCCCCTGGTCCCGTGCCCCGATTTGATCGAAGTCCATGTGCGTACCCCTGTCGGAAGTGCTGGTCATGCGTTGTCTCGGTGTTTCACTGCGTGCCGCTCTTGCATCGAATGCCTCGTTGCTCCAGTCTTTGCCCCTGCTGCCTTGCGCTACATCAACGTCGCGCGAACGCCGCCAGCTGACCGGCGATGCCGCCCAGCGGCAGAATCCGGCGCGCCGCGCCAAGCGTCGCGGCCGCCTTCGGCATGCCGTAGACGGCGCTCGTCGCTTCGTCCTGCGCGATCGTGTCGTAGCCTTTTGCGCGCATCGCCTTCAGCCCGATCGCGCCGTCGCGGCCCATGCCCGTCAACAGTACGCCGAGTGCTTCGCCGGGCCAATGCTCGACGACGCTATGAAAGAACACATCGACGGAAGGACGGTAGGGCATCTCGGCCGGTTCGCGAGTGTAGTGCAGCGCGCCGTTCTGTGTCAGCAGCATGTGATCGTTGGTCGCCGCGAGCAGCGCGACGCCCGCCGTCGGCAACTCGCCCTCGCGCGCGGTGCGCACGGCAACGGACGTCTGCCCGTCGAGCCATTGCGCCATGCCGTCGGCGAACACCTTGTCGACGTGCTGCACGATCACGATGGGCGCGGCGAAGTCCGCGGGCAGGCTGCCCAGCACGGTCGCCAGCGCAGCCGGACCGCCCGCTGACGCGCCGATCGCCACCAGCCGCTGCGCATCGCGCGTGAGCGGCGCGATGGCCGTTTGCCGCGGCGCCCAGGGCTTGTCCATCAGCTGGCCGATCTGGTCGATCTTCTGCAGCATCAGCAACGCGGACTCGCCGATGCCGCGCGCGGCGAGCGTCGGCGTATCGACGGCGTCGAGCGCGCCTGCTCCCATCGCCTCGTAGACGCGCCACGTATTTGCGCCGACGCTGCTCGTCACGATCAGGATCGGGCAGGGCGTGCGCGCCATGATGCGGCGCGTCGCTTCCACGCCGTCGATCTTCGGCATGATGAGGTCCATCAGCACGACGTCCGGCGTCTGCGCGGCGCAGAAGTCGACGGCTTCTTCGCCATTGGCGGCGACCCACAGCACGCGATGCTCGGGGCGCAGCGCGATCACGCGGCGCAGCGCTTCGACGGCGAGCGGCAGGTCGTTGGCGATGCCGATATTCATGCTGATGCCTCTCCGATCAGGTCGCGCACGGCATCGAGCAAGGCTTCGTCATGGAAGCTGCCCTTCGCGAGATAGTAGTCCGCGCCGGCTTCGAGCCCGCGCCGGCGGTCCTCGTCGCGGTCCTTGTACGACACGATCATCACGGGCACGGGCTTGAACAGCGGGTCGCGCTTGATCAGCGTGACGAGTTCGATGCCGTCCATACGCGGCATGTCGATATCGGTGACGACGAGATCGAATGTTCCACTGCGCAGCGCGTTCCAGCCGTCCATCCCGTCGACGGCGACCGTCACCGCATAACCGCGTTTTTCCAGCAGCTTGCGTTCCAGTTCGCGCACCGTCAACGAATCTTCGACAACCAGCACATGCTTGCGCTGCCGCGCGGCGACGTCGTGCGCGCGGCCGATCCGGTCGAGCTGTCCCCCGCGCACGAGTTTATCGACTGAGCGCAGCAGGTCGTCGACATCGACGATCAGCACGGCGTCGCCGTTCTCCATCAGCGCAGCCGCCGCGATGTCGCGGATCTTGCCGAGGCGCGGGTCGAGCGGTTGCACGACGAGCATCCGCTCGCCGAGAAAGCGGTCGACGGCGATCCCATACGTCACCCGCTCGTCGCCGATCACGACGACGGACACCGACTCGCGCGTCACGCCCGCCTGCGCGCCGAGCAACTGATGCGCGGTGACGAGCCCGACGGGCTTGCCGTCGAACGCGAAGTGCTGCTGGCCTTCGAGCATGTCGATGTCGGCGCGCGCGAGTTCGAGCGTGCGGCGCACATGCGCGAGCGGAAACGCGTACGCCTCGCCGCCTACATCGACGAGCAGACTGCGCACCACCGAGAGCGTCAACGGCAACTGCATCACGAAGCGCGAGCCGCGGCCCGGCTCGTTGAAGATGCGTACGGTGCCGCGCACGGCCTTGACCATTTCATGCACGGCGTCGAGGCCGACGCCACGGCCCGATACATCGGTGACCTGATCGCGCATCGAGAAGCCCGGCAGCAGCAGGAAGTCGAGCAGTTCCGGTTCGGACAGGCGCGCGGCCGTGTCTTCATCGGCGAGCTTGCGGCGGATCACCGACGCGCGCACGTTGTCGAGATCGATGCCCGCGCCGTCGTCGCTGACGCTGATCAGCAGCTTGCCCGCGCTGTGGCGCGCTTCAAGCGTGACGTGCGCTTCGGCGGGCTTGCCGCGCGCGACGCGTGCGTCGGGCGTCTCGATGCCGTGATCGAGCGCGTTGCGCAGCAGATGGCCGAGCGGCGCGTCGAGCATGTCGAGAATGTCGCGGTCCACCTGCGTCGACGTGCCGACGATCTCGAACTTCACGCGCTTGCCGAGCGAGCGCGCCAGATCGCGCACGACGCGCGGATACGCATGCGTCGCGTCGCCGAACGGGCGCATCCGGCATTGCAGCGCTTCGTCGTACAGCAGTTGCGCGAGGTTGGCACTGCTGCGGTCGTAGTGGTCGAGTTCGTCGAGGCGCGCGCCGAGCGTGTGCTGCATGCTGTTGAGCGCGGTGCGCACGTCGGCGAGCGCCGAAAGTGCGGCATCGTCGAGATGTTCGGCGAGTGTGTCGTAGAGCGCGTCGAGCGCGCGCGAGGTTTCGCGCTGCGTGCGCTTGATGCGCAGCATCGAGGTCGCGAACGGCTTGAGCCAGCGCGACTCCACCAGCACTTCGCCCGACAGGCTCAACACGCGGTCGAGATTCGCGGCGCGCACACGGAGCATGCGGTCCGGGGTACGAGCCGAGGCATGGGTGTCTTGTTGCGCGGGGGCGCCGGGCTGGTCAGTTGTGTCGCCTGCAGGCGCTTCCTGCCGTTGCGCGAGCGCCTCGGCCTGCAACTGCGCCTGGAGTTGCGCATACACGTCGACGTCCGGCTCGATGCTCGCTCCGTCACCGTCTGCCGTCTCACGCGGGGCGCTTTCAGGCGACAACATCCGCCTCACGAATCCGTCGATATCGGCGCGCGTGACAGGCGCGTCCGGCTTCGCATCGCCCACGCGCATCAGCAGATCGACGCCGCGCAACAGCACGTCGATATGCGCGGGCGTCAGTTGCAGTTCGCCGCGTTGCGCGCCGACGAAGCACTCTTCCATCACATGCGCGATATCGACGCCATCCTGCAAGCCGATGATGCGCGCCGCGCCCTTGAGCGAATGCGCGGCGCGCATGCAAGCTTCGAGCGCGGCGGCGTCGGCTGGGCGATGTTCGAGCGCGAGCAGCCCGTCGGACAGCACGCGCGTTTGCACGGCGGCTTCCTCGCGGAACAGTTCGAGCAGCGACTGATCGTCATCCGTCATCGCAGGCTCCGGGCAATCGATTCAAACAGCCGCGCCGGGTCGATCAGGCCGACGGTTCCGCCGCGCCACGCGAGCACGCCGCGCGCATGCGACGCGGTGGCGTGCGCGAGCGTCGCGGGCACGGGCAGCAGTTCGGTGTCGGCATAACGGATCACGCCTTCGACCTCGTCGACGGGCAAGGCAACGGGCGGTGCGGCGGGCTCGCTGTCGTGCGCGGCGACCAGCATCCGCGCATAGCCATTGCGCGCGGCCTGTTTCGTGTCGGCGGCGCGGTCCATGTTCAGCAGCTCGCCGAGCGAGACCGCGACGGTCAGCGCGCCGCGCACGTTGACGACGCCGAGCACGGCGCGCGAGCGCTGATGCGGCAGCGAATGGATCGCGCGGATATCGTCGATCTCGCGCAGCACGCGGGTCGGCAGCGCAAGCCATTCGCCCGCGACGCGAAAGGCGAGGGCGGACTGCGTCTGTGCGGACGCTTCACGCACTGCGGCTGGCGACCCGACCGGCTCCGCACGCGCAACGAGGTCCGTGTCGCTCAAAGGCCGGTCGAACAACTGCGCTGCGCCTTGCGCGAAGACCGGGCAGTTGAGGCAACGAAAATACTCGACGAGGCGCGGGCACGTGTTGTCGCCACGCGTGCCGATGCGGTTCCAGCAGTCGTCGACGCGCACAGACGCGCTTGAATGATCAGGAGCGTCGTGCAGCATGGAATCCTCGTGAACGTTGCGCATCGTCCGTTGGCGCCTGAGCCGATTGTGTCGATTGTGTCGATTGAGCCGCGCGCGCCGCCGAGCGTTGCGCGCGCTGCATCAGATTCTGCGCGCCCGCCCGATCGCCGCCGATGTCGAGCAGCGCGGCCAGATGCGTGAGCGCTTCGTAATGCGCGGGGTCCAGATAAAGCGCCTTGCGATAGAAGTCGGCGGCGTCGGCGCTGCGGCCGCGCGCATCGGCGATCAGGCCGAGCAGATGAAACGCGTCGACATTCGGCCCATGCACGATCGCATGCTGATGCGCGAGGCGCTCGGCTTCGTCGAATTCGCCGGCATCGGCGTGACGGCGCGCGGCAGCGAGCGATGGTTCCGCGGCGGGTTGCGGCGTCGGCGCTCGCACGGTCTGTTGCGCGCGCGCGGGCGGCGGCGTGAGGGCGCGGTTCGCAAGCGGCGGCTTCGCGGGCGCGCGAGTTGCCGCCGTGAACGCGGGCGTACGCACGGCTTGCGTCGTCACGTTTGCCGCGCTCAAGGCAAGCGGTTTGACCGCGCGCGTCGCATTCGTTTCCGCGGGCGTGCTGCGCCGGAACGCAAACGCGAGCGGAATGCGCGCGGATGTCATCGCGTGCCGCATCATCAGGCCCGTTTCGGCGGGGCCGACGAAGATCGTGCCGCCGTTGGCGAGATTCGCGTCGAGCACGCGGATGGCGCGGTCCTGCGCTTCGCGGTCGAAATAGATCAGCACGTTGCGGCAGAAGATGAAGTCGTACGGTGCCTGCGCGCCCGCCTGCAGGTCGAACAGGTTCGCGTGCGAGAAGCGCACCGTCTCGCGCACGCGTTCGCTCAGTTGCCAGCTGTCGTTTAGCGCCGTGAAATGCCGGTCACGAAACGCGAGCGGATGGCCGCGAAACGAATTGCGCCCGTAGAGGCCCGCGCGCGCATGCTCGATCACGCGCGCACTGATATCGAAGGCATCGACGGTGAAGCGGCTCTCGCCGATGCCGTCGTCGAGCAGCGTCATCGCGACCGTGTAGGGTTCCTCGCCCGTCGAGCACGGCAGGCTCAATACGCGCAGCACGTGCATCGGATCGCGCACGAGCCGCTCGTTCGC
Organism: Paraburkholderia sp. SIMBA_054; assembly: GCF_046534875.1. NCBI lineage: Bacteria > Pseudomonadati > Pseudomonadota > Betaproteobacteria > Burkholderiales > Burkholderiaceae > Paraburkholderia > Paraburkholderia sp. SIMBA_054. The sequence continues at coordinate 144,703 of NZ_JAWRXV010000013.1, read as the reverse complement.
GAGCCGCGCGAGCGCGACATACGCCTCGCGATCGCGATAGAACCATGTTTCGGGCACGACGAGCGCCTCGATCAGCCCCTGCCGTTCGTCGCGCGACACGGTCAGTTGCTGCCAGTACGCTTCGATCTCGGCGGGATCGACGGTGACGCTCGTGTCGTGCGCCGCGAGGCCAAGGCGCGTCACGCGCACGCGTTCGAGTACCGCGCGCTCCACCGCGTTGATGCCCAGCGACGACGCGTCGATCCCCGTCTCCCGCAGGAGCCAGGCTTCGAAGCGCGGCACGAAAGCGGTCGCGGCGTTCATCGCGTATGAGGTTGGGGTTGCGGGAAGAGCAGCGCTTTCACCTCGTCGTCGAGCATCTGCTGCACGTCGATCCATTGGATCAAGCCGGACTCGTCGCTTGCGACGGGGCCGAGCCAGCGCGCGTGTGGCGTCGCGATGCCGCTGTCGGCGAAGTGCTCGCGCTCGATCCGGCGCGTCTGCGTCGCCCGTTCGACGATCAGGCCGAGCAGCCGCGGCGGCGTGTCCGCGTCAGCGGGTTCGCGCGTGTCACGATAGTGGACGAACACGAGCCGGGTCGAGCGCCAGTACTGCGACGGACGCCCAAGCGCGAGTTGCGCGAGATCGATCACGGGCACAGGCTCGCCGTGCCGCTCGATCACGCCCGCGACCCACGCGGGCGCACCGGGAATCGCCTTGGTGGCCGTCAGCGTCTGTACTTCGACGATGTCGGCGGCATCGAGCGCATAGCGGTCGCGGTCGAGTTCGAACAGAAGAAAGAGCATCGCCGTCACCGTATCAGCCGTGTTGGGCCTGCCAGCGCGAGCGGGCTCACGCTTCGATCTTGAAGCGCGACACACCCGTGCGCAGCTGGTTCGCGACGAGCGTGAGATCGTCGATCGCCTGCGACGACTGGCGCAGCGACTCCGCCGTCTGCTGTGCCGCCTCCGACAACTGCGACAGCGCCTGCGTGATCTGCTCGGCGCTCGTCGCCTGCGTGTGCATGCCTTCGTTGACGAGCTGGAAGCGCGGCGCGAGCGTCTGCACTTCGTGAATGATCTGCGACAGCTGCTCGCTGACCTGCTGCACGTCGCGCATGCCGCGCCGCACTTCTTCGGAGAACTTGTCCATGCCCATCACACCCGCCGAGACAGCCGACTGGATCTCCTTCACGGTCTGTTCGATATCGAAGGTGGCGACGGCAGTCTGGTCCGCGAGACGGCGGATTTCCGTCGCGACGACGGCAAAGCCGCGGCCGTATTCGCCCGCTTTCTCGGCTTCGATGGCCGCGTTCAGCGACAGCAGGTTGGTCTGGTCGGCGACCTTGGTGATCGTCGCGACCACCTGATTGATGTTGACGGCCTTCTCGTTGAGGATCGCGAGCTTCGCGTTCACGGAGCCGGCCGCTTCCATCACACTGCGCATCGTGTCTTCCATGCGCGTGAGGCCGTTCTGGCTCGCGCCCGCAAGCGTCGCCGACTGATCCGCGACGGCCGACACTTCGTTCATCGTGCGCAGCAGATCGCGCGAGGTCGCGAAAATTTCGCGCGAGGTCGCGCCGATCTCCGTCGTGGTCGCAGCGGTTTCCGTCGCCGTCGCCTGTTGTTCTTTCGACGTCGCCGCAATCTCGGCCACCGACGTCGTCACCTGCAGCGACGACTTTTGCGCCTGCGCAACGAGGCTGTTCAGTTCCTCGGCCATCCGGTTGAAGCCGTCTTCCAGCGTGCCGAATTCGTCGCGGCGGCCCAGCTTCAAACGCTGCGTCAGGTTGCCCGTACGCATCACGTTGTGCACGTCGACGAGGCTCGCCATCGGCACCGTGATCGCGCGGTACAGCGAGAAGCCGGTGTAGAGCGCGACGAGCAGCGTGACGCCGAGCGCCGTCGCGAGTGTGATTTCCGTGCCCGTCACGGAATCGCGGATCGATTTCGCGGAATCGTCCGCCTGGGTGCGGTTTTCGTTGACCAGTTCGTTTGCCGTGCGGATCACGCTTTCCCAGGCGGGCGCGAGCTTGACGAAGGTGGCTTGTGCATCCGCCTTCGAGGTCGGCGCGGTGCGCATGGCGTCGTTCAGTTGCGGTAGGTATTGATCCCAGGCAGCGCGGAAGGCGCGGAAGTGCTCGCGGTCCGCGTCGCGAAAGAGCGTTGCCTGGTACTCGGCCGACACCTGATCGAACTTTTGCAGCAAAGCCGGCATCCGTTCGAGATCCTGCTTCGTTGCGGCATCGCTGCTCTCGACGAAGAGCGCGCGTTCGAGTGTCGAATAGCCCTCGTTGGCCGCCGCGCGCAAGGTCGTCGCGAGGTAGAGGCCGGGCACCGAGTCGTGGCCCATGCTGAGCGCTTCGTCGTCCATCACGCGCAGCCGGCTCCAGGAGATCGCGGCCATCACCAGCATCAGCACGAACAGCGCGCCGAAGCTCAGCATGATCCGGTTGCCGAGCGTGAAGCGGGCAGCGTGCTTCGGATCGAGCAGGGTGGTGTCGCTGGTGCGGGGCGTCGCTGTGACCATTGTCGATGACTCTTCCGGTGTTTGATGGTGTGACGCGGCGCGTCGGATGTCGATCATCCGGACGGTCCTCGCCGACGCTAACGGGAAATTACATGATTCCCTCGCGAATCATTATCCCAAAAAGCTTGCGAAACCTGTGCCAGATCGGCGTTTTGAAAGGGAGGCTAGACGGTTTCCAGCAAAGAACAATCAGGGCCTGGACGGATTGCGCCTTACTTGACAACGATGGAGGCCACATTGCAGCGCAGCGGGCGATGCCCACGCGCAACCCGAAAACGCCTGTGCGGTCGCATTGCTGTTGCAAAACGCATAAGAAAGCTTTGCGAGCGAGGCTTTGTCGCCCAGAATGTTCCGTAACACAGCATGCGCTGTCGGAAACGCACTCTGGCCGGGTGTCGACCGCGAAATGCCTTCCCGTCGATTTGCGCGAAGCGGGCGTGGCCGATGTGCCTGGCGATATCTGGAGTTGTCATGCTCGACGATACGCTTTCGCTGCCGTCGGCGTCACGGGCCGCAAGCCAACGCTGGACGATCTTCGTCGCCAGCACGGGCGGCGCGCTCGAGGTTTTCGATTTCGTCATCTATGGCTTCTTCGCGCAGCACATCGGACGCGTGTTTTTTCCGCCCGGCATCGGGCTCGCGCCTGCCACGCTGTCGTTTGCCGTGCTCGCCATCGGACATCTGTCGCGCCCGCTCGGCGGCCTGTTTCTCGGCCGGCTCGGCGACAAGTACGGGCGGCGCATCGTCTTCATGTCGTCCGCGCTCGTTGCCGCGCTCGCGACGCTCGCCATTGGAATGCTTCCTTCATACGCCGCGCTCGGCATCGCCGCGCCCATTGCGCTGCTCACGTTGCGTCTCGTGCAGGGTCTGTGCCTCGGCGGCGAGTTGCCGGGCGCGCTCGTGTACGCGATCGAGACGGGCTCCGCGCATCCGGGGCTGATGTGCGGCTTCGTGTTCGTGGCCGTCAATCTGTCCTTGTTGCTCGCGTCGAGCGTGAATCTCGCGGTGCATCTGATGCTCGATGTGGCGCAGATCGATGCGTTCGGATGGCGGATCGCGTTTTTGCTGGGCGGAATCTGCGGTCTCGGCATCTTCGCGCTGCGCCGCACGCTCGATGAATCGGCGGAGTACGCGCGCGCGATTGCGCGGCGGCACCGCGAACCGCTTGCCGTGCTGTTCCGTCATCACCTTGCGGCCATCGTCACGGGAATCGGCGCAGGCGTGATGACGGGCGTCACAGGCGGACTGTTCATCGCGTACATGCCGAGCTGGCTGCAGGCGTTGGGCCGCGGCGCAAACGACGTGGCGTGGGCGCAGACGCTCTATGTGATCACCATCGCCGCGTGTATTCCATTGACGGCGGCAGCGGGCGACCGTTTCTCGCGCCACCGCGTGTTCCGCGTGGGTGCCGTCATGACGGCCTTGTTCGCGCCCGTGTTTTTTATCGCCGCCTCAGGCGCGCACGCCAATCTCGTGCTGCTGTTTTTTGTCGCGGGGACGATTGCATCGTTGATCAATGGCACCTACGGCTGCGCGATCGCCGAACTCTTTCCTGTCGACGTGCGCTTTAGCGGCGTCGCGGCCGCGATGAACTTTGGCCTCGCCGTGACGATGGGTCTGACGCCGCTGACCGTGAGCTTTCTGGTCGCGGATCTGCATTGGACACTCGCGCCCGCGCTCGTGATGCTGGCGGGCGCGCTGGTCGCATTCGCATCGACCTTCGGCATGAAGCGCGGCAGGCTGCACGCGCCGATGGTCCGGCACGAGTAGTGTCGCAAGCCTGGTCACGCGGTGGCAGGAGCGGAGATGGAACCCACAGAGCCCGTATGGATCGCGGACGTCGAACTCGACATCGGGCGCTACGCGTTGCGCCGCGGCGGCGAGCAGATCCGGCTCGAACGCCTGCCGATGGAACTGCTGATCCTGATGGCGTCGCGCAACGGCCAGCTGGTGACGCGTGCCGATATCGTGCGCGCGTTGTGGGGCGGCAATGCGTACCGGCAAACCGATAACAGCATCAATACCGCGATCCGCAAGATCCGCATCGCGCTCGGCGAGAACCCGGATGCGCCGCGCTATCTGCTGACGGTCAAAGGCAAGGGCTACCGGCTGGAAGGCATCCGGACGGCGGCGGCCGTGGAGGCATCGCCCTCGCCGTCGGCGGCGGCGCGCCTGCTCGTGCTGCCGTTCGGCAACCAGACGGGCGACCCCGCGCTCGACAGCTTCTGCGACGCGCTCGCCGACGAGACCTCGGCGAACATCGGCATGCTGGACGCGAACCGCATTCTCGTCGTCGCGCGCACGACGGCGGCGCATTACCGGAGCGCGAAGAAGAGCATCGCGGAAATCGCCTTCGAGCTTTCCGTCGATTATGTGCTGGAAGGCTCGCTCGCGCGCGATGGCGGACGTCTGCGCATTCTCGTGCAGCTGATTCGCTGCTTCGATCAGGTGCAGGTGTGGCGCCACGCTTACGAGCCCGTCGCAAAGGGTGCGCTCGACATCCAGATGGAAGTGGGCGCGGCGCTCGCGCGCGAAGTGTCGCCGGCGCTCGGCGAGCAGTTTCAATTGCGGCTCGCGCGCCGTCTGCCCGTCGATCCGCGTGCGCACGACGCGTATCTGCGCGGCCGTTACTTCTGGACGCGCCGCGTGCATTTCGATGCGGGCTTCGCCGCGCATCACCTGCTGAGCGACGAGGACTTCATCCGCGCGCGCGGCTATTTCGAAGAGGCCGTCGAGCGCGATCCGACCTACGCGCTCGGCTATGTCGGGCTGTCGAACGTGTTCGGCGGCACGGCGGCGCATGGCTTCTATCCTTCGCTGCAAGGCTATCCACGGGCGCGCGAAACCGCGCTGCGCGCGCTCGAACTCGACAACGGCCTGCCTGAGGCGCATCAGGCGCTGGCCGGCGTGCATTACTTCTTCGACTGGGACTGGCGTCGCGCGGAAGAAGAGTTTCTGGAGGCGCTGCGCCTGAACCCCGAGCACGCGGAAACGAGTCGTTTATATGCGCGGCTCCTGCTCGTGCTCGGCCGCGAAGCCGAGGGACGCGCGCAGTTCGAACGTGCGGAACGGGCCGATCCGCTCGGGTTCGAAGGCTCGCGCATTTTCGGTCTCGTGCAGTCGGGGCGTTACGAAGAAGTCACCCGCGACTATCTGAGCGCGGGGCACGGCAACCGTTCGCCGCTCGTGTATCAGTTGCTGGCCATCGCGTTCGAAGTGCGCGGCGACTACGAGCGCGCCGTCGAGGCAACCGTCGATGCGCTCACGCGCTGCAACGAATTCACGCGCGCGGAAAGCGTGCGCGCGGCGTGGGACGCGGGTGGTTATGACCGGGTGTTGCAGTGGTATCTGCAGGACCTGCAGGCGCGGCGTCAGACGCGTTATACGTCGCCGTTCCTGTTCGCGGAACTCTACGCCCGGCTGGGACAGGCCGACGAGATGTTCCGCTGGCTCGAGGTGTCGCTGGCCGAACGCTCGCCGCGACTGTGCGAGCTGCGCACGAATCCGTGGTTCAACCGCTATCGGTCGCAGGGAAAGTTCAGGAGTGTCGAGAAGCGGATCGGTTATTGAAGCGCGCCGATTTCAGGCGCGATGCGCCGCGAAGGCCACGGCACATCGCATGCGTGGCACTCACTTGCCGTGATAGAGGCTGGCGTTCAGCCGATGCTGCTCACCCGACTGCTCGGACCGCAGCAGATCCTGATAGACGTCGGAGCGTGTCGTACCCATCGCGCGTCCGGACTGGCCCACCGACGCGTCCGGCATACCGCCGACATCCTGCGCCGATTGCGCGACAGGCACGGCTGCGGGCTTATCCTGTGCCCATGCGTGCCCAACATATCCCACTGACAGAGCGACCGCGCAGGTCGCCGCGATGCGAAGCGTCTTCATGATCTGACTCCTTCGAAACGATGCGGATACGGTCAGCGCTGACTGGCCGGAAGGCGAAGCCGGAGGATTCGCGCCGTCCTCGGCAAAGCGGCGGGCGTGGCGGGATTCGCTGCTTACATGGTGCGAGCCGCACGAGGATGGCGCTATCGACAGATCATGAAGAAATCATCAAGCCGCAGCCGCGCGGCGTGAGCGCGCGCGGCCTACAGCGTCTCCCACCGCCACGCCTGCGCGAGCCGCTCGCGCAGATAGTCGACGAACGCGCGCACGCGCGGCGCGAGATGCTGGCTGTGCGGATAGATCGCGTGCAGCGGCGCGGCGGACATCGAATGGTGCGGCAGCACGCGGCGCAGCTTGCCCGCGAGTATGTCGTCGCCCACGTCCCAGATCGACTTCACGGCGATGCCGGCATCGGCGAGCGCGAACAGATGCGCGGCCTCGCCGTCGTTCGTGACGATCGCGGCATCGACGCGCACCGCGATGCTTTCGTCGCCTTCGAAGCGCCATTCCGCGCGCCGCTGGTCGCCGATCAGGATGCAGCGGTGCGAGGTCAGCTCGTCGGGATGCTTCGGCGTGCCGTGCGCCTGCAGATAGGCGGGCGACGCGCACAGCACGCGAAAGTTCGGAGCGAGCGTGCGCGCGATCAGCGATGAATCGGCAAGACTGCCGAAGCGAATCGCGAGATCGAACCCGCTTTCGACGAGATCGACGACGGCATCCGTCAATTCGAGCTGGACAGTGAGCTGCGGATGAAGCCGCTGAAAATCGGCGATCAGCGGCGCGATCTTCTGCCGGCCGAGCTGGCCGGGCGCCGTGACGCGCAACAGGCCGCTCACTTCCTGGCGGCGTTGCGAAAGCAGTTCTTCCGCCTGCTCGATCTCGTCGAGTATGCGCACGACGCGCGCATGAAACAGCGCGCCTTCTTCTGTCAGCGTCTGACGGCGCGTGGTGCGCTGGATCAGCCGCACGCCGACGCTTTTCTCCAGTTGCGCGAGCCGCTTGCTGACGACGGACAGCGGCAGGTCCATTTCGCGTGCCGCCGCCGACAGACTTCCCGCCGAAACCACGCGGGAAAAGGCAATCAGGGCCGGCAGGCTGTCGATGCGGGTGTCGCTCATTCTTCTCAAAAAAGAAAGGATTCATCAATCTGGAAGTGGTATTTCTTCCATGGCGCGAAGACTAGCATACCCATCAATCCGATCCGTTGCTTTTCTTCAAGGAGCCCATCATGTCGTTTCGTCCTGCTTCCCCGTTGCGTCGCGCGCTGTCCGCCGCGCTGGCTGTCATGTCGATGGCGGCTGCGCCGGCTTTTGCCGCTGTCGGGCACGACTCGCTCGTTCAGCCGCATCAGTTGACCGTCGATCACAGCCTGCCCAAAGCGCAACGCGACGCGCAGATTCTCGCCGCGCGCCGCTACGACACGTTCTGGAGCACAGGCGACGAAGTGCTCGCCCGCGCCGCGCTCGCGCCCGGCTTCACCGATCGCACGTTGCCGCCGGGCCGCGCGCAGGGAATCGAAGGGCCGCTTGCCGCGTCGAAGTTCGTGCGGGCCGCCGTGCCTGATCTGCAGGCGGATATCGAGCAGATGGTGGTCAGCGGCGATCGCGTCGTCGTGCATCTACGCTTTCACGGCCACTTCACGGGCGAGTTCAAGGGCGTGCAGGGACAGGGCCAGAACGTCGATTTCATCGCGACGGATATTTACCGGGTGGCGAACGGCCAGATTGCCGAAAACTGGCATCTCGAAGACAACCTGACGTTTTTGCAGCAACTTGGCGTCGTCGCGAAGTGACGGCGCGATTCATTCCCTTTCTTGAGCAAGGAGACAAACATGAATTCGCTTGAATCGAAACGCGTGCTGATCGTCGGCGGCAGTTCGGGCATTGGTGCGGCGGCAGCGAAGGCTTTCGCAGCGCTCGGCGCGCAGGTGACGATTGCGTCGCGCAATGCGCAGAAGCTGTCAGCGGCGGCACAGGAAATCGGCCACGGTGTGCAAACGGCCGAGATCGACACGACGGATGCCGCGGCCGTCGAAGCGTTCTTCACCGCGCAGCAGCCGTTCGATCACGTCGTGATTTCGGCTGCGCAGACGCCGTCCGGTCCGCTGCGCCAGTTGCCGCTCGACGACGCCTACAAGGCGATGGACAGCAAGTTCTGGGGCGCCTACCGCGTGGCTCGGGCGGTGAAGATCGCAGAAGGCGGGTCGCTGACTTTCGTATCGGGTTTTCTCGCCGTGCGGCCGAGCAAGATGTCGGTCCTGCAAGGCGCGATCAACGCGGCGCTCGAAGCGCTCGCGCGCGGTCTCGCGCTTGAGTTGTCGCCCGTACGGGTGAACACGGTGTCGCCGGGATTGATCGCGACGCCGCTGTGGTCGAAGCTCACCGACGAGGCGCGCGACAGCATGTTCGAAGGCGCGGCGAACCGGTTGCCCGCACGGCGCGTCGGCCAGCCCGAAGACGTCGCAAACGCGATCGTCTATCTGGCGACGACGCCTTACGCGACGGGTTCGACAGTGCTGGTCGATGGCGGCGGTGCGATCGCCTGAACGGTTGAAGGCCCGTTACGCGAGCGTCGCGCCCCGGTCGGCGAGCAACTCGCGTAGCACGCTGCGATGGCAGCGGTTTTCGTGCTCGCAATAACAGCCGACCGAAAAATTCGCGGTGGCGGACAGCGCGGCGAGCGTGTCGAGCACTTTCGGCGCGTCGCCGTGGTTCATCTCCGCGCGAAACTTGCGCACGAAGTCCTTCCACTCGGCATCGGTTGTGGCCGACAGCGCTTCGTGAACGAGTTCCGGCGTGGGTGACAGCGTCGGCAGCCAGACGTCGTAGAAATTGCGGCTGCCGAACTCGGCCTTCGGCACGCCGCGCGGCGGACGCCGCACGGTGCCGATGCGCACGCCTTCATCCGGCGCGCGTTCCGATCCGAGTCGAACGATGCGTATGGCCATGGGATGCGGTCTCCTTTTTAGTTGTGTGAACTGTTATGACGCTCAACCGAGCGTGTTCTTCATCCCCAGCACGTCGATCCGGCCGATCTGCGGCGGCCCCGTGAACAGGTCGTCCGCGATACCCATCAGCGCCTTCGCGATCGGACCGTCCAGATGCGCCTGGCGGCCGGCCTCGTCGGGGAAGGCATCGAACACGCCGTAGGTCCGCTCGGCGATCTTCAGCGCGAACCAGATGGGCGTGGTGGTTTCCTGGTTCGCCAGTTCCAGTCCCTTCTGCAGAAACGCCTCGACGTCGGCTTCCTTGCCGGGCTTGGCCTCGAATCGCGCGAACAATGCGTACTTGATCATCGTCTGTCTCCTTTCGATGTGGCTTGCTGCGGGTCTTCCAATGTAACCGTATGTCGGTGGCAATGGCGACTTCGGTCAGGCGCACGCGACAATCGTTGTCAAACGATTTCATGGAAAACACCAAGTCATCAACAAGTTGTTTGACAACGTTGCGACGCGGGTGCTAATTTTCTGGCTTGTCAGCCACCCATCCGAACCACGAGATCTTATGAACGAGTCCCAGATCGTCGAGCGCGAGTTTGCGTCGACCGTGATGGCAGTCCCGCCGCTCGCGCGCCGCGCGGATTTGTCGCTCGATGTCGACGCCAACCAGAAACTGATCCGCCATATCGAAGCGGGCGGCGTGCGTACGCTGCTGTACGGCGGCAACGCGAATTTCTATCACGTGGCCGTCAGCGAATACCGCGAGTTGCTCGACATGCTGGCAGAAAGTGCGGCGCTCACCACGCGCGTGATCCCCGCCATCGGTCCGGACTTCGGCAAGATGCTCGACCAGGCGCGCATCCTCGCGCAGACGTCCTATCGCACCGCGATGGTGTTGCCGCTGTCCGGCTTCACGACGCCGGCGGGCGTCGAAGCAGGCCTGACGCGTATCGCCGACGCAGCGGGCATACCGCTCACGCTCTATATCAAGAGCGAAGACTACGTGGACGTCGACACGCTGGCGCGCCTCGTCGACCGCGGAACGCTGATCGCCGTCAAGTACGCGATCGTCCGCGCGAACCCGGCGAACGATCCTTACCTGCGGCGCCTGCTCGAAAGCGTGAGCCCGTCGCGTGTGATCTCCGGCATGGGCGAGCGTCCGGCGCTCACGCATGTGCGCGACTTCGGCCTCGCCGCATGGACCACGGGCAGCGGCTGTATCGCGTCGCATGCCGTTATGGGGCTGCTGGCCGCCGCGAAGGAAGGACGCGACGCCGAAGCGCAGCGTCTCTATGACGCGTTCATGCCGCTCGAAACGCTGCGCGACAACATCTCGCTGATCCGCGTGCTGCACGATGCCGTGACGTTCTCGGGTATCGCCGACATGGGTTCGATCCTGCCGCTGCTGAGCGAAACACCCGTCGAGCATCATGCCGCCGTTGCTCAGGCTGCGCGTGAACTGCTTGCGTTCGAGCGGGCGTACGCGTGACCGGTTTGAACGCATGAGCCGCGCAGCGTGCCGGGCACGCTGCGCGGCTCGCATCGCGGTGCATTTGAGGTGGCATCGAAGTGGAATTGAAGCAATACCTGGAGTGAGACGACGTGAGCAACAACGGCAACGAACGCAAGAAGAAGTCCCCCGACGAACTGCGCAGCCACCGCTGGTATGGCGTGAACGATCTGCGCTCGTTCGGCCATCGCTCGCGCACGGCGCAAATGGGCTATAGCCGCGAGGAGTATGCGGGCAAGCCCGTCATCGCGATCCTCAACACGTGGAGCGAGATGAACCCGTGTCATACGCACTTCAAGCAGCGTGTGGAAGAGGTCAAGCGCGGCATCTGGCAGGCGGGCGGTTTTCCGATCGAGTTGCCGGTGCAGACCTTGTCGGAGCCGTTCCAGAAGCCCACGACGATGCTCTACCGCAACTTCCTCGCAATGGAAGCGGAAGAGACGCTGCGCTCGTATCCCGCTGACGGTGTCGTGCTGATGGGCGGCTGCGACAAGACCACGCCCGCGCTGCTGATGGGCGCGATCAGCATGGACCTGCCGACCATCTTCCTGCCCGCCGGCCCGATGCTGCGCGGTAACTGGAACGGCGCGACGCTCGGCTCCGGTTCGGACACGTGGAAGTACTGGGCCGACCTGCGCGCGGGCAAGATCACGGAAGAGGACTGGCAGGGCGTCGAAGGTGGCATCGCGCGCTCGCCGGGCCACTGCATGACGATGGGCACGGCGTCCACGATGACGAGCGCCGCCGAAGCACTCGGCTTCACGCTGCCGGGTTTCGCGTCGATCCCCGCGCCGGATTCGCGCCACGCGCAGATGTCCGCAAAAACGGGTATGCGCATCGTCGAAATGGTGTGGGAAGACCTGAAGCCGTCGGACATCCTCACCGTGAAGTCAATCGACAACGCGGTGACGACGTGCCTCGCGCTGTCGGGCTCGACCAACGCAATCGTGCACATGATTGCGCTCGCGCGCCGCGCCGGGATCGAACTGACGCTCGACCGTTACGACAGCATTTCGCGCCGCACGCCGGTGCTCGCGAACATCCGGCCGACGGGCGCGTATCTGATGGAAGACTTCTATTACGCGGGCGGCCTGCAGGCGATGCTCGCAGAACTGGGCGATCTGATCGACCGCTCGCAGAAGACGGTGAATGGCCGCTCGCTTGGCGAGAACCTCGAAGGCGCGCAGATCTTCAACGACGACGTGATCCGCCGCCGCGACAACCCGCTGATGCCGGACAACGGTCTGGCTGTCCTGCGCGGCAACATCGCGCCCGATGGCGCCGTCATCAAACCGGGCGCGGCCGAGCCGCATCTGATGGTGCACACGGGCCGAGCGGTGGTGTTCAAGGACTACAACGACATGGCCGCGCGCATCGACGACGACGCGCTCGATATCGACGAGAACTGCGTGATCGTGTTGCAGCACGCGGGGCCTGTCGGTGCCCCGGGCATGCCTGAATGGGGCCAACTGCCGCTGCCGAAGAAGGTGCTGCAAAAGGGCGTGCGCGACATGCTGCGCATTTCCGATGCACGCATGAGCGGCACGAGCTATGGCGCGTGCGTGCTGCACGTGGCGCCGGAGTCATTTATCGGCGGGCCGTTTGCGCTGGTGCGCGACGGCGACATGATCGAACTCGACGTGCCGCAGCGCAAGCTGAACGTACTGGTATCGGATGAAGAACTCGCTCGCCGCAAGGCGGAGTGGGTCGCGCCCGCGCCGAGATTCTCGCGCGGTTACGGCGCGATGCATCAGGTGCATGTGCTGCAGGCCGACAAGGGCTGCGATTTCGACTTCCTGCAACGCGATGGCGCGAGCGAATCGGCGGGTGAGCCGGAGATTCATTGAACTGCTCCGCATCCGGCGATAGAGGCGCAACGCCGTCCGTGTCAGGAGACAAGAACAGAGCAACAAGAACGCGCGCGCAGCGCGAAGACACCACGCAACAACATCAATAACCAAGCCCAGGAGGGGATACGGATGGAGAAGAAACACTATGCAGGCGTCAAGGCGGTGCTGGTGATCGGCGCATCGCTGGCGACGGCGGCGCCTGCGTTCGCGCAGAGCAGCGTGACGCTGTACGGCATCGTCGATAACGGCATCGGTTATCAGTCGAGCTCGACGACGCTCGGTTCGACCACGGGCGGACACTCGGCCTTCAAGATGGTCACGGGCGTATGGGCGGGCAGCCGCTTCGGCCTGAAGGGCGCAGAAGACCTCGGTGGCGGTACGAAGGCGATCTTCACACTGGAAGAGGGTTTCAGCGCGAACAACGGCGCGATGTCGACGAGCAACCTGATGTTCAGCCGCCAGGCGTTCGTCGGCGTGTCGAACAGCACCTATGGCTCGCTGACGGCTGGCCGCCAGTACGCGTCGTACTACCAGCTGCTGTCGCCGTATAGCCCGACGACGTGGCTGACCGGTTTCTACGGCGCGCACGCAGGCGACGTCGACGGTCTCGATACGATCTATCGCGCGAACAATACGCTGCTGTACATGTCGCCGCAGATTTACGGCTTCAAGTTCAGCGGCTCGTATTCGTTCGGCGGCGTGCCGGGCAGCGCGTATCAGGGCTCGACGTGGAGCACGGCGGTCCAGTATTCGCAAGGCCCGATCGGCATCGCGGTGGGCTTCTCGAAGATCAACAATTCGAACGTGAATGGCGGCACGTTCGGCACCGATACGACGACGTCGAACGCGGGCGCGCAGGCGGGCGTTTCGGCCGTGACCAATGGCTACCAGTCGGCACGCGCGCAGCAGCGCTTCGCCGTCGGCGGGGGCTATACGTTCAACAGCCAGTTCGACATCACGGCAACGTATTCGAACGTGCAGTACATTCCGGGCATCGGTTCGGGCTTCCACGACCTGTCGATCTGGAACTCGGGCGGCGTCGTGCTGCACTGGAAGCCGACGGCCGCATGGGACTTCGCGACGGGCTACGCTTACACGCGCGCGACGAAGGCCAATGGCATCACGAGCAACGCGTCGTATTCGCAGGTCAACCTGTCCGAGTACTACTCGCTGTCCAAGCGTACGGGTCTGTATGCGTTGCAGGCGTATCAGCGCGCGAACGGCCAGACGCTCGGCACGAACGGCCGCAGCATCATCAACGCGACGGCAACGATCGGCGACGGCTTCAATTCGACGCCGTCGTCATCGCGCAGCATGGTCGGTGTGGGCGTCGGCATGGTGCATCGGTTCTGACGGTGTACGACGTAGCTAAAGCAGGACAGGGCGCCGCGCTTGCGGCGCTTTTTTTTATGGAGTGTGCGGGATAGCTGAAGCACAAAACAAAACCCGCCCGATGCATGAAGCGAGCGGGCGGGTTTTTCGGAACATGGAACGCGTTTAGCCAGCCGACTTAAACCTCGCCGCAAGCTGCTCGGCGTTGCGCGCAAGCAGACCAATGTCGGACCCAACGGCAGTGAACAGACAGCCGAGATCGATATAGTGCCGCGCAAGCGCTTCATCGCCGATCAGAATGCCCGCAGGCTTGCCCGTTGCGACAATGCGTTTGATCGCATCGTCGACGGTTGCCTGCACATCGGGATGCTTGAGATCGCCCACATGCCCGAGTGCCGCCGACAGATCGCCCGGCCCGATAAAGATGCCGTCGACACCTTCGACGGCCGCAATCCGCTCCAGATTCTGCAAGCCGAGCCGGCTCTCGATCTGCACGAGCACGCATAGTTCGCTCGCGCAAAGCTTCGGATAATCCTTGATGCGCCCAAAGTCCGACGCCCGCGCCGTCGATGCATAGCCGCGCACGCCTTCCGGCGGATAGCGGGTGAACGACACGGCATCGCGCGCTTCGTCCTCGGTTTCGACGTAGGGAATCAGCAGCGTCTGCGCGCCGCTGTCGAGCAGGCGCTTGATCGTCACCATGTCGTTCCACGGCGGCCGCACGATGGGATGCGTCGGCGTGCCCGCGCACGCTTGCAGCTGGCTGTGAACCATCGGCAGTTCGTTGGGCGAATGTTCCATGTCGAGCAGCAGCCAGTCGAAACCCGAACCCGCCAGGATTTCGACCGACACGTTGCTAGCAAGGCTCGACCACAAGCCGATCTGCTGACGCCCCGCCTGCAGCGCGCGTTTGAATGGATTCTCCGGAAGCTTCATCGTGTTCTCCATAGAAGGGAACCGCAGGGAGTTGCAACACAGAGTGCGCCGGGCGGCGCGTCGATCAGCGCCGGACGTTGCGTTGTTCGGGCGGCGTGTAGTCGATCGTCACGAAGCCGCCGCCCTGAAAACGCTGCGCGACGGGATCGAGCGGATTCGGCTGCTTCAGGATTTCGTCGGCGTAGTCTTCGGCGTTCTGCTTCGGTTGATAGCCGAGCGGCGCTGCCGCGGAATTGTCCCAGTAGCTGCGCGTGTTGTTCGACACGCCCCAGACCGCCTGAAAACCAAGTTCCGGCACATTGATGCAACGGTCGATGAGATGCAGAAAATCGTCGTGACCAAGCCAGGTGCTGAGGTGCCGGAACTCCGTCGGCTTTTCGATGCAACTGCCGATGCGGATGCACACGCTCTCGATGCCATGCTTGTCCCAGTACATGCGCGCGAGCGATTCGCCCCATGCCTTGCTGAGCCCGTAAAAACCATCGGGGCGGAACGCGCAGTCGAGCGTGAGCTTGTCTTCGACGGGATACATGCCGATCGCGTGATTCGAGCTCGCGAAGATGATGCGGCGCACGCCATGCCGCCGCGCGCCTTCATACACTTCGACGAGGCCGCGAAGATTGTTTTCGATGATTTCGGGCAGCGGCCGTTCGACGCTCGTGCCCGCCATGTGGATCAGCACGTCGACGCCTTGCATTAGCCGGTCGACCACGGCGGGATCGCGCAGATCGCCGTGCATCACGTCCTCGCCGTCGAACAGCGGTTCCAGCGCGCGCGAGCCTGCCGCGGACCGCAAGTTCACGCCACGCTCGTTCAGCGCGGCGCGCAGGAAGCGGCCTAGCTGACCGCCCGCACCGCTCAACGCAATCTTTTTCGTCATGATGAAACCTTATGGGAGGTAGCAGGTATCCAGAAGATCAGCGGCCCGATGTCGGCTGCTCCGCGAGTTCCCCGAGTACGCCAATATGCGCAGGCGCGGACGACTCGCCGTGTGTGATCAGCTTCCACGCGACCGTCGCGCCGATGATGTCGAACAGCATCAGACAGACGAACAGCGGGTTATAGCCGAGAGTAGCCGCCAACGCGCCGACGATCAACGAGAAGATCATCCCGCCCAGCCAGCCGAACATGCCGGAGAAGCCCGTCGCCGTGCCGACTTCGTGCTGGCCGAACACGTCGGATGCGAGCGTGAACAGCGCGCCGGAAATGGCCTGGTGAGCGAAGGCGCCGATGCAGAACAGCGCAATCGCGACATACGGGCTGGCCGCGAGGCCGATACACGCCGGGCCGACCATCAGCACGGCGCCGCAGATGATGACCAGCTTGCGCGACGTGATCAGCGACACGTTGAAGCGGCGAATGAAGAACGGCGCGAGGTAGCCGCCGACCAGGCACCCGAGGTCCGCGGCGAGGAACGGCATCCAGCCGAACAGCGCGATCTCCTTCAGGTTCATGTGACGCACGGTGAACAGGTAGAGCGGAATCCAGAAGTTGAAGGTCTGCCATGCCGGTTCGGCGAGAAAACGCGGAATGGCGATGCCCCAGAAGCGGCGCGTCGACAGCACGTGACGCCACGACGGACGCGCCGTCGCGTCCTGCATGCGCCGCTCCTGACCGGACAGAATGTATTGACGCTCGTCCGTCGAGAGATTCGGATGATCTTCGGGCTTGCGGAAGAACACGAGCCACAGCGCCACCCAGATAAACGCCGAGCCGCCCGTGACCACAAAGGCCATTTGCCAGTTGAACGTGAGGATGCAGTACACGACGAGAGGCGGTGCGAGCATCGCGCCGATCGACGTGCCCGTGTTGAGCCAGCCTGTCGCGATCGAACGCTCTTTCGCCGGGAACCATTGGCTGATCGTCTTCATGCCCGCCGGAAAAATGGCCGCTTCGCTCATGCCGAGCAGGCCGCGGAAGAACGCCAGCGACGTCCAGCCGGTGGCAAGACCGTGCAGCATGTTCGACGCGGCCCACGCGATCGCGAAGATTGCAAAGCCGATCTTGAGACCGACGAAGTCGAGGATATAACCCGCAACGGGCTGCATCACCGTGTACGCGCCCTGGAACGCCGCGACGACATACGAGTATTGCTGCGTCGTCATGTGCAGCTTTTCGGTGAGCGTCGGGGCGGCGACGGACAACGAGCTGCGCGCGAGATAGTTGAAGACGGTACCGAGCATGATGAGCCCGATGATCCACCAGCGTAGTCCTTTGATCGTATGGCGTTGCACTGCATGTCTCCTGCGGATGACGGCCATCGCGTGTCGCTTGCGATGCCGTCTGGATGAGTCTGTGTATGGTTGGCGCGAGGTTGTGACCGCTGCGGCTTGCGCCGCGCCGCAGCAGCGTGATCAGGCAATCAGAGGTAGGCGGCCGTCCAGCCGAGGCCCGCTGCCGTAGTCGTGGCGGGCTTGTATTCGCAACCGATCCAGCCTTCGTAGCCGATCGTGTCGAGATGGTCGAACAGGAACGGATAGTTGATCTCGCCCGTGCCGGGTTCGTGGCGGCCGGGGTTATCCGCGAGCTGGATATGCGCGATACGCGGCAGATGCTTCTGGATGGTCGCGGCGAGTTCGCCTTCCATCCGCTGCATGTGATAGATGTCGTACTGCAAATAGATGTTGTCGCCGCCAGCCTCGTCGATCAGATCGAGCGCCTGTTGCGTGCGGTTCACGTAGAAACCTGGGATATCGAACGTATTGATCGGCTCGACCAGCAGGCGGATGCCCGCCGGTTTCAACTTTGCTGCGGCGAAGCGCAGGTTGCCGACGAACGTCTCGCGAATCGTGTCCTGATCGACGCCCGCTGGCGCGATGCCCGCCAGCACGTTCAACTGCTTGCAACCCAGTGCGCGCGCGTAGTTGATCGCGGTGCCGACGCCTTCCTGAAACTCGCCGACGCGCTCCGGCAGACACGCGATGCCGCGCTCGCCGCTAGCCCAGTCGCCTGCCGGCAGGTTATGCAGCACCTGTTCAAGGCCGTACTGGTGAAGCAGCGCGGCGAGTTGGTCCTTTTCGTAAGCGTACGGGAACAGATACTCGACGCCCTTGAAACCGGCCTTCGATGCAGCGGCAAAACGCTCCGGGAAATCATGCTCGGTGAAGAGCATCGTCAGATTGGCGCAGAGTTTTGTCATGGCGTGTCTCGCTCCTGATGTCGGGCGGTGCTGCAAACGCATGGCCGGGCGAGGGCGCCGGATCATGCGCGTTGGGGCTTTTCTATGTCAGACATCGTCGCTTTTGAGAATCAAGTTGTCAAGCAAATAGTATGTTGTCTTAGGGCCATCCCTGGGTCGGTGGGACTCAGTGAGAATGGCTATAAGCCGCTTGTAATCTCAATATGGCCGAATAAGACACGAATTTCTCGACCCGATAAAGTCGACGAATCACACTTGACACTCATCAAGTTGTTTTACAACAATGTCTCCGTCGCGATCCGGCAAAACGTACGGATCGCGCGAACGATCCCCATCGAAGCAGGCAGACGACAAGGAGACATCGGTGACGACGCACAACAGAAGCAGTCGCGCGAACAGGGCAGGCTCGAGCACATCCAACGCAGGCCCGGACGGTCCGCAATCGCCGCAACGGCGCACTTTCATCGCATTCGCGGGGGCGGCAGCGGGCTCGACGCTGCTCGGCACGCTGCCCGGTTGCGGCGGCAATCAGTCGAATTCAGCAGCGCCAACGGCAAACAGCGACCCGATCTGGGGCAGCAATGGCGCAGCAGAGCAGATCATCGCGTCGTTGCAGAAGGTTTCGCAGTCGATGTTTCCGTCCGTCGATTTCGTCGTCACCAGTTATGGCGCGCAGCCTTGTGGCGTGATTGCCGCGACTAATCCGTATGCCGCTTCGGCGTCGTCGCCCACGAGTCCCGGCGCCGACCAGACCCACGCGCCCGGATCGTTCGATTCGCGTCCCGCGTTCCTTGCCGCCATCGCTGCGTGCAGCGCGGCAGGCGGTGGGCGTGTCGTGGTGCCGTCAGGCACGGTATTGCGCGGGACCGATCGTGTTGCAGAGCAACGTGAACTTTCATCTGGGCGCGAACTGCACGATCTATTTCAGCCCGAATCCCGCCGACTACGCGAACGACGGTCCCGTCGACTGCGCATCGAACGGCAAGCTCTATTACAGCCGCTGGCAGGCAAACGATTGCCTGAACTTCGGCGCGCCCGTCTATGCCCGCAACCAGACCAATATCGCGATCACGGGCGAGGGCGCGACCTCCGTGCTCAACGGCCAGGCAATGACGCCGTTCACGGGCAGCGGCAGCACGAGCACCTGCTGGTGGACCTGGAAGGGCACGAAGAACGCCTATGGCTGCACCGGCCCGACGACGCCTTCGCAGGCCTACGCGAACCCGAGCAACGTCGATCTGAAAACGGTCGCGCCCGGCATATCGGATGCGCTCTATGCGCTTTTGACCGGCACCGCGACGCCCTGGCAGCAGGACCAGAACTATCTGCCGGCGCTATCGGAAGCAGGTGTGCCCGTCGAGAAACGGATCTTCGGCCTCGGGCATTATCTGCGGCCGTGCATGGTCGAGTTCCTCGGCTGCACGAACGTCCTGATGGAAAACTACCGCACGAACAACACGCCGTTCTGGCAGCACCATCCAACGGACTGCGCGAACGTCGTGATACGCGGCGTGACGGTGGACAGCATCGGACCGAACAACGACGGCTTCGATCCCGACGCCTGCAACAACGTGCTGTGCGACGGCGTCACGTTCAACACGGGCGACGACTGCATCGCGATCAAGTCCGGCAAGGCACTCGACACCACATACGGCCCCGCGCAGAACCATGTGATCCAGAACTGCACGATGAACAGCGGCCACGGCGGCATCACGCTGGGCAGCGAAATGGGCGGCGGCGTGCAGAACATCTATGCGCGCAACCTGCAGATGCTCAACCAGAACTGGCAGACCAATCCGTTGAACATCGCGATCCGCATCAAGACGAACATGAATCGCGGTGGCTATGTGAAGAACTTCTACGTCGATAACGTCACGTTGCCTAACGGCGTCAATCTCACGGGCGGCGGCTATGGCAGCGCGTTGCTGGCGGGCAGCCCGATCAACGCGACGGTGCCGCTGGGCGTAAAGACGGCCTCTGCCGCCAATCCATCGGCGGCGCAGGGCGGGCTGATCACATTCGATTGCGACTATCAGCCCGCCAACGATGCCGTGCGCACACGCCCCGCGCTCGTGCAGAACGTGAACATCTCCAACGTGACGGCGAGCAACGTAACGGTAAACGGCGTAACGGCCTCGTGCTTCCAGGCGATCGTCGCGCAGGGCCCCGTCGCGTTCGACTACAACGGTCCCACGCCGGCGCCCGCGATTCCACCCATCTCGGGCGTCACGATCACAAACTGCAATCTCGGCACGCCTGTCTGCAACGGCACGGCAAGCTCGACCACGCCGGGGCCGATCTACGCGTACAACGTGAATGCGATTTCGCTGTCCAATGTGACGATCGGCGGGACGGTCTACAACACCTCGGTCGTGGACGCGCGATGAAGCTGGAAACGCCCGTCGTATAAGGCTTTTCGCCGCATGACATGAGTCGACATAATTCGTCGATAGCCATCATTCGGGCGCTCTTCCATACTGCGTTCCGCGTGCAGAGCTAACCGAACAAAACAACAGAACGACACCGGCGATTCACGCAACCGTGACATCGCCGATGTTGCTTCGAGTGAAGCCAAATATCGGACGATCTGCTTAATCTTCTGACCGATGACAGGACTTCACATGTTTGCAGCTCTCAACTCCGTTCGTGGCAAGACCCTTCGCAGCGCTTCCGCTGCACTCGCATTCAGCGCGATGCTGCTGAGCGGCTGCGCCGCAGCCAGCGTCACGAACACCGCCCAATACTCGACGCTCACGCAAGCGAACCCGCAGAACGTCTATGTCTACACGTTCGCGAGCAATCCGGATTCCGTGAAGCTCGACAACAGCGGCCTCATTCACAAACTGAGCGCAAGCTTCTCCGGTTCATCGCAATCGTCGCAATCGTCGCAAACGCAGGAAGCGGCCGCCGCCAGCGACACACTGACGGATGAAGTCGTCGCGAAACTCCAGTCGATGGGCATGCACGCGATCCGCACCGACGCACCGCCGCCTGCCGACCAGAACGTGCTGATCGTCGAAGGCGCGGTCGGTTCGATCGATGCGGGCAACCATCGCCGCCGCACGCTGATCGGCCTCGGCGCCGGCAAGAGCGAAGTGACGGCGCACGTGCAGGTGCTGTACAAGCCGGCAGGCGGCATGCCGCAACTGGTGCAGACGTTCGACGCCGACGCGAACAGCGGCCATATGCCGGGCGTCGCGGAAACGGCGGGCGTCGGCGCAGTGGCGGGACATGTCGCGACGTCGGCGGCGGTTGGCGGTGCGCTGCATGTCGGCTCGGAGCACAAGAACGATACCGTCACGAGCGACGCGAAGAAGCTGGCCGACTCGGTGGCGAAGCAGGTTGCGCAGATCGGCGTCGCGCAAGGATGGATGTCGGGCGACCTGGTGAAATAACGCGGGAAAAACGGGGGAATCGAGGCCGCGCATCTTCGCGGCCTTGGTGCGAGGAGACGGATGGCGATGCCCCGATACATTGCGGCATCGCCATTTGTTTTTGTACCGCGATCAGCCTTCGCGGAACAGGAAGCTATAGGCGTTCAGCGCGGGCACGCCGCCCAGATGCGCATACAGCACCTTCGAGCCTTCCGGAAATTCGCCGCGCCGCACCTTGTCGATCATCCCGTGCATCGACTTGCCTTCGTAGACGGGATCGGTCATCACGCCTTCGAGCCGCGCGCACAGACGGATCGCTTCGAGCGTGCCGTCGTTCGGCAAGCCGTATTCCGGGCCGCCGTAACGCGTGTCGAGCACGACGTCCTGCGCGGTGATATCGCGGCCCAGATCGACCAGTTCGGCCGTGCGCTTCGCGATGCGCGTGATCTGCTCGCGCGTCTGTTCCGGCTTCGCCGATGCGTCGATGCCGATCACACGGTCCGCGCGCCCGTCCGCTGCGAAGCCGACCACCATCCCGGCCTGGGTGCTGCCCGTCACCGAGCACACGACGATGTAGTCGAACTTGAAGCCCAGTTCCTCTTCCTGCTGCCGCACTTCCTCCGCGAAGCCGACAAAGCCCAGTCCGCCGAGCGGATGGTCCGAGCAGCCGGCGGGAATCGCATACGGCTTGCCGCCTGCCGCGCGCACGCTGTCGAGCGCGTCTTCCCAGCTCTTGCGAAAGCCGATGTCGAAGCCGTCGGGCACCAGCCGCACGTCCGCGCCCATGATGCGCGACATCTGGATATTGCCGACGCGGTCATACACGGCGTCGGAATAGTTCACCCAGTTCTCCTGCACGAGCACGCACTTCATGCCCAGATGCGCGGCGACGGCGGCCACCTGGCGCGTCTGGTTCGACTGGATGCCGCCGATCGACACGAGCGTATCGCAGCCCTGCGCGAGCGCCTCGGGAATCAGGTATTCGAGCTTGCGCGTCTTGTTGCCGCCGAACGCGAGCCCGCTATTGCAGTCCTCGCGCTTCGCGTACAGCTGGACCTTGCCGCCGAGATGATCGGAAAGGCGCTTGAGCGGCTGGATCGGCGTCGGCCCGAAGGTGAGGGGATAGCGGGGGAAACGTTGCAGGTTCATGGTCGAGGTCCGTTGTCTGGAAGGGCGCGAACGGTGCCGCGCTGACAGACATGATAGGAAAGACCTCGCGAAATGAGCTTGCGAAATAATTCGGTCAAAGCTACTTTAAAAACGAATCCAAGCCATTAGGCCTTTGTTCGTTTCTTAAGATAAGCCATGTGCGCAACAAAATTACGCAGCCAATCCGCCGAAGAAGCCACGCCGCTGTCGCAACTCGACCGCATCGATCGCGCGATCCTCAAGCAACTCCAGCAGGACGCGTCGATCTCGAACGTCGCGCTGGCGGCGAAGGTGAAGCTGAGCGCGCCCGCGTGCCTGCGGCGCGTCGAGCGGCTCAAGGAAATGGGACTGATCCGGGCGACGGTCGCGCTGCTCGATCCGAAAGCGCTTGGCGCGGGGATGCTGGTGGTGATCGGCGTCGTGCTAGACCGCTCGACGCCCGAAACCTTCGCCGCATTCGAAAAGGCCGCGCAAAAGGTGTCGGGCTGCATGGAGTGCCACGTCGTGACGGGGGAATTCGACTACTTCATGCTCGTGCGCACGCGCGACAGCGAGAGCTTCAACCGGCTGCACGCGGAGCAATTGCTATACCTGCCAGGCGTGCGGCAGATCCGCAGCTTCATGGTGCTCAAGGAAATCCTGTCGACGACGAAGTTTCCGTTCTGAGGTGTTCGAAGTCGCGCTAAAAGCGCAGGCATAGGGTTTGATCGGCATGCCGACAGCCTGGCGGTGCTTATACAATGACCGCGCAGAGAGAGGCCAGATAACAGGCGATGAGCGACGACGACACGGACATCGGCAGCGCGGCGGGCGACCACGCGAAGCCGCCTGAACCGCACGCGGACGAAAGCGCCGCGGCGAGCGGGACGACCGCGCGCGCCGCCAACTTCAGCAGCGAATGGCTGCGCCTGTGGGCCGAATCCACTACGGACTATTCAATCTTCGCGCTCGCGCCGGACGGCACAATCATCAGCTGGAATCGCGGCGGCGAGACGATCCAGGGCTACCATCCCGACGAGATTCTCGGCCAGCACGTGCGCGTCATGTACACCGGTGAAGACCAGCGCGCAGGCTTGCCGGAACTCGGCCTTCAGCGTGCCCGTGAAGACGGCCGCTACGAAATGGAAGGCTGGCGCGTGCGCAAGGACGGCAGCCTGTTCTGGGCGAACGTCATCATCACAGCGCTCTACGCACCCGACGGGGATCTGCTCGGCTACGGACGCGTCGTGCGCGACATCAACGACAAGAAGAAGGCCACCGACGCCGCCCTCGAAAGCGACCGGCGCTTCCGGCTGCTGGTGCAGGGCGTGAACGACTACGCGATTTTCATGCTGTCGCCGGAAGGCTGCGTCACCAACTGGAATCCGGGCGCGCGGCGCATCAAGGGCTACACCGACGAGCAGATCATCGGCTCGCATTTCTCGTGCTTCTACACGCCGGAAGACGCGGCAGCGGGCGTGCCGCAGCGCGGCCTCGAAACGGCCGAGCGCGAGGGCCGCTGGGAAGCCGAAGGCTGGCGCGTGCGGCGCGACGGCAGCCGTTTCTGGGCGCATGTCGTGATTGACGCGATCCGCGACGAGAACGGCGTGCTGATCGGCTTCGCGAAGATCACGCGCGACATCACTGAGCGCCGCCAGGCGGCCGAACTGCTCGACCAGACCCGCAACGCGCTGTTTCAGTCGCAGAAGATGGAAGCGCTCGGCAAGATGACGGGCGGGGTCGCGCACGACTTCAACAATGTGCTGCAAGTGCTGCGCGGCAATCTGGAATTGCTCGGCGCACGCCACGACGATGCGTGGAGCCGGGCGCGCGTCGGCCGCGCGATCGAGGCCGTCGAGCGCGGCTCGAAGCTCGCGTCGCAACTGCTCGCGTTCGGCCGCCGCCAGGCGCTGCAACCTGTCACGAGCCATCTCGGCGACGTGCTGCACGGTATGGAAGACCTGCTGCGCCGCGCGCTCGGCGAGCGCGTGCAGGTGCGGGTCCATGAATCGCGTGCGAGCGGCGAGCTATGGAACGTGCTGGTCGATACGCATCAACTGGAAAACGTCGTGCTCAACCTGGCCATCAATTCGCGCGATGCAATGCCCGAGGGCGGCATGCTGACCTTCGGGCTGTCGAACGCGGTGCTGTACGCGCAAGCCGCCGTGGCCGCGCAGGTCGAGCCGGGCGAGTACGTGAAGATGACCGTCACCGATACAGGCGCGGGCATGAGCGCGGAAGTCGTCGAGAGCGCGTTCGATCCGTTCTTCACGACCAAGCCCGAAGGCGAAGGCACAGGGCTGGGCCTGAGCATGGCCTATGGCTTCGTGCTGCAAAGCGGCGGGCACATCGAACTGGCGAGCACGCCGGGCGTCGGCACGACGGTGACGATCTATCTGCCGCGCTCGACGGACGCGCTTATCGAGCGGCCTGTCGCTCAGGCCAAGCCCGAGTCCGAGGAAGCGCTGCGCGGAGGCGAAACCGTGCTCGTCGTCGAAGACGACCGGCGCGTGCAACTGACCGTTGTCGACATACTGTCGCAACTCGGCTACGGCGTGCTGACGGCGAACGACGCGACGGAGGCGCTGACCGTTTTGCGCAGCGGCGCGAAGGTTGATCTGCTGTTCAGCGATGTCGTGATGCCCGGCCCGCTGCTGAGTCCCGAGATGGCGCGTCAGGCGCAATTGATGCGGCCGTCGTTGAAGGTGTTGTTTACGTCGGGCCACACGCGCGACACGATGGGCCTCGACGCGCAGTTGCGGCGCGGCGCCGATCTGCTGCAAAAACCGTATAGCCGTTTGCAGCTCGCGCGAAAAATACGCGACGTGTTCGACGGCACGGCGCGCACGACGCACGATGCGGCGCAGCATGATACGCCGCGCAAGCTGCACATTCTCGTCGTCGAAGACGACCGGGACGCCCGCGATGCGCTGTGCGAGCTGCTCGGACTGCTCGGTCACACCTGGGACGCAGTGGCCAACGCAGAGGAGGCGCTGAAACGCCTGCAACTGCATCCGTTCGATGTGCTGCTGACCGATCTCACGCTGCCGGGCATGTCCGGCCTCGACCTTGCGCGCGCGGCGATCGCCATGCACGCCGCGCAGCACGTAGTGTTCTCATCCGGTCACGGTGCGCCGTTGCACGACGAATCGCTGCCGTTCACCTGGACGGCGTTGCGCAAGCCTTATTCATTCGATCAGCTGAAGGCCGTGCTCGACGCGCAACATTGACGCGGGACAGTTCGCTTCCCGCGGTTCATCCGTCGCTTTCGCGTGCTGCTTCGGGCGGCGCGAGCCTCCCGGCTGCAGCTTGTGCAGGTTGTGCGCGGCGTCGAAGGGCGTATGGAGCGACCCGCCGAACGGTACGTCGAAAGGCACACCGAAAGGCACGTGTAAAGTCAGTTGCCCAAAAACAAACGCAGCGCGCGGCATGACACCGTGCGCTGCGTTCTTCCTTACGTCTCCGTCAGTTCGCTAGACGTTAGCGGGAGCCTTCCGCATCGTCCTCTTCTTCATCGTCCAGGTCGTCGTCGAGATCGTCGTCATCGTCGAGCGTGATCCGACCCATGCCGACGCCCGCATCTTTATCTGCATACGGTTGACGTGGGGCGTTTTCGTCCGGGGCGTAATTCTTTCTGACCATTGGCAGCTCCATGAAGAAAGTTGAACGAACCCGCAGAGCGCGCAAGCGATGCGCCTGCGCTTCACCGCGAACTTCCAATGATGCTCCCGTGCGATCCGCACGACCAGTGGTAAGTGATCGAATGCGACACGCGCGAGCGTGCTGCGGTGCACCGTCACGTCGATCAGGCGGCCGGCGGGGTGCATCCAGATGCGGTCGAGCGCGATGGAAAGGTGCGAGGGGCAGGGGCCGCCTGAAAATGGGTGACGAGCATGGGCAACGCGTGGCCCCAGACGAACCACGCGTTGAGGTGAACCACCCGTTGAGGTCGCCCATCAGCAGCACGGGCATGCGCGGTGTATCGAAAATGCGGAAATCAGTGCGCGAATCCCAGATGTGTCGCGACCACACGGAGCGCCGAGCAGGGGGCGTCCGTTTCCACATCGACGTCGAGCGCGCCGCGCGCCGCTCGCGTGCCGAACGACAGATCGAGCGAACGCGCCGCGCAGACCGGCCACCAGCTGAGGATCGCGTTTCCGTTCACGCGGATTCGGCAATCTTCATCGCGTCGGCGAGACTCAATGAATCGCGCATTGCTTCCACGAGCATGCCCGTCTGTTTCTCGCGATTGCAGCCGACAGCAGCCACCAGCTTTCCCTTCTCGCCGAGCAGCGCGATAAATTCGAACGTGTCCGGCGTTCCGGTGAACTTCGTTTGATCCCAGTGTTTCGCGTGACCGAGATACTCGAATGTCTTGCCGAAGTGATACGTCCAGAAGTACGGCACGTACGGCTCTTTTGGCGGGATGCCGAGCATCGCGTGCGCCGCAATGCGCGCGTGCTGTTGCGCGACGCGCCAGTGCTCGATCCGCACACGCTCGCTGCCTTGCGACGGCAACACGAAGCGCGCGATGTCGCCCGCTGCATAGAGACCGTCGGCTGCGCGCATCGATGCATCGACGTTGATGCTCCTGTCGTCGTTGCGCTTCACGCCTTCGATGAAATCCGTCGCCGGCGTCACGCCGATACCCGCGACGATGAAGTCGCACGCTACCGCTTCGCCGTTATCGAGCGTCACGCTTAGTGCGCCGTCCGCGCCGCCCGCACCGACGGAACGCGCGTGATGGCCCATGCGGATGCGCACGCCATGCGCTTCGTGCAAGCGCATGAACAGCCTGCCGAGTTCGGGGCCGAACTGCTTTTCGAACGGTACGTTGCCGGGCGATACAACCGTCACGCGCAGCTTGCGCTCGCGCAGCGCCGACGCGACTTCCAGCCCGACGAAACTCGCGCCGAGCACGAGCGCGTGCTGCCCTTGCTCGGCCGTCTCGACGAGATGTCGCGCATCGTCGCGATTGCGCAGCAGGCAAATGCGCGACTTCACGCCGGCTGCATCGCTGCCTTGCAATGAAAGCCGCTTCGGTATGCCGCCCGTTGCAACGAGCGCCGCGTCGTAGTGAATCGACGGTGCGCTGCCGATATCGATGCGCCGCGCCTTTGCATCCAGCGCGGCGACCTCGGCCTGAATCACGTCGATCGAGTGAGTGGCGAAGAAGTCGTTGGGCAGCAGCGACGGAATGTCGTCGGGCGACATCTCGCCGGACGGCACGAATTTGCTCAGCACGGTGCGGTCGTACGGCGTGCGCGGCTCGCGATCGAGCAGCGCGATGCGTCCCGCAAAGCCCGCTTCGCGCAGCGCCGCGCAGGCGGCCGCTCCCGCCGCGCCGGCGCCGACGATTGCAAACGTGCGCCTGTCCGCCGCCGTGGACGTGGTTAGTTTCGACGGCTCTGGCGTGCTGTCGACGAGCACGTCGTCCTGTTCGATGCGCACCGGATAGCGCGTCAACGGCAACAGCGCGGGCGGTTCGACGAGCGCGCCTGATGCGATATCGAAGGTTCCCTTGTGCCACGGACAAATGAGCCGCCCATTGCATAGCGCGCCCTGTTCGAGCGGCGCGCCCGCATGCGGACAGTCGGCGCTGTACGCATGCACGGCGTCGCCGTGGCGTATCAGCAGGATCGGCGTGCCGTTCACCTCGACGCGCTTCATGCCGTTGTCGGCGAGATCGGAGAGCAGGGCGACCTTTTGCATATCGGCGTTCGTGTTCGTGGCCATTGTTTTCCTCGTGGAGACCGGCCGCGCGGCGCATGCGATGCAACGCGCGTGAAAGGCATTTGCTTTCACGGGTGCAATCGGCATGCCGTCTCGCGCCTTGTTTCAGGAGACAGCTTACGTCGGAACGGCACAGGTGGCCTCGCATGGGCATGCCGCTTGCGTCGTCGCTCGCAACGCACCTGTTTGATCGACGGATGCCACGTTGGACCCAACACTCTCCCAAGTTTTGCCATGGAGGTTTGCATGAACGATATCGGCCACGATCCCCTGCGGCGCGCCGCGCCCGCTGCGTGGTACATCAACAGCGGACTGCGTCTGTCTGACGAGGAACCGGACGCCGACATCGAGCCGAAACGCTATGCGCTCGTTCCTGCCCTCGAGCGTTATCTGTCGAACGTGCGCTTCGGCGACGAGCAGGCGGCCAGTCGCGCGGCCACGCTCGATGCCTTGCGCGCGCGCGGCATGGACTGGCTGCCGCTGCCGGGCCGTGGCGAAACGGCGACGCGCTGGCGCGGTCTCGCGGCCGTTGCGGCATGCGACCTGTCGCTGGTGAAGCTCTACGAAGCGCACACCGACGCGCTCGCCATCCTCGCGGAACTGGGCCGCACCGAACTCGCGGACGACGGCAACTGGGCCGTGTGGGCCGCCGAGCCACCGAACGCCAAGCTGATCGCGCATGGGGCGAACGGTAATGCGCTGACGCTCGAAGGCACCAAGCCCTGGTGCTCGGGCGCGCCGCATGTCACGCATGCGTTGGTCACGGCATGGCGCGGCGACAAGCCGGTGTTGGCTGCCGTCGAACTGTCGCAGCCGGCGATCGCCATCGATCCGGGCGGCTGGCAAGCCGTCGGCATGCGCGCGACGGGCACGAGCAGCGTGCGCTTCGATGGCGCGCGCGCCGTGCAGGTCGGCAACGCCGGCGCGTATCTGTCGCGTCCGGGCTTCTGGCACGGCGGCGCCGGCATTGCAGCCTGCTGGTACGGCTGCGCGGCGGCGCTCGCGTCGATTCTGCGCGACAGCGTCAAGCGTCACGAAGATCCGCACGCGTGCGCGCATCTCGGCGCCGCCGATGCCGAGCTATCCGCCGTGGCCGCGCTGCTGCGCGAGTCGGCCGCATGGATCGACGGGCATCCGCGCGACGATGCGCAGCAATGCGCGCTGCGCGTGCGTGTCGCCGTCGAACAGGCGGCGGAGCAGGTGATGCAGCACGTGTCGCGCGCGCTTGGCGCTGCGCCGTTCTGCACGGACCCGTGGTTCGCGCGCGCGATCGCCGATCTGCCTGTGTTTCTGCGGCAGAGCCATGCCGAGCGCGACGAGTGCGCACTCGGCCGGACGCTGCTTGACGACGAACCAGGCGAAACCTGGAACCTCGGACTTCATGCTGGACGCGACTGAGGTTCACACGCATGTCTTTCCCCGCCGCCTATTTCGACGATCTGTACCGACAGGACGACGATCCCTGGGACTATCGCGCGAGCTGGTACGAGCGCCGCAAGCGTCTGCTGACCATCGCGGCGCTGCCGCGCGAGCGCTATCGGTCGGGCTTCGAGCCGGCCTGTTCGAACGGGGAATTGTCGGCGCTGCTCGCGCAGCGTTGCGACAGCCTGTACGCGTGCGATATCAGCGACCAAGCCGTGCGTCTTGCACGCGAACGTCTCGCAGGCGTGCGCAATATCACCGTCGAGCAACGCGCGATGCCGGACCAATGGCCCGACGCAAGCTTCGATCTGATCGTGATCGGCGAGTTGTGCTATTACCTGTCGCGCGAAGCGACGGCGGAACTTGCGCGGCGCGCGTGTGCGTCGTTGACGGCGGACGGCACGCTGGTCGCGTGCCACTGGCGTCATCCGTTCGAAGGCAAGCTGCAAACAGCCGACGATGTACACGCGAGCTTCGACGCACTGCCCGCGCTGAACCGCCTCGTGCAACATGCGGAGCACGATCTGCTGCTGGACGTGTGGTCGAAGGATGGGCACTCGGTTGCGCAATACGAGGGGCTCGCATGATCGGCATCGTGATCCCCGCGCACGACGAAGAGGAACTGCTTGCCGATTGCCTGCAGGCGGCGCGGATCGCGGCTGCGCATCCAGAATTGCGCGGCGAGACGGTGAGAATCGTCGTTGCGCTCGATAGTTGCACCGACGGGTCCGAGTCGATTGCGCGCTGCTTCGACACGCACGCGTTGACGCTCGACGTGCGCAACGTCGGCAAGGCGCGGGCCGCGGGCGCGGCGACGCTGATCGAACAGGGCGTGCGCTGGCTCGCGTTCACCGATGCCGACAGCCGCGTCGCGCCGGACTGGCTGGTCGCGCAACTCGCGCTCGATGCGGAAGCGGTGTGCGGCCCCGTGCTCATCGAAGACTGGCGCGAGCACGACGAACTGACCCGCGAAGCGTTTTGTCGCGCGTACATGAATGCGGATGGGCACCGGCATATTCATGGTGCGAATCTCGGCGTGTCGGCGCGCGCGTATTGCCGCGTCGGCGGATTTCCGCCGCTCACGTGCAGCGAGGATGTCGCGCTGGTGGGTTTGCTCGTCGAGACGGGCGCTCGGATCGCGTGGAGCGCGGCGCCGCGTGTCGTAACGAGCGCGCGGATTGCTTCGAAGGTGCGGGGTGGGTTCGGGGATACGCTGATGGGGCTGGCGGCGCATGAATGATGCGCGCGACGGACGAGATCAGGCCGTGCCGTTAGAACCCGTCCGATAGCGCGCCAGAAACATATCCGCCGATGACTCGGCGATGGTCTTCTGTTCTTCCGCTGTCAGCGACGGCTGGCCCATCGTCACCTGCGGCCAGAACGCAAAGCCTTTCACGAGACCATGCAACTGCTGCGCGGCGAACGCCGGGTCCGGGGTATCGAGCCTGCCATCGGCGGCGGCCGCGCGTATCCACACAGTCAGTCCTTCCTCGCGTTCACCGATGCGCGCCACCATGTCCCGCGCGCGCTCCGGCGAATGAATGCCCGCCGCGATCGCGACGCGCGCGAGCGACATGAACGCCTCGTCGTTCAACAGCCGCAGCTTCTGCGCGAGCAATTCGATCAGCTGTGGGCGCAACGGCTGGTCCGCGTGATAGCCGGGCGCATCGCCCGCCTTGCTGGCGTCCCATAGCTGCTGGAGGATCGCCGCGAACAGCGCCTCCTTGCTGGGAAAGTGGTTGTACACGGTGCGCTTCGACACGCTCGCGCGCGCGGCGATCCGGTCCATGCTGGTCGCGTCGAAACCGGCCGCGCGAAATTCGTCGATGGCCGCTTCGATGACGGCCGCGCGCTTGCGATCGGTCAGACGGGGAAGGGTGGTGCTGTCGTCCATCTTTTAATTTTACACCGGTGGGTTTACTTTTCGAGATAATAAACTACACTGTGCAGTCTACCTTCTGTCTCGAGTGACGCTTCGCATGAAATCGATCATCGGCTCCATCAGTCAGGTTTTGGGATTCACGGCGGCGCAGCGCAGCCGCGTGTTGTCGAGCACGTCGCCGCAGCATGATGGCGAGCACTTTCGCAACGTGAAGCCGCGTCCCGTCGAAGGGTTGGGCAAGACGCTGCGAATTGTGTGGAACGTGCTGCTCAACAAGCCTCGCGGCACCGAGCCGTCCGGCGCGCTACCCGTCGATGCGCTCACGCGCGCAGACCTCGACGCCGCGCCGGACCGGAGCCTTTTCCGCCTCGGTCATTCGACGATGCTGCTCAAGCTGCGCGGCCAGTTCTGGCTGACCGATCCGGTGTTTGCGGAACGCGCGTCGCCGTTCAAACGGATGGGGCCGAAGCGTTTCCATGCGCCGCCGATTGCGCGTGATGCGTTGCCGCCGTTGCGCGGCGTGATTCTGTCGCACGATCACTACGATCATCTGGATCGCGAGACGGTGCTTGCGCTGGCTGAAACGACGGGCGTGTTTCTGACGCCGCTTGGGGTTGGCGATCGGCTGATCGAGTGGGGCATCGATGCGTCGAAGGTGCGGCAGTTCGACTGGTGGCAGGGTGTGGAGATCGACGGTGTGCAATTGACGGCGACGCCTGCGCAGCATTTCTCGGGGCGTAGTCTGTTCGATGGGAATAGCACGTTGTGGGCGTCGTGGGTAATCGTCGATGGTGATCTGCGGGTGTTCTTTAGCGGTGATACCGGTTACTTCGATGGCTTCAAGGCGATTGGCGAGCGGCTCGGGCCGTTCGATGTGACCTTGATGGAGACGGGCGCGTATGACGCGCAGTGGCCTTACGTGCATATGCAACCCGACCATACGGTGCAGGCGCATGTCGATCTGCGTGGTCGCTGGCTTGTGCCGATTCATAACGGGACTTTTGATCTGGCGATGCATCGGTGGCAGGAGCCGTTTGAGCGTGTCGTGGGACTTGCCGCTGCGCGCGGTATTGCGCTTTCTACGCCCCGGATGGGCGAGAGGGTTGATCTGGGTGCGCCGCATCGCGGGGAGCGGTGGTGGCGGGATGTTGTTGAGGTTGATGCGCCTAAGGCGGCGCGGCGGTTTTTTTGTCGGGCTGCTAGCGTGGAGTGAGTTTTTTTGTCTGCGACGCTGGGGTGGGTTGCCTGTGGTTTCGCTCGCATCCGCGGTTTGTCTTCATGCTTCGCGCGTTGCAGTTCGGTGTTTTGGTGTTTGCGCTGGCATTCGCGTTATGCCTTCGTGCTTCACGCGTCGCCCCTGTGCGGGGCGGCACCTACTTTTCTTTGCCGCCGCAAAGAAAAGTAGGCAAAAGAAAGCGGCTCACACCGCCAGTGCTAGTTCTTGCCTGAGGGTCCCCAACCGGTCCCACGCTTCACACGGCAATCACGTGACTCATGTTCGTTGCCAACGCTCTGAATGAGCGCCTCACCCGCTTCACGCGTCCGCGTCGCAGCACGCGGTGCCAGATATTCCACCGCCGCCCAGGTGGCAAACTGTGTGTAGGCGTTCGCACCATGAACGCATCACTCCGGACCGATAGCGCACGCGTACCACCCTGTAAGAGCGCCGCGCTATACGACGCGATAACCTACACACAGTTTGCCACCTGGGCGGCACATGCCATTCGCTGTCGCTTGCCCGAGTACGGGTATTCGAAGCGGGTGAGGCGCACATTCAAAGCGTTGGCAACGCGCGCAAACAGAAAGGCTGCCGTGTGAAGTGTGGGACCAGTTGGGGGCCCTCAGGCAAAAACAAGAGCTAGCGGTGTGAGCCGCTTTCTTTTGCCTACTTTTCTTTGCGGCGGCAAAGAAAAGTAGGTGCCGCCCCGCACAGGGGCGACGCTTGAAACACGAAGGCAAAACGCGGATGCCAGCGCCAAGGCCAAAACACCAAGCGGCGACGCGTGAAGCACGAAGGCAAAACGCGGATGCCATCGCAAACACCAAAACACCGAACGGCAACGCCAGAAGCACGAAGGCATAACGCGGATGCCACCGCAAAACCAAAGCAGACCACCCCAAGCGTCGCAGACAACAACAAAAACCAAAACCCACCTGCATAACAAAAAAATCCGCGCTAAGGTATGACCTTGCCATTCAACCCGCGCCGCAACCACCAAAACAAACCAGGAACCCAAAGCGATGACCGAACCCACTCAGTTCTGGATGATCGAAGGCGCGCCGACGCCGGTCGGCCCATTTTCCCATGCGACGGAATCAGGCGGCTGGGTCTTCGTCACCGGCCAGATGCCCACATCCCCGGAAGACGACACAGCCCCCTTACCCGAGGGCGTCGCCGCGCAAACCAAACGCGTCATGGACAACCTCGTGCTGGTGCTCAAGGGCATCGGTCTGGGCCTCGAACACGTCGTGTCGGCGCGTATCTTCCTCACTGAATTCAAACGCGACTACGCCGCGATGAACGCCGTCTACGCCGCGCATTTCCCGCCGGGACGGCTGCCTGCGCGCACCTGCGTCGGCGTAACAGGCCTCGCGCGCGACGCGCTAGTCGAGATCGACTTCATCGCGCGCCGTCCGGGCTGACGCAACGTCAATGCGTCCTCATCGACCGTCCGCGCGCCGCGACTTCCTGCAACGCGCGCTAATGCTGCCGCTCGCGATGTCTATCCCATCCCTCAGCGCCGCCCAGCAAAAATCAACGCCTGGCATGGAGCGGCGCGCGATCCCATCGACGGGGGAACCGTTGCCCGTCGTCGGCTGCGGCACGTGGCGCACCTTCGACGTCGGCGACGATCCGAACGGCCAGGCGCGGCTCGCCGAAGTGCTGAAAGTTCTGTTCGCAGCGGGCGGCTCGACGATCGACTCATCCCCGATGTACGGCTCGTCCGAAGCCGTCGCGGGCACGTTGCTCACGCGGCTCGACGCGCACAACAAGGCGTTCGTCGCGACCAAAGTGTGGACGCAAGGCAAAGCCGCAGGCATCGCGCAGATGGAAGAGTCGATGCGCCGCCTGCAACAACCGAAGATTGACCTGATGCAGGTGCACAACCTCGTCGACTGGCGCACGCAACTCGCCACGCTGCGCGACTGGAAAGCGCGCGGGCGCATTCGCTATATCGGCATTACGCATTACACGTCCGGCGCGTTCGATGAAGTCGCCAGCGTGATGCGCAGCGAGAAGCCCGACTTCGTGCAGATCAACTACGCCGCCGACGATCGCGACGCCGAGCAGCGCATTCTGCCGCTGGCACGCGATCTCGGCATCGGTGTCGTGATCAATCAGCCGTTCGGCGGCGGCGGGTTACTGTCGCGCGTCGGCAAAACACCGCTGCCCGCGTGGGCCGCCGACATCGGCTGCACGACGTGGGCGCAACTGCTGCTGAAATTCGTGCTCGCGCAACCCGCCGTCACCGTCGTGATTCCCGGCACGGGACGCCCCGAGTACATGGCCGACAACGTCCAAGCAGGCGTGGGCCCATACCCGGACAACGCGATGTGCAAGCGGATCGTCGAGGCCGTGGGCGGGTAAAAGACGACGCAACCACAACGCCCCGCGCGGCCATATGACAGGCCACATCAGGGCGCGCGGCGCGCCACCATCATGAAGCCGATGCCTTCAGCAACACAGGATCGTTGCGATAGACATCCGGGAACATCTTCTTCAGATAATCGATTTTCGGCAGATCGTTGATCGCGATGTACGGCGAGTCCGGATGCAGCACCAGATAGTTCTGGTGATACTGCTCGGCAGGATAAAAGCCCTTGAAGTCCTCGATCTTCGTGACGATCGGCGCGGAAAACACCTTCGCGCCGTTCAACTGCGCGATGTAAGCCTGCGCGATGCCACGCTGCTCGGCGTTTTGCGGAAACACCACCGAACGATACTGCGTGCCGTGATCCGGTCCCTGGTAGTTCAACTGGGTCGGATTGTGCGCGACCGAGAAGAAAATCTGCAGCAACCGGCCATACGTGATCTGCGTCGGGTCATACGTGATCCGCACCGACTCCGCATGCCCCGTGTCGCCGCCGCTCACGGTCTCGTACTGAGCGGTGTTCGCCGCGCCGCCCGCGTAACCCGACGCGACCTGCTGGACGCCCTTGACGTGTTCGTACACGCCCTGAACGCCCCAGAAGCAGCCGCCCGCGAAGACGGCCGTTTCCGTGTGCGCGCTGCCCGCTTTTTCGTCCTGCGCGGGCGGCGGAATCCGGACCGCCTGTTCCGCCGACGCAACGTGCTGCCACGCAATGGCGCCCGCGCCGATGGCGACGCACGCCACGATCCTGCCCGCCGACGTGCGGGTCCAGCCCAATGCGCTTGTGATGAGTTTCTTGTTCACGGTGATAGTCCTCGAATAACAGGGTGATGTGCAGTCAGTCGGAATCCGGTTAGCCGAAGGTGAACGCGTACGCCTCGACACCCGGATCGAGAAACTCGATCGTGAAGGTGTGGTCGGCCACGTCGCCCGTCTGACGCACGAGCTGATAGAGACGCTGTTCCGTCACGACGCCCGTGCCGTCGGCGCCCACGTCGGTGCCGCGCGCATCGCCGGGCGTGGCGCCGTCGATCGTCACGCGAAAATGCACCGGCTTGCCGGCTGCGCCCGGCCCGAGCACCAGATGCAGGTCACGCGCATGGAAGCGATAGACGATGCGTCCGTTCGGCGCGGCGAGCGTCGCGTGTTCGGCGCCCACTTTCCACGTACCCGCGAGTCCCCAGTCGTTGACGTCGGGGCTCGACGGGGCGGCATAGGTGTGCGCGCGGTTCTCGGCTTCGCCGCCCGGCGATGCGAAGTTCTCGGCACGCGCATAGCCGATGTACGTTTCCGGCGACCTCATGTCGTTGCCGTCGGCGGCCGCCTCGACGCCTTTCGCGCGCTGCGTGAGACCCGTCGCCACCTGAGCCGCTTCCGGATGACCCGCTTCCACGAGCAGTTGCTGGATCACCTTCTCCGACTGTTCATACTCGCCTTCGCCGAAGTGATGATGACGCACACGCCCCTGCGCATCGACGAAATAGTGGGCCGGCCAGTACTGGTTGCCGAACGCGCGCCAGATCGCATAGTTGTTGTCGATTGCGACCGGGTAATCGACGCCGAGATCGTGCGTGGCCTTCTTCACGTTATCGATATTGCGCTCGAATGCGAACTCCGGCGCATGTACGCCGATCACGACGAGCCCCATGTCGCGGTACTTCTGCGACCACGCTTTCACATACGGCAACGTGCGCAGGCAGTTGATGCACGAATAGGTCCAGAAATCGACCAGCACGACCTTGCCCTTCAACTGCGCATTCGTGAGCGGCGGCGAGTTCAGCCATTGCACCGCGCCCGTCAGCGACGGCAGCGTGCCTTCGACGGGCAGCGGCGCGGCCGCAGCCGATGCGCGCATCATCGTGCCCGCGGGCGGTGTGACGTTGGCGGAGGCGGGCTGCACGTCGGCGGCCTTCATCATGGCGGGGCCATCGTTCGACACATTGGCCGACATCATCGCGTCGCCGGCCAGTTTGCGCGGCGACAGGCTGTCCACGAGGTGCTGCTCGATGCCGCTCGTCGCCACCGTCGATACCTTCGTCAGCACGCCCGTATCGAGCCCGAGCGCGATCGCTGCAACGCCGCACAGCATCGCCACGCCGATTCCGCGCCGCACCCATTCGCCCGCGCCGAGCGAGCGCTTCATCGCCGTGAAGACCCGTCCGCCGATCAACAGCGCAATGGCCAGCGAGGTCGCTGCGCCCGCCGCATACGCGAGCAACAGAAAGGTCGTACCGACGCTCGCGCCGCGCAACGCGGCGCCCGTCAGCACGAGGCCGAGGATCGGGCCCGCGCACGGCGCCCACAGCAGGCCCGTTGCGATGCCGAGCAGAAAGGACGAGCCGATACGCGGCTTTGCGCCGTCCGTCTGCGCAAGCTCGGACAGCCGGTTGCCCGCGCTGACGAGCGGGTGCATCAAACGGTCGGCGAGACGCGGCAGCAGTAGCGTGAGGCCGAACACGCCGAGCAGCACGATCGCGATCCAGCGGCCGTACTGGTTGGCCTGCGTGACCCAGCCGCCGCCGACAGCCGCCAGCGTCGCGACGAGCGCGAACGTGAGCGCCATGCCGCCGAGCAGAGGCAAGCCGGAGCGCGCGAACGGCTGGTCGGCGCGCGCGAAAACGAAGGGCAGCACGGGCAGAATGCACGGACTCAGGATCGTGAGCGCGCCGCCGAGGTAAGCGAGGACAATGAGTAACATGATCGTTGGGATGGTTGATCGTGCGAAATGGGGCTATGAAAGAAGATGTCAGGCGGCGCGCGGCGTGAAGGTCATCGCGAGCCCGTTCATGCAGTAGCGCAAGCCCGTCGGCTTCGGGCCGTCGTCGAACACGTGTCCCAGATGGCCACCGCACCGACCGCAATGCACTTCCGTGCGCACCATGCCCCATGAGCCGTCCTCGCGCGTCGCGACAGCATGATCGAGCGGCGCCCAGAAGCTCGGCCAGCCCGTATGGCTGTCGAACTTCGTGCTCGACGAAAACAGTTCGCGGCTGCAACCCGCGCAGGCGAACACGCCGCTGCGATGCTCGTCGTTCAGCGGGCTGCTGTACGGGCGCTCGGTGCCTTCCTCGCGCAGCACGTGGTATTGCGCAGGCGTGAGCTGCGCGCGCCATTGCGCATCGGAACGCGTGACTTCGAAGCGCGCGGGTGCGCCACCCGCTGCGTTCTTCGCGTCCGCTGAGCTCGGCCCGCCCGCTGCAAACGCGCGCCAGTGCGTGAGCGCAGCCAGCGCGGCGAGCGCGCTGCCGCCCGATAACAGGAACCGCCTGCGGCTTTTCATCGTGTGCTCCTTGGTGCGACTCGATTGAATATGGCGTAGCGTAAGTCCGCTGTGATATCCAGGTCCTCACGAAAACTTAAATTAATTGTGATAACCCGGCGGCCGAAAATTCTGCACAATGTCAGTGCTGTAAACGTTGTATGGCAACGTTTAATCCCTGCATTCAATCCCACGTTGATTCAAGCCAGCCGATGGACCATCCGAAGCGCGTACTGATCGTCGAAGACGATGTCGACATAGCAAATGTGCTGAGCCTGCACCTGCGGGACGAACGCTACGAGGTCGTCCATAGCGCCGACGGCAACGAAGGGCTGCGGCTGCTGGAGCAGGGCAACTGGGATGCGCTGATCCTCGACCTGATGCTGCCGGGCGTCGATGGCCTGGAGATCTGCCGGCGTGCCCGCGCGATGGCGCGCTATACGCCCATCATCATCACCAGCGCGCGTTCGAGCGAAGTGCACCGTATTCTTGGTCTGGAGCTTGGCGCGGACGACTATCTCGCCAAGCCTTTTTCCGTACTCGAACTGGTCGCGCGCGTGAAGGCGCTGTTGCGACGCGTCGATGCGATGGCGAAAGACGCGCGGATGGAAGCGGGCAGCCTGAACCTCGCCGGCCTGTTCATCGATCCGCTCACGCGCGAGGCGAGCGTCAACGGCAAGCGGATCGAACTGACGCCGCGCGAGTTCGATCTGCTGTACTTCTTCGCGAGCCGCCCGGGCAAGGTGTTCTCGCGCATGGATCTGCTGAACGCCGTGTGGGGCTATCAGCATGAAGGCTACGAGCACACCGTCAATACGCACATCAACCGGCTGCGCGCGAAGATCGAGGCCGACCCCGCGCAGCCCACGCGCATCCTGACGGTGTGGGGACGCGGCTACAAGTTCGTCGCCGATCCCGCGGCGCACGAAGGAGACGCGTCGTGAATCTGTCGTTGACACAGCGGTTGTCGCTGGTGTTTTCCATACTGCTGCTCGCGTGCTGCGGCGCGTCGGCATGGCTGCAGATACGTTCGAGCGATCTGCACGAAAAGGAAGTGATCCAGAGCCTGTCGCGCGATCTCGCTTCGCATATCGCGCGCAGTCCGGCACTGGCGGACGACAGCAACGACGGCTCGCGCAAGGACGCGTTGCGTGAGATTTTCGGGCAGTTGATGGTGGTCAATCCGAGCGTCGAGGTGTATCTGCTCGATCAGAACGGCCATATCGAAGGCGACGACGCGCCCGCCGGCCATCTGAAGCGGATGCAGGTCGACGTGCGGCCGGTGCGCGAGTTCATCGCTGGCGATCCGCTGCCGATACTCGGCGACGACCCGCGTAGCGTCGACGGGCGCAAGGTTTTCAGCGCGGCGTTGCTGCCGCACGCGAGCAACCGGCCGCCGGAATACCTGTACGTCGTGCTGCAAGGTGAAGCGCACGATGCGCTCGCGGCGCGCGTCGCGGCAAGCTCCGTGTTGCGCACGACGTTGTGGTCGATGGCGGTCGTCGCGCTGCTCGGTCTGGTGGCGGGGCTGATGGCGTTCGGGCTGATCACACGGCCGCTGCGCCGTCTCACCGACGCGATGCGCAAGTTCGATGCGAATGGCGAGCCGGATACACAACCTTCGATTGCCAACGCGGCGCGCCCGTCGCCTTCGAATTCACGCGACGAAATCGCAACGCTCGAATCGACGTTCGCGCAGATGGCCGAGCGCATCGGCCAGCAATGGCGCGCGTTGACGCGGCAGGACCAGGAGCGGCGCGAACTGGTGGCGAACATTTCACACGATCTGCGTACGCCGCTGACTTCGCTGCACGGCTACCTGGAAACGCTGTCGATGAAATCGGACACGCTGAGCGATGCCGAGCGCAAGCGCTATCTGGCTATCGCGCTTGGGCAGAGCGTGAAGGTCGGCAGGCTTGCGCAGTCGCTGTTCGAGCTCGCGCGGCTGGAGCACGGCAACGTGCAGCTTGCGCTTGAGGATTTCTCACTGGTCGATCTGTTGCAGGATGTGTTTCAGAAGTTCGAGCTGTCTGCCGAAGCGCGGCATATCCAGCTGCGTGCGGGCATTCCGCCGCGTTTGCCTAACGTGACGGCGGACCTTGGGATGATCGAGCGCGTGCTGACCAATCTGCTTGATAACGCGATCCGTCATACGCCGGATGCGGGCGCAGTCGATGTTGAGCTTGCGGTGCGGGACGGTAAGGTGTCGGTGACGGTGAGCGATACGGGGCCGGGCATGTCGGAGGAAGTGCGCGCGGGTCTGTTCCAGCGTGCGTTTACGTCGGGCGGCGCGCATCGCGGTGGGCTGGGGCTGCTGATCGTGCAGCGGATGCTTCAGTTGCATGATAGCCAGATACGGCTTGTTGAGCGGGATGGCGCAGGGACCGCGTTTTGTTTTGAATTGCATCCGGCGGGGAGTGTGCAGAAGGGGGGACGCGTGGTGGCGTCCATGCAGTAGATTTGCACGCAGGGGTTCGTGCGGGAGGTTTGGCGTTTTTGGGGTTTTCTGCCTTTGCGCTGGCATTCGCGAGGCGCTTGGCTTTTATGCCTCTGCGCTGGCATCCGCGTTATGCCTTCGTGCTTCACGCGTCGCCCCTGTGCGGGGCGGCACCTACTTTTCTTTGCCGCCGCAAAGAAAAGTAGGCAAAAGAAAGCGGCTAACACCGCCAGCTCTTGTGTTTGCCTGAGGGCCCCCAACCGGTCTTACGCTTCACACGGCAGCGTCTTTGTTTGCGTGCGTTGCCAACGCTTCGAATAAACGCCTCACCCGCTTCAGACACCCGCACAAGAGCCAGCGGCAGCGAATGGTTTCTGCCGCCCAGGTGGCAAACTGTGTGTAGGGTGTCGCGGCGTATAGCGTGGCGTTCTTACATGTAGGAACGCGTGTACTTTCGGTCCGGAGTGAGGCGTGTGTGGCGCTACGGCCTACACACAGTTTGCCACCTGGGCGGCCGTGGAATATCTGGCACAGCGTGCCGCAACGCGGGCGCGTGAAGCGGGTGAGGCGCACCGCAAGAGCGCTGGCAACGAACGTCGGTCACGTGGTTGCGGCGTGAAGCGTAAGAACCTTCGGGGGCCCTCAGGCAAGAAGAAATGTTGGCGGTGTTAGCCGCTTTCTTTTGCCTACTTTTCTTTGCGGCGGCAAAGAAAAGTAGGTGCCGCCCCGCACAGGGGCGACGCTTGAACAGCAAACACCGTAGCGCGGATGCCAGCGCAAACACAAGCAAACCAAACCAAACCGCCAGGCTCAAAAGCGGATGCCAGCGCAAGGGCATAAAACGCTTCCCAGCAAGTACATAAAACCCCTACAAAACAAGCCAAATCCAAACACCAGTTTGAAACGCACGAAAAATTGAAGTGCGCCCCACGCACCTTACCCGCGGTAATTTTCTGAAACGCTGTTTGAAAAGTTTGAGCACCCCAATCGTTAAAGAAGCGGCCATGCAGGCCGTTATCTGCAGTTAGACCACAACAGGGTATATTTTGGCGCCCGCGATTCCGCTAGACTGCTGTTCCTTCTCCCGAAGAAAAGCGTCGCGCGTCTCCCGCATGCGACCAAACGCCGTTTCCCTCGTATGTGGCGGCCGCATCACCGCCATCGAGCCGATGCCGCCCTGGTGTGCGCTTTAAAGTGCATTGAAGTCGGATCGCAATAAGGACAGACGAAATGCGGTGGTGCTACTCAAATGCATGTGTCTGGCAGCGGGGCATGCCTGCCCGCATCGCGTGCGCGGCTGTCTGTCCCAATCGTTTCCTTGACGCAGTCATCCTTTTTATCGGCTGCTGCATGCTGATCGCGCATGCGTCAGCGGCCGAGAACGTGCTGCGCGTGCTCGCATGGCCGGGCTATGCCGACCCCGACGTCGTGAAAGGTTTCGAGAGCCGCTATCACGCAAAAGTCGAAGTCACGCTGATCGATTCCGATGAAGCGCTGTGGGACAAGATGCATCAGGGCAAGGCACCGCAGTTCGACGTGCTCGCGGCAAATACGGCTGAAATCCAGCGCTACGCACACGACAATCTGCTCGCGCCGCTCGATCTCGGCAGTCTGCCGAACACGAAACGGCAGTTGCCGCGCTTTCGCGCATTGTCGTCGATCGACGGACTGACGAAGCAAGGCGCCGTCTACGCGATTCCGTTCACCTATTCGACGATGGGCCTCATCTACGACCGCAAGCAGGTGAGCGTCGCGCCGCATTCGATGAACGAATTGTGGAATCCGCGCTATCGCGGCAAGGTACTCGACTACAACAGCGCGCAGCACAATTTCTCGTTCACGGCGCTCGCGCTCGGCTACCCGGATCCGTTTCAGCTGAACGGCGCGCAGATTCAGACCATCACGCGCAAGCTGATCGATCTACGGCGCAATCTGCTGACGTACTACAACCTGCCGGAAGAGGCCGCTGCGTTCTTCGTGCAGCACAAGGTCGCGCTGATGTTCGGCAACTACGGCACGCAGCAGCTCGAACTGCTGCGCCGCGCGGGCGCCGACGTCGGCTATGTGATTCCCGACGAAGGCGTGCTCGCATGGCTCGACTGCTGGTCGATGACGAGCGCAGCGGCGAACCGGCCGCTCGCGCTTGCATGGATCAACTACATGC
Organism: Paraburkholderia sp. SIMBA_054; assembly: GCF_046534875.1. Lineage (NCBI taxonomy): Bacteria > Pseudomonadati > Pseudomonadota > Betaproteobacteria > Burkholderiales > Burkholderiaceae > Paraburkholderia > Paraburkholderia sp. SIMBA_054. The sequence continues at coordinate 101,607 of NZ_JAWRXV010000013.1, read as the reverse complement.
TGGAGCCGGATGTCAGCCGGCTGCTGACGCAGCGCCAGGGTCTCGCCAACACGCTCACCGAGTCGCCCGAAAACACGGACAAGAGCCACATCCTCTGGATCGAACCCGTCGAGAACATCGAGAAACGCGAGGCGCTGTGGAGCCGCATCGTCTCGGGCGACCGCCCGGAGCGTTTCTGATGATGCGCCCCGGGCTCACCTTCAAGCTCTCAGTGCTGCTCGCGCTGATCGGCGTGCTCGCGTCCGGCACGACGGGTTATTACGCGTATCGCGCGAACCGCACGATGCTCGTGCACGAAGCGGAGCGCAGTCTGCTCACATCGACGGAACTGCTCGGCCAGCGCTTCACGATGGCGATCAACGACATCGCCGCGGACGCGCTGGTGCTGTCGACGATGCCGTCGGCCGCGACCGTCGCGCTCAACGACGACGGCAGGTCCGTCGACAACCCGACGCGCGACCGGCTCGCGCAGGTGTTCGCGAGTTTTATTGCGCAGCACCCCGAGTATCTGCAGGTCAGGCTCATCGCGCGCAACCACTATGGGCTGGAGCTGATCCGTATCGACCGTGAATCGGGCGGCACGGTGCGCGTGCAGGAAAGCGCGCTGCAGGAGAAAGGGCAGTTCGCGTATGTGTTCGATACGCTCGCGCTGCCGCCGGGGCGCGTCTACATTTCCCCCATTGCCGTCAATCACGAGCACGGCGCGCACGCGGCCGAGGGCAAGCCGACGCTGCGGGTCGGCACGCCTGTCGCCAACGTGCGCGGCGACGTGGTCGGCGTGGTCGTGATCGACGTCGATCTCGCGAGCCTGTTGCGGCTCTCGCAAGCCGATCTCCCCGCCGACTATCAGGTCTATCTCGCCAACGAGTGGGGCGATTTTCTCGTGCATCCCGACCCGTCGCTGACGTTCGGCTTCGACAAGGGCAGGCGCGTGTTCATGCAGGAAAGCTTCGCGGCGACGAAACCGCTATTCGAGCAGTCGACCCAGCCGGTGCTGATGAACGGACTCACGCAACCGAACGAAGCGACGGGGCACGTATTCTCGTTCGTGCGCCGGCCGTTCGGCGAGTCGCAGGGCAACCGCTTCATCGTGATCGGGCTCGGGAAGCCGCTGCACGAGGTGCTCGTCGGCGCGAACATGCTCGGCAACAGCATCGTGCGGATGGTGCTGATTTTCAGCGCGTTCGCGATCCTGCTCGCCATTCTGTTCGCCCGCGCGCTGACGCGCCCGCTGCATAGTCTCGCGGAAGCCGCCACGCACTTTTTCTCCGAGCACACGGTGGACGCATTGCCGCTCAGGCGCACGGATGAAATCGGCGTGCTCGCGCGCTGCTTCGACCGCATGCGCCGCGAGATCCGCGTGCAGATGGACGAACTGCGCAGCAAGCAGCACGAGCTCACGCATCTCGCGAGCCACGACGGACTGACGGGGCTGCCGAACCGGATGCTCTTCATGCAGAAGCTGGAGGAAGCGATCGACCGGGCGCGGGTGAGCGGCGAGCGGCTTGCCGTGCTGTTCATCGACCTGAACCGCTTCAAGCAGATTAACGATCAATACGGCCATTCCGTCGGCGACGACGTGCTTGCCGTCGTCGCGCGCCGTTTGCAAGATGTGCTGCATACGGGCGACATCGTCGCGCGCCTGGGCGGCGACGAGTTCATTGTGCTGGTCAAGGGCGAGCGTTCCGCTGATGCGGCGCCCGCGATCGCTGCGCGCATCGTGCGCACGCTGGACGACGAGCTGATGATCGACGATCAGCCGATGGCCGTCGGCGCGAGCATCGGCATCAGCCAGTTCCCGGCGGACGGCGATTCCGCCGAAGCGTTGCTGCTCAACGCGGACGCCGCAATGTACGCGGCGAAGTCGGGCGGCTCGGGTGCGTGGCTGTCGTATGGCGAGCTGATCGACATGCGGCGCGCGCGCACCGGACGCGGCAAGCAGCGCAAAAGCGAGCGCGAATCCGAAAAGGTCGAGCCTGCCGATGACGGCACCGACGTCATTGCATAAGGGCTGAACAAACGGGCTGAACAGACGCATTGGGTCAGGTGGCTTTCCACGCGGCATGGTTCTTGCAAAAAGCTTGCATGTCAAAGCGGAAAGGAGAACCCGATGACCTTGGCCATTTACCTGATCGGCTGGCTGATTTTCATTGGCGGCGTGTCGTGGGCCCTCGTCACCATGCACGTCGCGCAGCATTACGTCTTGATCGTCGCCGTCATTCTGCTCGGCATCGGCGTCGTCACGGGCGCAACCCGCGCGCGTGGCCGCGACCGCTCTTCATAGCATTTCATCGCACGCACGCAGGTCACGGCACAGGCATTTTTTGCACGTCGCCGTGACCTGCCGCGACACATGTTGTGACATTTCCCGACATAGTTTTTGAACTGACCTGAAGGGCAGTTTCTTCTACGATTCATTCCGTCGCCACACTGCAAACGCGAAGTGGCCCGAACCGTGAAGGACACTGCCGTGAAAACCCGCTCGCACATCTTCTCTTCGTTGTCTGGTCTGCTGAACCGTTCGTCGGCATCCGCTGCGCGCCGCATCGCGCTGGCAGCGGCAGCGACGGTGATCGGCGCAAGCGCGTCGCTCGTCAGCGTGCCCGCTTGGGCCGGCTGGTACGGCCATGGCACCGCGTACACGTCGCACGGCGAATACAACGGCGCGCACGGCGGCTACTGCAGCGGCGGCACCTGCAACCACGCGGGCGGCGTGGCCGGCCCCTACGGCGGCGTCGCGAGCAACTCGGGCAGCGTCACGCGTACGTCGCCGGGCCAGTTCTCCAACTCGGGCACGGCCTACGGACCGAACGGCCGCTCAGTGCAGCATTCCGGCGACACCAGCTGCGCAAGCGGCACCTGCTCCCATACGGGCACGATGACGGGCTCGGACGGCAAGACGGCATCGACGTCGGGTGACGTGACGCGCAACGGCGCCGGCCAATACTCGTCGTCGGGAACCGTGACGGGCGGCAACGGCAACAGCTACAACCACTCGGCATCGACGAACTGCGGCGGCTGGACGTGCTCGCGCTCGGGCACCGTGACGGGCAGCAACGGCGGCACGGTCACACACTCGGGCAGCGCAACGAGCGTGGCGCCTGGCGTAGTCGTCACGTCGGGCAGCGCGACAGGCACGCACGGCAACACCGTGACGACGAGCGGCACGGTCGTGCATGGCGGCGTTGTCACGACGGGCGGCACGGCTGTGGTGACGGGCACGACGACGGTCGGCGCGGCTGTCGTGGTGCCGCCGCCTGTGATCGTCCCGCCGCCTCCCGCTGTGATCGTCGCCGCGCCTGTGCCCGCGCCCGTCGTCGTGGTTCCGCCGCCCCCGCCGGCCGCTGTGGTGGTCGCGCCGGCTCCCGTCGTCGTGCCGCCGCCGCCCGCACGTGTGGTGGTCGTCGCTCCGCCGCCGCCCCCGCATGTCGTGTATGTCGCACCGATGCCGCGTCCCGCCGTCTGGATTCCGGGACACTGGGTCGGCCGCGTGTGGATTCCGGCGCACTGGGCGTAAATGAACAAGGCAGACGTACAAACACAAACGGCGCGTGAAGCGCCGTTTGTGTTTTGTGCGAGAAGTGGAAGTTGAGGTGGAAGCTCAGCTCGGCTTCATGCCGGGCCCAACCGTCACGGTTGGATCGACAGGCACGGTTTCCGCAACCACGCTTGCGGGCACGAGCGGCTTGCTGCGAAAACGCGAGCGAATGCGCCGGCGCATCGGCTCTTCGAAATACGTGAACACGATGACGCTGAACAGCAGCGTGAACGTGAGCGGAATCCAGCCGTTGCTCGCGCGAAAACCCACAAGCCACGCGAGATACGCGAGCGGCACGTGAATCAGGAAGAGCGCATAACTCGCTTCGCCGAAGCGCACGAGCCAGCGCTGATTCAGCAGGCCGATCACGGGCCGTTCCAGCAGCGCGAGGCCGAGAATCAAGGTCGCGAAGAACGGGCTTTGCGGATAGAACACGGGCGTGGTGGGTTGCCACAGCGCGAGCACGATCAGCACGACGACGGAACCCGACACCAGCGCGATGCCACGGCCATGCATCGACACACCGCGCGTGCGCAAAGTCTGGAATGCGAGCGCCGCGCCGATGCCCAGCATGAACTCGGCGATCCGGCACAGCGGCAGCGTGCCCGCAAGGAAGTGACTGCGCGAGACGGGGAACGCGGCCATGATGAACAGGATCATCAGGCCCTGCGCGATCCAGACGCCGAGCAGCGTGACGGCGAGCGTCGATGCGCGCATCTTCACGAAGCGCGCGAGGATCAACGGAAAGAGCGCGTAGAAAAACGCCTCGCACGACACGCTCGAAGCCGGACCATTCCACGGCTGATTGATCGCGGCGAACGGGAACCAGGCGGTGATCAGGAACACCTGGCAAATGAAGCTCACCACCAGTGAAAGATTGATCGACGTCTTCAGCGCGAACCACTTGAGCAACAGCACATCGTTGTGCGAGATGACGAGGTACGCGGTCGTGACGGATGCAATGGCGAGCGCGAACAGGATGTTCGGATAGATGCGTGCGACGCGCGCGACGTAAAAATTATGCGGGCCTTGCGTCGCGAGTTCATCGCGATACGTGTACGTGAGAATGAAGCCCGAGAGCACGAAGAAGAGGGAAACAGCCGAGCGCCCGCCATCGACGAAATTGAAGAACGAAACGGGCGTATTGAGCAGTTCGAGTTCGCGGTAATGCGACAGGACGACGGTCAGCGCTGCAAGAAAGCGGATGCTCGTCAGCGCAGGAACGATACCGTTGGCCTGAATGGTCGTCGCTCGCATTGGGCTCTCATTCTTAAAAGGATGCGCCAAAAGTTTCCGCATCGACAGTTCAGTTTAACGGTCTGCCATGACGTTCTTTCCGGTTGAACCCTGAGGTGTCGGAAAACACCGAGACATTGGCCGAGCGATCCCCGTTGCGCGTTGTGTACCGGCACCGATTAATTGTTACGACAAATGAAACGCGCCCCGGTCGTGATCCGTATTGCAATGCGTGTTGCATGGCGATTTCGGATGGCCTCTGTCCGATCCAGACAAACCCTGATTGCTGCGCCGAAAGGGCCGCTGATATCGTGCGCAGGTCATGTGGAAGCGCTTCCACTCCGGCTTTCGTTTCGTCGATCGATTCGTTTCAGACACACATCAAACCATTCAGCGAGAGGAGGTTCCGTGGCATACGATGCAGTGGCACCGGGCGGCATTCAGTCGAACAGCATTCAGTCGAGCAGTCAGCAAAGCGATCCCTTCACGCCATCCGCCGACTCCGTGCTCTGGCGCAAGGACTTTCTGCTCGGCGCGGCAACGGCCTCGTATCAGATCGAAGGCGCCGTCACCGAGGACGGCCGCCTGCCGTCCATCTGGGACACGTTCTCCGCGACGCCGGGCAAGGTGCTCGCGGGCGACACGGGCGCCGTGGCCTGCGATCACTATCACCGCTGGGAAAGCGATCTCGACCTGCTGTCCGGGCTCAACTTCGAGGCGTACCGGCTTTCGGTTGCGTGGCCGCGCGTGATGGACGAAGCGGGGCGCCCGAACGCAAAGGGCCTCGATTTCTACAAGCGGCTGCTCGGCAGGCTGAAGGACAAGGGCTTGCAGACCTTCGTCACGCTGTATCACTGGGACTTGCCGCAGCATCTCGAAGATCGCGGCGGCTGGCTCAACCGCGAGACCGTCTATCGTTTTGCCGACTACGCCGACCTGATGAGCCGCGAACTGTCGGGTCACGTCGACGCGTGGATGACGCTGAACGAGCCGTGGTGTTCGGCGTTCCTCGGCTACGGCAACGGCCATCATGCGCCCGGTCTTGCGAACGTGCGCTACGCGACGCAGGCGATGCATCATCTGCTGCTCGCGCATGGCCAGGCGACCCAGGTACTGCGGGCGAACGATCCGTCGTCGATGAAAGGCATCGTTGCGAACGTGGGGCGCGGTACGACTGCAACGTCGAGCGAAGCGGACCAGCGCGCCGCGCATCTGTTCGAAGTGCAGCACAATGCGTGGATTCTCGATCCGCTTCTGAAGGGCGAGTATCCGGCCGATCTATGGGAGCTGTGGCCGGGCGCCGAGCCGCTCATGCTCGAAGGCGACCTGCAAACCATCGCGGCGCCGCTCGATTTTCTCGGCATCAACTATTATTTCCGCACCAATGTGAAGAGCGACGGCGCGCACGGCTTCGTCGACGCGCCGCTGGCCAATGTCGAACGCACGCAGATGGGCTGGGAAGTCTATCCGGATGGCCTGCGAGACCTGCTGACGGGATTTCACGGCACGTATCCGAACCTGCCGCCTATCTATATCACCGAGAATGGCATGGCCTCGGACGACACGGTGGAGAACGGCCGTGTCGAGGACCCGCAGCGCATCGCGTTCCTCAAGCGGCATCTGGCCGCGGTCGATCAGGCCGTGAAGCAGGGCGTCGATATTCGTGGCTACTTCGTCTGGTCGCTGCTGGATAATTTCGAATGGGCGTTTGGCTACGAGCGTCGCTTCGGCGTCGTGCATGTCGATTACGGCACGCAGCAGCGCACCGTCAAACGCAGCGGCGAGCTGATCGCGAAGTTCATCGAGGCGCGCAAACAGCAGCGCTGATCAAGACGCGCTGACACGCAGTCACAAGAAGCTGATACGCAGTCGACCTGATAAATCGGGCCTCGAGCCTGAAGGAGACGGAATGAACAGCAGAAAACAGTGGGCGTTGAAAAGCGGTATCGCACTCGCATTGGCCATCACGGGCGTCATCGCGCAAGCGGAGCCATTGAAGGCCAATGTGATTCACTGGTGGACGTCGGGCGGCGAATCGGCGGCGATCCGGCAGTTCGCCGACGCGTACAACCAGGCGGGCGGCCAGTGGGTCGACAACGCCGTGGCGGGCGCCGACCAGGCGCGTGCGACCGCGATCAACCGCATTGTCGGTGGCGATCCGCCCACGGCTGCGCAGTTCAACACGTCGAAGCAGTTTCATGACCTGATCGATCAGGGCCTGCTCAACAACGTCGATGCCGTTGCCACGAAGGAGAACTGGGCAGCCATTTTCCCGCAATCGATACTCGACAGCATCAAGGTCAACGGCCATTACTACGCGGCGCCCGTCGATATCCACATGCCCGCGTGGTTCTTCTATTCGAAGCCGGTGTTTGCGAAAGCGGGCATTGCGGGCGACCCGAAGAGCTTCGATGAATTCGTCGGCGATCTCGACAAGCTGAAGAAAGCGGGCGTGATACCGCTCGCGCTGGGCGGCCAGCCGTGGCAGGAGAAGATCACGTTCGATGCCGTGTTTGCCGATGTCGGCGGACCCGATCTGTATCTGAAGGTGTATCGCGACCGCGACCAGAACGCGGTGAAATCGGATGCGTTCAAGAAGGTGCTCGCGTCGTTCAAGAAGCTGCATGATTACGTCGATGCCGGCTCGCCGGGCCGCAACTGGAACGACGCGACGGCGCTCGTGATCTCCGGCAAGGCGGGCGTGCAGATCATGGGCGACTGGGCGAAGGGCGAATTTTCGGCGGCGAAGCAGGCGCCCGGCAAGGACTTCGGCTGCTTCCCCGGTTTTGGTCCGCGTTCGCCGTATCTGGTGGCGGGCGATGTGTTCGTATTCCCGAAGACGGATAACGCGACAGCGATCAAGGCGCAGAATCTGCTCGCGACGGTGATGACCTCGCCGCAGGCGCAGGTCGCGTTCAGCGAGAAGAAAGGCTCGATCCCGATCCGGCCCGACGTCGACGTGAATCAGCTCGACATCTGCGCGAAGGAGGGCATTGCGATCATGAAGGACAAGTCGCGCCAGTTGCCGAACCCGGAAATGCTCCTGTCGCCTGACATGCAGGGCGCGTTGACGGACGTCATCACGAACTTCTGGAACAAGAACCAGTCGGTCGACGATGCACAAAAGGCCTTTGCCAGCGCACTGAAGGGCTGACGCGCGATGGGCACGCTCAAGTCGCATGCCTTGCCCGAGATGACAGCGAACCGGCGGCCCGTCGCGAAGACGCGCGGGCGGCCGTTGAGGAAGCGCTGGTCGCTCGCCGCGTGGATCGCGCTGATTCCGATGGTAGTCACGGTCGTCTTCGCGTATCTCGGCACGATGCTGTGGACGGCGCGCGTGTCGCTCAGCAACTCGCGCACGTTCCCATCGAACGATTTCGTCGGCTTCACACAATACGTGCGGCTGTTTCATAACGACCGCTGGCTCGTGTCGCTGCAGCATATCGCGATTTATGGCGTGTGCTTCATCGTCGCGTGCATCGTGATCGGCATGCTGCTCGCGATCTTCATCGACCAGCGCGTGATGGCGGAAGGCGTGTTGCGCACGGTGTTCCTGTATCCGTACGCGATGTCGTTCGTCGCGACGGGTCTGGTGTGGCAATGGATCCTCAACCCCGAGCTTGGCGCGCAGTCGCTGCTGCACAAGATGGGCTTCACGCATGCGCGCTTCGACTGGATCGTCGATCAGGACTTCGTGATCTATACGATCGTGATCGCGACCGTCTGGCAGGCGTCGGGTCTCGTGATGGCCGTGATGCTGGCGGGCTTGCGCGGGATCGACGACGAGCTGTGGAAAGCCGCGCGCATCGACGGTATTCCGCGCTGGCGCGTCTACGCGAGCATCGTGATTCCGATGCTCGGCCCGTCGATCTCGACTGCGTTCGTGCTGCTGTTCGTCGCCGTGGTGAAGCTGTTCGATGCTGTCGTTGCGATGACGCAGGGCGGTCCCGGCACTGCGAGCGAAGTGCCTGCGAAGTTCATCATGGACTATCTGTTCGGGCGTGCGAATATCGGGCTCGCGTCGGCCGCGTCGATCGTGCTGCTCGCGACGGTGCTCGCGATTCTTGCGCCGTTCCTGTATGCCCGCAGCCGAAGCGCGTCGCGCAAGGAGGTGTGATGAGCACGACGCTTGAACCTTCCGCTCGTGTGTCACGGCAATATCATGCACGCAGAAAGCGCTTTGCTCCGTCGCGCCTCGGCATCTATGGCTTTCTGATTATCGCCGCGCTGTTCTTCCTGTTGCCGCTCTACGTGATGCTCGTGACGTCGGTGAAGCCGATGGACGAAATCCGCCTGGGCAATCTGCTCGCACTGCCCGCGCACTTCACGCTGCAACCGTGGAGCGATGCATGGCAGTCGGCATGCACGGGACTCGATTGCAACGGCATCCGCGTGGGCTTCTGGAACTCGGTGCGCATCGTTGTGCCGAGCACGGTGTTCTCGATCGTGATCGGCGCGATCAACGGCTATGCGCTGTCGTTCTGGCGGCCGCGCGGCGCGGGCCTGTTCTTCGGCGTGTTGCTGCTCGGCGCGTTCATTCCGTATCAGGTGATGATCTACCCGATGGTGCGCGTGCTGGCGAGCGTGCATCTGTTCAGTTCGCTCCCCGGCATCGTGATCATTCACACGATCTTCGGTATGCCCGTGATGACGCTGCTGTTCCGCAACTACTACGCGGGCATTCCGCTGGAACTGTTCAAGGCCGCGCGTATCGATGGCGGCGGTTTCTGGCGCATCTTCTTTCAACTGATGCTGCCGATGTCGCTGCCCATCATCGTCGTCGCGATGATTCTGCAGGTGACGAACATCTGGAACGACTACCTGCTCAGCCTCGTGTTCGCGGGCACGCGCAACCTGCCGATGACGGTGCAACTGAACAACATCATCAACACGACGACAGGCGAGAAGATCTACAACGTCAACATGGCGGCGACGATCCTGACTTCCGTCGTGCCGCTCGCCGTGTATTTCATTTCGGGCCGCTGGTTCGTGCGCGGCATCGCGTCCGGCGCAGTGAAGGGTTGAAGGGACGAATATGGCTACCGTACCGAACATTGCAAACGTCGCGGTCCGCGACCTGAAAATCCAGCTCGGCGCGAACACGGTGATCGACGCGCTCGATCTCGACGTGCGCGCAGGGGAATTCGTCGTGCTGCTCGGACCGTCGGGTTGCGGCAAGTCGACGTTGCTGCACAGCATTGCCGGTTTGATCGACGTGACGGAAGGCAGCATCGAGATCGGCGGCGAGGACATGACGTGGGCCGATCCGAAAGACCGGCGCATCGCGCTCGTGTTTCAGTCGTATGCGCTGTATCCGACGATGAGCGTCGAGCTCAATCTGTCGTTTGCGCTGCGCATCAACGGCACACCGAAGGCGGAGATTGAGCGGCGCGTGGCGCGCGCGTCGGACATGCTGCAACTTGGGCCCCTGCTCAAGCGCAAGCCGTCGCAGCTGTCGGGCGGACAGCGGCAGCGCGTCGCGATCGGACGTGCGATCGTGCGCGAAGCCGACGTGTTTCTGTTCGACGAGCCGCTATCGAATCTCGACGCGAAGCTGCGCACGGAATTGCGTCGCGAACTCAAGCAATTGCATCAGCGCCTTGGCGCCACGATGATTTACGTGACGCACGACCAGGTCGAAGCGATGACGCTCGCCACGCGCATGGCCGTGATGAAGAGCGGCGTGATCCAGCAGTTCGGCACACCCGCCGAGGTGTATGCGCGCCCTGCGAACCTGTTTGTCGCGACCTTTCTCGGCTCGCCGGCGATGAACCTGCTGAACGGCACGCTGCATGCTCAGGGTGACGGCGTGCGCTTTACGGGCGCGAAGCTCGATCTCGACGTGTCGCCCTACGCGTTCGCCGCGCAGCCCGACTACGGCAAACCGTGCGTGCTTGGCGTGCGGCCCGAGGACGTGCGCGTGCGGATCGGCGCGGACTCGAATCAGCGCGGGCAAGTGTCGCTTATCGAACCAATGGGCAACCACCGGGTTATCTGGCTCGATTATCATGGCACTCAGATAGCGTCGATCGATCAGGAGAAAACGCCCGTCGCCGTTGGCGATTCAGTGGCGTTCGCGATCGATGGCGCACATATATCGCTGTTCGACGAGGCGGGCGGGGCGCGCCTCTGAGCGGCAGGCGCAACACTACAAGCGGACGGAGACACCGTGGCGACCCTAAAAGATGTAGCGGAGCTGGCGGGCGTGGGGCTCTCGACAGCCTCGCGCGCCATTTCCGGCAAAGGACCCGTATCGGCCGAGGCGGCTGCACGCGTGCAGGCCGCGATCGCCGAACTCAACTTCCGGCCTTCGTCGATTGGCCGCGCGATGGCCACGCAGCAACTGGGCATCATCGGCCTGTTCGTGCCGACTTTCTTCGGCTCGTATTACGGCACGATCCTCAAGCAGACCGATCTGGAACTGCGCTCGGTGCACCGGCACGTGGTGGTGGCGACGGGTTGCGGCGAATCGACACCGCGCGAGCAGGCGCTCGAAGCCGTGCAGTTTCTGATCGGGCGCGATTGCGATGGTGTCGTCGTGATCAGTCACGACCTGCACGATGAAGACCTCGATCAGTTGCACCAGATGCATCCGAAGATGGTGTTTCTCAACCGCGCGTTCGATGCGTTGCCGGATGCGTCCTTTTGCGCCGATCATCGGCGCGGCGGTGAGATTGCGGCGGCGACGCTGCTCGAGCATGGGCATCGTAAGATCGCCGTGATCTCGGGGCCGTATACGGCATCGGACAATATCGAGCGGCTTGAAGGTTTCTTCGACGAACTCGCGCGTCACGGCATTGCGCGTGAGTCGGTGCCGTTGATCGAATCGGACTTTTCGCCGGAAGGCGGGTATGCGGCGACGTGCCAGTTGCTTGAATCGAAAGTGCCGTTTACGGGGCTTTTTTGTGCGAACGATACGATGGCCGTCAGTGCGCTTGCGCGGTTTCAGCAGTTGGGCATTTCGGTGCCCGGCGATGTGTCTGTGATCGGCTATGACGATGATTACTCGGCGGCTTATTCGGCACCTGCTTTGACATCGGTGCATATTCCGACAGCGGAGTTGACGCAGAACGCGGTGCGCTGGCTCATCAATCAGTGTTATGGGACGAAGTGGGATATCTTTCGCGAGTTTCCGGTGACGGTGTCGATGCGGGCTTCGGTTGGGCCGCCGAAAGCGGCGTGAAAGTGTTTCGCCGACGGCTTGATTTGTCGCGGTTTGCGGTGCTGGATTAGCATGAGGGTTCAACCGCCGCAGGAGCTCCTATGCAGCCACCGCCTCTCGATAATCCCTTTCTCGAATCGCTCGCGGTCGAATTGACCGAATGGAAGAGCGGTTATGCCGAGTTTACGATGCCGATTCGGCCGGAGACGCTTAACCGTCAGCGGGTCTTGCAAGGTGGTGCGATTGCTACTCTCCTTGACGCTGCCGCGGGCTATTCGGGGCTCTTTAGTGAAGGTGATCCGATTCACGCGTTTACGTTGTCGCTGACGATCAGCTATCTCGACAAGGGGCTCGGGGAAAAGGTCATTAGTAAAGGGTTTCTTGAACGTAAAGGACGGTCCGTGTTCTTTGCTCGCGCTGAGGCGTGGGTCGATCACAAGGTGTTGATTGCTAGTGCGCAAGGGGTTTTTAAGTACGCATGAGTGGGGTGTTTTTTTTGTCTGCGACGCTGGGTGGTTTGATATGGCTTTGCGCTGGCATCCGGTTTGGTTTTTTTGCCTTTTCGCTGGCATCCGCGTGATGGTGTTTGCTGTTCAAGCGTCGCCCCTGTGCGGGGCGGCACCTACTTTTCTTTGCCGCCGCAAAGAAAAGTAGGCAAAAGAAAGCGGCTCACACCGTCAGTTCTTGTGTTTGCCTGAGGGCCCCCAACCGGTCTTATGCTTCACACGGCAACATCTCTATTGGCGCGCGTTGCCAACGCTTCGAATAAACGCCTCACCCGCTTCGAATTCCTATACACGAGCGAGCGGCAGCGAATGGTTTGTGCCGCCCAGGTGGCAAACTGTGTGTAGGTTGTCGCGTCGTACACGTTAGCGCTCTTACATGGTGGGACGCGTGCGCTATCGGTCCGAAGTGAAGCGTGTGTGTCGCTACGGCCTACACACAGTTTGCCACCTGGGCGGCGGTGGAATATCTGGCACGGCATGGTGAAGCGCGGGTGCGTGAAGCGGGTGAGGCGCACCGCAAGAGCGCTGGCAACGAACGTGGATCACGTGATTGCCGTGTGAAGCGTAAGACCGTTCGGGGGCCCTCAGGCAGGAAGACGTGTTGGCGGTGTTAGCCGCTTTCTTTTGCCTACTTTTCTTTGCGGCGGCAAAGAAAAGTAGGTGCTGCCCCGCACAGGGGCGACGCGTGAACGGCAAACACCGTAACGCGGATGCCAGCGCAAACCCCAGAAAACCAAACCGCCCGCACCACAAAGGCAAAACCCGAACCAGCGTCGCAGACAACCCAAAAAAACACCACCTTCCGGCATACTTCCCAGCAATCAGTTAACATCAACATTCCCTCGAAGAATTCCAGCCCGCGCGCGCAGCGCGCAAAAAATCCTCAGGAACACAGCATGGTCACATCCAGCAGCTACACCGATACCCGTCTGTTGATCAACAACGAGTGGTGCGACGCCGCCAGCGGCAAGACCCTCGACGTCGTCAATCCCGCGACGGGCAAGCCGATCGGCAAGGTCGCGCACGCGGGCAAGGCCGATCTGGACCGCGCGCTGGAAGCCGCACAGAAGGGCTTCGAAGCGTGGCGCAAGGTGCCCGCCAACGAGCGCGCGACGACCATGCGCAAGGCAGCCGGCTTCGTACGCGAGCGCGCCGACAGCATCGCGCGCCTGATGACGCAGGAGCAGGGCAAGCCGTTCGCGGAAGCGCGTGTCGAAGTGCTGTCGGCCGCCGACATCATCGAATGGTTCGCGGACGAAGGCCGCCGTGTCTACGGCCGCGTCGTGCCGTCGCGTAACCTGAACGCGCAATCGCTCGTCATCAAGGAGCCGATCGGCCCCGTGGCCGCGTTCACGCCGTGGAATTTCCCCGTCAACCAGGTGGTGCGCAAGCTGAGCGCCGCGCTCGCAAGCGGCTGCTCGTTCCTCGTCAAGGCGCCTGAAGAGACGCCCGCATCGCCCGCACAACTGTTGCAGGCCTTCGTCGACGCAGGCGTGCCCGCCGGCACGGTCGGCCTCGTGTTCGGCGATCCCGCCGAGATTTCGAGCTACCTGATTCCGCATCCCGTCATCCGCAAGGTCACGTTCACGGGTTCGACGCCCGTCGGCAAGCAGCTCGCCGCGCTCGCCGGCCAGCACATGAAGCGCGCGACGATGGAACTCGGCGGCCACGCGCCCGTGATCGTCGCGGAAGACGCAGACGTCGCGCTCGCCGTCAAGGCAGCGGGCGGTGCGAAGTTCCGCAACGCCGGCCAGGTGTGCATCTCGCCGACGCGTTTCCTCGTGCACAACAGCATCCGCGAAGAGTTCGCCGCGGCGCTCGTCAAGCACGCAGAGAGCCTGAAGGTCGGCGACGGCCTCGCTGAAGGCACGCAGCTCGGGCCGCTCGCAAACGCGCGCCGTCTGACGGCGATGGCGAACATCATCGAGAACGCGCGCTCAACGGGCGCGACGGTCGCGACGGGCGGCGAGCGCATCGGCTCGGAAGGCAACTTCTTCGCGCCGACCGTGCTGACCGACGTGACGCTCGAAGCCGACGTGTTCAACAACGAGCCGTTCGGCCCGATCGCCGCAATCCGCGGCTTCGACAAACTCGAAGACGCCATCGCCGAAGCGAACCGTCTGCCGTTCGGCCTCGCGGGCTATGCGTTCACGAAGTCGTTCCGTAACGTGCATCTGCTGTCGCAGAACCTCGAAGTCGGCATGCTGTGGATCAACCAGCCCGCCACGCCGACGCCGGAAATGCCTTTCGGTGGCGTCAAGGATTCAGGCTACGGCTCGGAAGGCGGACCGGAAGCGATGGAAGCCTATCTCGTGACGAAGGCCGTCACCGTCATGGCCGTCTAAAGTCTGCTGAAAACGTAGACGCCGCCCGCTGCAATGGCGGGCGGCTCGCTCACAGATGCGTATCCCCAACGCCACGTTGAGCCGGTTCGTCGGACGAATCGAAAGCTGTTGGTAAAACTCCCGATTGGTGGCACCGCGTCGCGCTTCTAGCATGGCGTTCGATGCCGCACGCTCGCGCATCGAATGCTTATACCGTTGCTTCGTTTTCAAACGCGGCAGATCGCTTCCGTTCTACTACTCACTGCATTGCCGCTGCAAGCTGGGCGTATGCAGCAATTCGCTGCTTTGCCCATGCCGCGCGCGTGACAAGAAAAACGAAAACGCACGACGCGCCGGCCCTTACGTGAGGCGCGATTGCGCCTGAGCATCGTCCGTCACGTCACGAGTCACTGGAGAGTTTCGATGATCTTTCATGCGTCCATTCCCACGCAAAATCCCGAGCGCGTCGCGCGCACGCTTGCCGAAGTGTGGGGCGGTTTTGCCGCGCCGTTTTCTCCTTTCGAAGGCGCGTGGATGGCGGTGGCGGGCGACGACCGCGGCACGATCATCGAGACTTATCCGAGCAACCTCACGCTCACGCCCGGCGACACCCAGGAGCCGCTCGCGTCGATGACGAACACGCGCGCGCAATACAGCGGCTTTCATATGGCCGTCGCGTCGCCGCTGTCGGCAGAGCAGGTGATCGCGATCGGCGAGCGCGAGGGATGGCGTGCCGTGCGCTGCACGCGCGGCAACAACTTCTTCGACGTGATCGAGCTATGGATCGAAAACAGCACGTTGATCGAAGTGCTGACACCCGAGATGCAGGCGCAGTATCTCGGCTTCGCGACGCCCGAGAACTTCCGCGCGCTTGCCGAGCAAGCTTCCGCTTCTGTTGTTGCATCGCAATGACTACACTGCGGTGATGTCCCTTCACCGGAGTCCGCGATGACTGCCGCAGCGAAATGTCCCGCGTCGGTTGCGACGTTCAGGAGCGAGCACGGCTTTTCGATCACGGTCGCGCGGCTGCGCGGCCTGCTCGCCGACAAAGGCATGACGATCTTCGTCGATATCGATCAGGCCGACGCCGCCGCGCAAGTCGCAATGACGCTGCGCCCAACGCGTCTGATCGTGTTCGGCAACCCAAAGGGCGGCACGCCCGTGATGCAGGCGAACCCCTTGGCAGGGCTGCTGCTGCCGCTCAAGGTGCTCGTGTGGGAAGACGAAGCGCGCGTCACATGGCTCGCCATCGACGACCTCACAGGCCCGCTCGTGGACGGCTATGGTCTGGAGGCGTCGCTCGTCGAGCCGCTCGCCAAAGCGAAGGCGCTGATCCAGGTGGCGGCTGCGCGCGATTCCGCGTGAGCGGCAGCGTCCGTGCTCCGATGGGCGGGCGACGCGCCGCCATGCGTTCGATCAATAAGTGTCACAAAGGCTTGCGTACGCGAGGCGTAGAGTCGGGTTCGCGTCTACCATGACGCGTTGCCGCGCACGGCGCGAGCGTTCATGACACGACATGTATGCATCGAATGCGGATACCGGGGTTTGCGTTTGTCTTATCGATTCTCACGGCACTTTCAGCGTGCACGGCAGGTTCCGCCGTCGCGCCACCTCACGCTGACAGCGCCCGCACATTGCCGGCGCTGATCGCCCATCGTGGCGGAACGGCCGATTATCCCGAGAACACATTGGCCGCCATCGAAGGCGCGCTCGCGAATCATGCCGACGTCATCTGGCTCACGGTGCAGTTGAGCCGGGACGGCGTGCCTGTGCTGTATCGTCCGAAAGATCTGTCGACGTTGACGGACACAAGCGGCCCGGTGGCGAGCCGGACGGCAGCGGAACTGGCGCGCATCAACGCGGGCTGGCAGTTCGAGGCGCTGGACGCGCCGGGGGCCAAGCCGTATCGCTCGAAGCCTGTCGGCATACCGGCGCTTGAAGACGCGCTGCGGATCATTCCCTTTGGCGTGCCCGTTGTGCTTGACATGAAGGCGTTGCCTGCCGCGCCCCAGGCGGCGGCCGTCGTGCGTGTGCTCGACGCGCTGGATGCGTGGCCGCGCGTCACGATCTATTCGACGGAGGCGGATTATCAGGCGGCATTCGCGCAGTATCCGCAGGCCCGTATGTTCGAGTCGCGAGATGCGACGCGCCAGCGGCTCTTCGGCGTCGCGATGACGGGGCAGTGCGATGCGCCGCAAGCCGGCACGCGAGCGGGCTTCGAACTGGGCCGCAAGGTCGAGGTGATCGAGCGCTTCACGCTTGGCGAAGGGCGTTCGACTTTTGCTGCTCGCACGTGGACGCCCGCGTCGGTGCAGTGTTTTCGGCGCGCCGCCGATACATGGCTGGTCGCGTTCGCCGTGAACGATGCGGCGGCTTATCGCGAAGCCGCGTGTCTGCATATGGACGCCGTGCTGGTCGATTCGCCGCGAACGCTGTCGCGCGTGCGGGCCGCACTGCAGTCAGCACAGAAACCTCTCGATTGCAGCGCGGCGAGCAACGGCGGCGCGTCGCACTAGCCCGCACACGTTCTCATTGATTGCCGGGGCTTGTCGCGATTGCCGCCGCCAGCAACGCTTCGAGCTTCTCGGGGCTCGCCAGCCCCGTAATCGTGCCGACCTTGCGCCCGTTGCCGTCATAGACGACGGTGAACGGCACCGCGCCGCGCGTATCGCCTTCGCGAAGCATGATCGCGATGCCACCCATGCCCGCGAGATAGAGCGGGTAGTTGATCCCATAGTCGTGCGCGAATGCACGCACGGCAGCCGCTTCGTCGAGTGCGACGCCGACGAATTGCGCCTTGCCGCGATACGCGTCCTGCATCGCGACGAAGGCGGGCACTTCGGTGCGGCATGGCCCGCACCACGGCGCCCAGAAATTGACGACGAGGGCGTGACCGCGATAGCGGTCGAGCGATTCGAGCTTGCCGTCGAGCGGCTGCAACTGCGTCTGATAGATGGCAGCGGGCCCTGCGGGCGCGGCCGCGAGCGCTGCGCTGCATGCAAAGGCCGCGGCGAGGGACACCGCGTATCGGCGGGGCGTCGATGAGACGACATTCATGTCTGACGAAATCTCCATGGCGAAAACAGGAGCGCCGAGCATACGGATGGACGCGCTCGCGGCACATGCTTGCGCGGCTCACATTCCTGCCCGATCGGCTCATCGAAAGCCGCGAGTGTGATTCCCGAAGGCTATTGATCCGATCGAGCATCTTGACGAGACGGCCTGGCATTCGCGAGCTCGTGCGTCGCCTCTAAAGTGCGTTCCATTGGCGCATCGCAAGCAGTACGGTCCGCGACGCGCATCGGACAGGAGAGTGACATGCAAGCGAAGACAAACGATACGGTGATGCCCGCTTCCTTCTTCGGTATTGCCGTCGGTTCACTGGCGCTCGCGAACGCGTGGCGCGTCGCGGCGCGCATCTGGCACCTGCCGGCGGGGATCGTCGACACGCTGACCTTCGTTGCGCTCGCCGTCTGGGTCATCGTGCTCGCAGCGTATGCGCGCAAGTGGTTCGTGCAACGCTCGCGAGCCAGGGCGGAGTGGGAGCATCCGCTGCAATCGTCGTTTGTCGGGTTGGGGTCGACGGCGAGCCTGCTGGCGTCGATTGCGCTTGCCAACTATTCGCGCACGGCTGGGCTCGTCGTGTTCGCGGTGGCGGCTGTCGCGCAACTCGCCGTGGGCGTGCATCTGCAAGGCCGCATCTGGCAGGGCGGACGCGACCCGGAACTGACGACGCCCGCGATCTATCTGCCCGCCGTCGCGCCGAGCTTTGTCGCGGCGACGGCGTCGGCGACGTTTGGTTGGCAACAGATGGGCATGTTGTTCTTCGGGGCTGGGTTGCTGTCATGGCTCGCGATCGAATCACTGATTTTGCATCGCGCCGCTGTGCACACGCCGCTGCCTGAAGCGCAACGCCCGCTGCTCGGTATTCAGGTTGCGCCGCCTGTGGTCGGCGGTGTTGCGTACATGAGCATTACGCACGGCGCGCCGGATCTGTTCGCGTTTGCGCTGCTTGGGTACGGTCTGTATCAGGCGCTGCTGATGTTGCGGCTGCTGCCGTGGATTCGCCGTCAGCCGTTTGCGCCGTCGTACTGGGCGTTCACGTTCGCTGCCGCAGCGCTGCCGACGCTTGCCATGCGGATTGTTGAGCGCGGGGCGACGGGTGAAGTCGAGTGGCTGGCGGTTGGGTTGTTTATCGTTTCGAATGGGGTGATTGGACTGATTGCGTGGAAGACGCTGCGCGCGTGGATCGGGGGGCGGCTGGTGCCGAAGCTTGAGTTGCCGCTGGCCGCGGAGGCCGTGAAGCCGCAAACGTTGCGCGTCGTGCGGGCCGTGAAGATTGCGCAGAATGATGTGCGTGGCCGCACGGCTGTGTGATTGTCGATTGGTTGCTTTTTTTGTTTGAGGCGCTGGTCGGGTTTTTTTGCTTTTTTGCTGGCATCCGCGTTGTGTTAGCTTGCTTCAAGCGTCGCCCCTGTGCGGGGCGGCACCTACTTTTCTTTGCCGCCGCAAAGAAAAGTAGGCAAAAGAAAGCGGCTAACACCGCTAATTCTTGTTCCTGCCTGAGGGCCCCCAAAGGGTCTTACGCTTCACACGGCAATCACGTGACCCATGTTCGTTGCCAACGCTCTTGCAGTGCGCCTCACCCGCTTCACGCGTCCGCGTCGCACCATGCCGTGCCAGATATTCAACGGCCGCCCAGGTGGCAAACTGTGTGTAGGCCGTAGCGCTACACACGCCTCACTTCGGACCGATAGCGCACGCTCCACCCTGTAAGAGCGCCAAGCTATACGCCGCGACAACCTACACACAGTTTGCCACCTGGGCGGCAGATACCATTCGCTGCCACTAGCCCTTGTGCGGGTGGTTGAAGCGGGTGAGGCGTTCATTCGAAGCGTTGGCAACGAACGTGAATCAGGGGTGTTGCCGTGTGAAGCGTAGGACCGGTTGGGGGCCCTCAGGCAAGAAGAAATGTTGGCGGTGTGAGCCGCTTTCTTTTGCCTACTTTTCTTTGCGGCGGCAAAGAAAAGTAGGTGCCGCCCCGCACAGGGGCAACGCGTGAAACACGAAGGCAAAGCGCGGATGCCAGCGTAAAAGCATAAAAAACCAAACGCATCCCACACGCCAACGCAAAATCAAAAAAAACCAACCCGCGCGCACCGCATCATCATTTCACGCCAGCTTGCGTCTTGCGATCCCAGGCCCTGAGGCTAGTCCCAAGAAACTCCGCAAACCCATCAGCAGACGGCGACAACGACCGGTCCACAGGACGATAAACACACACTTCCCGAATCGTCTCCGGCTCAACAACGCGCCGCATCACAAGCCCAAACGTCTGCGCAAGCGGTTTCACATAAAGCGGCGCAAGCGTAACAGCAAGCCCCTGCGCAACGAGCCCAAACGCAGTTGTGACATTATCAACAACCTCAACAGGCGCAATCCGCGCATCCGATGGCTGATCGGCCAACATCTGCGCGACACTCGCTTCATGATCGCGGCCCGTCGCGATGATCGGCGTGCCCCGCAGATCCTGCCACCGCAAGCGCCTTTTCCGCGCCAGCGGATGCTGCTCAGCGCACCACAACACCCACGGGCTCTGAAAGATCGCTTCGCGCTGCACGCGGTCGCCCGTCGCGCGATCGGGACCAACAGCGAGATCGACGTCCCCGCTCGCAACGCGCTCCACCAGTTGCTCGACATCCGTATCAACAACCCGCACCACGACCTTCGGCTTCTCGGTCGCGTAGCCCGCTATGGCAAACGGAATCGCCGTGCTCGCCAGCACCAGCGGCGCGCCAACCCGCACAATGCCCGCCGCGCGGTTGCGGATGTCGCTCGCGGTCTGCTCGGCGGCGCGCAGATGCCGCAGCACCGATTCCGCCGAAGAGAGAAAATCGCGGCCGGCCGTCGAAAGGCTCACGCGCCGCGTCGTCCGATCGAACAGACGAAAGCCAAGCTCGCGCTCCAGCTCCGCCAGCAACTGGCTCACGGCCGACGAGGTCAGCCCCAGCCGTTGCGCCGCAGCGGCAATGCCGTTCTGATCGACAATCGCGAGAAACGCCTCGAACTGGCGTATGGTGATGCGTGTGAGGGCCATCCGCCGATTCTAAAGCGTAACTTACGAATCGTGCAGAATCGATTGATTGTGACAACACGCGCTTTTCGACACACTGTTTCGCATGCGTCGGTGCATGCCTTCGCAACCTCTCGCAGAGTCAAGCAACATCCAGCACACATAGACAGAGACACAACCATGTTCGAACACATCCCCGCGTATCCTGGCGATCCCATCCTGAGCCTCAACGAGGACTTCCAGCGCGACCCGCGCACCAACAAGGTCAATCTGAGCATCGGCATCTACTTCGACGAAAACGGCACGCTGCCCGTGATGTCGTCGGTGCGCGAAGCCGAAGCGGCCATCGTCGCCCAAGGCACGCCGCGCTCGTATCTGCCGATGTCGGGCCTGCCGCAATACCGCGACGCCGCGCAGACGCTCGTGTTCGGCGCCGACAGCGCAGCGCGCGCCGCGGGCCGCATCGCGACGGTCCAGGCGGTGGGCGGCTCGGGCGCGCTGAAGGTCGGCGCGGATTTTCTGAAGCGCCACTTCGCGGACTCGCAGGTGTGGCTGAGCGATCCGAGCTGGGAAAACCATCGCGTCGTGTTCGAAGCGGCGGGCCACACGGTCAACACCTATCCGTACTACGACGACGCAACGGGCGGTCTGCGCTTCGACGCGATGCGCGACACGATCGACGCGCTGCCCGAACGCAGCATCGTGCTCCTGCACGCTTGCTGCCACAACCCGACAGGCGTCGATCTGACGGCAGACCAGTGGCGCGAGCTGGTGCCTGTGCTGCAGCGTCGCAAGCTGATCGCGTTCGTCGACATGGCGTATCAGGGCTTCGGCGATGGCCTCGAAGAAGATGCCGCCTGCGTGCGCATGCTCGCGGACGCCGACGTGCCGATGATCGTCGCGAACTCGTTCTCGAAGAATTTCTCGCTGTACGGCGAGCGTTGTGGCGCGCTGAGCGTCCTCTGCAAGGACGCAGCCGAAGCACAGCGCGTGCTCGGCCAGCTGACCTTCACGATCCGCGCGAACTACAGCAATCCGCCGATGCACGGCGCGCGGCTCGTCGCGGGCGTGCTCGGCGACGCGAAGCTGCGCGCGTCGTGGGACGACGAACTGCGCGTGATGCGCGAGCG
Organism: Paraburkholderia sp. SIMBA_054; assembly: GCF_046534875.1. Lineage (NCBI taxonomy): Bacteria > Pseudomonadati > Pseudomonadota > Betaproteobacteria > Burkholderiales > Burkholderiaceae > Paraburkholderia > Paraburkholderia sp. SIMBA_054. Next base: position 79,638 of record NZ_JAWRXV010000013.1, on the reverse strand, counting down.
TATTCATGAAATGCGTCATGCGATTCACGACGGGCTTGCCGGTCGCGTCGATGAAGTGATGCGCGCGCGTTACACCGCGCAGGTCGGCATGTTCACCTACACGGGACTGTCCGCCGAACAGGTCGAAACGCTGCGCCTGGAACACGGCATCTATCTGCTGCGCTCGGGGCGCATGTGTGTCGCGGGCCTGAACCGCAACAACGTCGCGTACGTGGCATCGGCGATTGCCGCCGTCGCCGGGTCGGGCGCGCGCCAGTAAGGAGGCACGAGATGGAGATCATGGAGCGAGACGAGCGGGCCACTGGCACTGGCACGGCAGCGATGCATCCCGACGAATGGCAGGCGCGCGTTCAATTGGCCGCCTGTTATCGCGTCTTCGATATGTTGGGCTGGACCGAACTGATCTACAACCACATCACGGTGCGTCTGCCCGAAAGCGTGACGGGCGGAGCGAAGCAGTTCCTGATCAATCCATTCGGCCTGCATTACAGTGAAGTGACCGCGCGCAATCTGGTGAAGATCGATGCGCAAGGGCGCATTCTCGACGGCTCGACGTATCCGGTGAATCCCGCGGGCTTCACCGTACACGCGGCGCTGCACGAAGGCATACCCGATGCGCATTGCGTGATGCATACGCATACCACGGCGGGCGTCGCCGTGGCGTGCTCGGAAGGCGGCTTGCAGCAGACCAACTTCTATAGCGCGCAGTTGCATGAACGCATTGCGTATCACGACTTCGAAGGCATCACAATTCACGCTGAGGAAGGGCCGCGCCTCGTCGAACATATCGGCGACCGGCAAGCGGTGATTCTGCGCAATCACGGGCTGCTGTCGTGGGGCACGACCTTGCCGCAAGCGTTCGCGATTCTGTGGACGCTGAACCGCGCGTGCGAGATTCAGGTCGCGACGTTCGCGATGGGCCACGCGCGGCCCGTGCCCGAAGCGGTCGCCGAGCAGTGCTCGCGCGACGCGCTGCAATTCGACGTGCGCTACGGCGCGGGGCAGGACGTGTTCGACGCGCTGGTACGCAAGGTCGATAGAATCGACGCCAGCTACAAGGATTGAGGAAGAACAACGATGAAGGTATGCATTTACGGTGCCGGTGCGATCGGCGGATGGATGGGCGTGAAGCTCGCGCAGGCGGGCTGCGAGGTGAGCGTGGTCGCGCGCGGCGCGACGCTCGACGTGTTGCGCGAACATGGCCTGCGCCTTAAGGAAAACGGCGAGACGCATGCGGTCCGCGTGCAGGCGAGCGACAAACCGGAAGCGCTCGGCGTGCAGGATCTTGTGATCGTCGCGGTGAAAGCGCCCGGCATGGCCGCTGTCGCGCAGCACATCGCGCCGCTGCTCGGCGCGAACACGCTCGTGCTGACGGCAATGAACGGCGTGCCGTGGTGGTTCTGCGCCGGCTTGCATGGCGAGTTCGCGGGCGCGCGTCTCGCTTCCGTCGATCCCGACGGCTCGATTGCTGCTGCGATTCCCGCTGAACGCACGCTCGGATGCGTCGTGCATGCGAGCTGCCGCGTCGATGCGCCGGGCGTCGTCGCGCATCATCAGGGACGTGGCTTGATCGTCGGCGAAGCGACGGGGCATGCGAGCGAGCGTGTGGCGTCGCTCGTCGAACTGCTGCGCAAGGCCGGCTTCGATGCGAGCGCGACGGATCAGATCCAGCGCGACGTCTGGTACAAGCTGTGGGGCAACATGACGATGAACCCCGTCAGTGCGATCACGGGCGCGACCACCGACAAGATTCTGAGCGACCCGCTCGCGCGCGATTTCGTCACGCGCGTGATGCTCGAAGCGAAAGCCATCGGCGCGCGCTTCGGCATCCCCATCGAGCAGGCGCCCGAAGATCGCCACGCCGTTACGCTCAAGCTGGGCGCGATGCGCACGTCGATGCTGCAGGACGTCGAAGCGGGCAAGGCCGTCGAACTCGATGCGCTGGTCGGCGCAGTATGCGAGTTGGGCAAGCTGACGGGCATCGACACGCCGTATGCGAATGCGCTGTTTGGGCTGGCTCGTCTGCACGCTCGCGTGCGTGGGCTGTATCCTCTCGACTGACGCTGCACCTTCAATAACTTTAAGCCCCACGCATCAAAGCATGAAATTCACCGATCTGTCGTCCCCAGCCTACTTCGACAATCCTTATCCGTTCTATGAAGGCATCCGCAGCGCGGGCGCCTTCGTGCCGCTCGCGCCCAGCATCATGCTGACGGGCCGTCACGCCGTCATCGACGCGCTGCTGCCCGACCGCCGCATGGGCAAGACGTACATGCCCAGCGTGGTCGCGCGATACGGCGAGAGCGCGCGCGAGCAGCCGGTGTTTAAGGCGCTCGAACGCACCTTCCTGATGATGAACCCGCCCACGCACACGCGCCTGCGCGCGTTGCTGATGAAGGCATTCAATGCGCGGCAGATCGAAACGCTGCGTACCATCGCGGAAGAAACGACGGACAGTCTGATCGACGCGATGCAAGGCAAGCCCGAAGTGGATCTCGTCAGCGAGTTCGCGATGCCGCTGCCGTTGCAGATCATCTGCCGGCTGCTCGATGTGCCCGTCGAGGATGGCGTGCGCTTCGGCGACGCGGCGAGCCTGCTGGTGTCCGCGTTCGATCTCGCGCCGATGTCCGCCGACGCGCTCGCGCGCGCGAATCAGGCGGCGCTCGAACTCGAACAGTATTTCCGGGAAGTGGTCGCGCAACGGCGCGCTACGCCGGGCCACGACATCGTGTCGTCGCTGATCCAGGCGGAAGAGGGCGGCGAGCGGTTGTCGGAAGACGAGATCATCTCAAACGTGATCTTGCTGTTCGTCGCCGGGCACGAGACCACATCGAACATGCTCGGCAACGCGTTGATCGCGCTGCATCAGCATCCGGCGCAACTGGAGAGGCTGCGCGGCGACCCGTCGTTGGTGTCGAAGGCCGTGGCCGAATGTGCGCGCTACGACACGGCCGTGCAGATGGTGGTGCGTACCGCGTTCGACGATATCGACGTCGACGGACAGACGCTGCCGCGCGGCTCGATCGTCTTTATGCTGCTCGGTTCGGCCAATCGCGACCCGGAGCGTTTCGACGCGCCAGATACGCTCGATATCGGCCGCGAGCCGTCAGGCCATCTGCTGACGTTCGGCGCGGGCATTCACTACTGCCTCGGCGCGCGCCTCGCGATGATGGAACTCGAAATCGCGCTGCACAAGCTGCTGACACGTCTGCCGCAACTGCGGCTTACGAATCTCGATGCATTGCAGTGGCGCAGGCGGAACAACTTGCGCGGCGTCGAGACGCTGATCGCCGCGCTGTGACCGGCTAGTCAGGAAGGCGTGACGTCCGTACGACGCTCACGCCATCTCGCGATGCCAGCGCTCCAGTTGCTCGATGGTCGTGGCCGCGCCGCCGCACACGATCACGAGCACGCTTTCGAAACGCTGTAGCGCTTCCGTCTGCCGGTAGACGAGGGCGAGGCTCGCGCCGCAAGCGGGCTCGACGAGCACGCGGTGATCGTCGACGAAACGGCGCGACGCATCCACGGCTTCCTTGTCCGACACCACCACGCATTCGACAGGATGCGTCTGTGTGAGCATGAACGCCTGCTCGCAGACCTGCTTCGCGCCCAGCGACGTCGCGACGCTCGTAATACCCGGAAGCTCGATCCGCTGGCCCGCGCGCACCGATTGCGCGAGCGACGACGCGCCTTCCGTTTCGACTGCGATCAGCGGCACGTGGCCAAGACCGTTGCGCCGCAAGCCTTCGATCGCGCCCGCCATCAGCCCGCCGCCGCCCACCGACAGCACGACGGCATCGAACTTCGCACCCGCGCGCACGACCTCGTCGATCATCGACGCATGGCCGTGCCACAAGAGCGGATCGTCGAACGGATGGATGAAGGCATCGTCGGGACTGACCTGTTCGAGCGCGAACGCGTTCGCTTCCTGCCAGGTCGCGCCGTGCACGATCACGTCCGCGCCTTGCAGGGCGATCAGTTCCTTCGCGCGCTCGCCCGTGCTTTGCGGCACGACGACCGTGACGGGAATCGACAGCGCGCGGCCCGCATACGCGACCGCGATGCCCGCATTGCCGCCCGACGACGACACGAAGCGGCGCTTGCCGCGCTTCGCATGCTCTTCGGCCGCGTAGCCGATGCCGCGGATCTTGAACGAGCCGGGCGGCTGCAGCGCATCCATCTTGAGCAGCACGCGGCGGCCCAGATGCCGGCTGAGCGGTTGGGATTCGAGAAGCGGGGTGTCGATGTGCAGTGTCATGGTTGTGTTGTCGGAAGCGGCTTCGCTGAAGCGTTGAATCGCAGATGATAGCAAGCCGCAGCCGTCAGGGCGTGCTGCATCTGCGCATGAAAAAGGGCGGTTCGAAAAATCGAACCGCCCTCGGCCTCGTTGATCGAGCGATGGATTACTTGCCCGCGATCAGGCTCGGATCGGCGGCAAACCGCTCGCTGCCGCGCGTGGGTCCATCGTCGAGCAGGCCCTTGGTCAACTCCAGCGCCTGGCGCTCGAACAGCCGACGGTACACGCCGCCGTCGATCCGGATCAGTTGCTCGTGGCTGCCTTCCTCGACTACGCGGCCCTTGTCGAGCACGAGCAGGCGGTCGAGCGCGCGCACTGTCGAGAGCCGGTGCGCGACGACGAGCGTCGTGCGTCCGACCATCAGCCGTTCCATCGCCTGCTGGATCAGTACCTCGCTTTCGCTGTCGAGGCTCGACGTGGCTTCGTCGAAGATCAGGATCGGCGCGTCGGCTAGGAACGCGCGCGCGATCGCGACCCGCTGGCGCTCGCCGCCCGACAGCTTCACGCCGCGCTCGCCGACCAGCGTGTCGTAGCCATGCGGCAGCGCGTCGATGAAGTCGTGCGCGCTGGCCAGCTTCGCCGCCTGCACGATGTCATCGAACGATGCGCCGGGCCGCGCGTACGCGATGTTCTCCGCGAGCGAGCGGTGGAACAGCACAGGCTCCTGCTGCACGATCGCGAGGTGCTGGCGCAGCGACGCCTGCTGCACGTCGGCGATGTTCTGCCCGTCGATCGTTATGCGGCCTTCGTCGATGTCGTACAGGCGCTGGATCAGCTTGATGAACGTCGTCTTGCCCGAGCCCGAATGTCCGACAAGACCGATCCGCTCGCCCGGCGCGATGCGCAGCGAGAAATCGTTGTAGAGCGCCGTGCGCTGCGCGCCATAGCGGAACGTCACGTGCTCGAAGCGGATTTCGCCTTGCGCGATATCGATGGCCGGCGCGCCTGCCTTGTCTTCGATGCCGAGCGGCTCGCGTTCGAGCGCGACGAGTTCCTCCATGTCGTTGACCGAGCGTTGCAGGTTGCGCACGTGCATGCCGACATCGCGCAGATAGCCTTGCAGCACGAAGAACGTGGTCAGTGCATACGTGATGTCGCCGACACTCGCTTCGTCGTGCAGCCACAGCAGCAGCGCCGCGCCGAGAATGGCCGCCTGCATCAGCGCCAGCATGCCGCCCTGTACGCCGCCATTGGTCGTGCCGCGCTGCCACGTGCGGCGCGTGCGCTGCCGCCATTTGGCGATCACGCGATCGAGCCGGCTTTCCTCGCGTTCTTCCGCGCCGAACGCCTTGACGACGGCGTTGCAGCTGACGGCGTCGGCGAGCGAGCCGCCCATGCGCGTGTCCCACAGATTGCCGAGACGCGCGGCGGGCGCGACGTAACCAAGCGACAGCGCGACCGTCACCGCGACATACGTGAGCGAGCCCACGCCGACCACGAGGCCCATCACAGGCCAGTGAAAGCCCAGCAGCACCGTCGATCCGGCGAGCATCAGCAGGGAAGGCAATAGCGCGATCAGCAGCGTGTCGTTGAGCAGGTCGAGCGCCCAGATGCCGCGCGTGATCTTGCGCACCGTCGAGCCGGCGAAGCTGTTCGCATGCCAGTCGGTCGAAAAGCGCTGCACGCGATGAAACGCGTTCGCGCAGATCTCACTCATCATCTTGAGCGTCATCACGATGATGCTGCGATAGACCAGTTGCCGCAGCAACGTGCCGCCGATGCCGAGCGCGATCAGCACGCCGAACGCGACCAGCGCCGGATGCGACGCGGCGTCCTTGCCGAGCGTGCTGCCCGACGCGAGCGCGTCGACCAGACGGCCCGCGAACAGCGGCGTCAACACGTCCGCGAGCGCGGCCGACAGAGCGAACAGCGCAATGCCGACGACGCGCACAGGCTGCTTGCGCCAGTGATGGAAAGTGAAGCCGAGAACGCTTCTGAACGCTTGCGCGCCAAAGTCGAGTTTTTTGCTAGCCATGTATGTCAGCGTGCGGCGCGAGGCGGCGCAGCGCTATCCAGTCAGGAGATTCGGAAGTCGACGACCGATGCCCGCCAACGCGCGGCGGCGACAAAGAAAACCGGTAGTCTGATAAAGGCGCGGGCGCTTGCGAGCCAGCGCGGACGGCAACCTAGCTAGGGGAGCAGAGGAAGCGTCGCGACATCCCGCGAGAGACTGCGATGTACATTGCGTGCATTGAATGCCTCCCTTGGGTGATTGAGTGGATGAAGAACGACTACGTTGAGGCTTGAATTCTAGCAGGAAAGCTTGCGCAAGGTGATCGCAATGCGCGTTGACATGACGCAGAGTGTTGGTTTTATGCGTGCTTCATCGGATGACGGCAGGCGGGCTTTGCAGTCCGCTTTGCAACCCGTTCCACCCGTGCCGGATACAATGCGGCAGCGCCGAATAACACCAACACCGCGTCCGTGCCCGACTGAAGCACGGACTCAACCTGATCGACTTCAACTCATGTCCAGTTCCACTCGGGCCTTTTTGCTGGGTCCGTTGCTCAAAGGGGTTTCCCGTTCCTTCTATCTGACGTTGCGCATTCTGCCCGCCGGCATGCGCGATCCCATCGGCCTCGCGTATCTGCTCGCGCGCGCCGCCGACACGATCGCCGATACCGCGCTGATTCCGCCCGAGCAACGGCTTGCGCTGCTGCTAGCGTTGCGCGACCAGGTCAACGGCGCGACCGACGACGGCGAACTTGCGCAGCGTCTTGCGAACGAAGTGGCGGGGCAGCAGACGCAATCGGATGAAAAGGTCTTGCTCGAATCGATCGCGCCCGCGCTCGACGTGCTCCAGCAACTCGACGCAGCCGACCGCGCCGCCGTGCGCGAGATCGTCACGACGCTGACGACGGGCATGGAATTCGACCTGCGCACCTTCCCCGACGAACGCTCGGGCCGCATCGTCGCGCTGCGCGAATGGGACGAACTGGATCGCTATACGTATCTGGTCGCGGGCTGCGTCGGCGAGTTCTGGACGAAGATGACCTACGCGCATCTGCCCGGCACGCTGAAGACCGACGAGCCCACGATGCTCGAGCGCGGCGTGCGCTTCGGCAAGGCGCTGCAGATGACCAACGTGCTGCGCGATTGCGGCAAGGATTTGCGCATCGGCCGCTGCTATCTGCCGTCCGCGATGCTCGACCGCTACGGCCTGACGCCGCAGATGCTGCTGGAGCCGCAAGCATCGCAGCGCGCGCAACCCTTGATGCACGAACTGGTGCGCAAGTCGCTCGATCACTTCCGCGCCGCCCTCGACTACACGCTCGCGATTCCGCGTTTTTCGCTGCGCTTGCGTCTCGCGTGCGTGTGGCCCATCGTGATCGGGCTCGAAACGATGCTGCTGCTCGTCGATAACGCGCACTGGCTGGAGCCGTCGAAAGTATCGAAGATCCAGCGCAAGCAGGTGTACGGCATTCTCGCGCGCTCACTGCCCGTGTCGGTGTCGGATGCGGGGCTGCGTAGCTGGATCGATGGGCTGATCCGGGCGATCGAGGTACGTATCGGCGTTCGATGAAACTCGCTCCCGTTCAATCCCGGTTTGTTCATACAGCGATCGAGCGCCTATGATGAACCTCGCACAACCCGAAACGAAGGACGGCCCCGGCCGCAATGGACCATGACGGCAATCGCCAGCTGGCACGCGCATGTGTATTTCGATCAGACGACGCGCGACGCCGCATGGACGCTGCGCGAAACCATCGAAACGCAGTTTCACGGCAGATTCGAAATGGGGCGTTTTCACGAGCGTCCCGTCGGTCCGCATCCGATGTGGTCGTATCAGCTTGCGTTCGGCCCCGAGCTACTCGCGGAGCTGTTCGCGTGGCTCGCGCTCAATCACGGCGCGCTCGACGTCTTCATCCATCCGAACACGGGCGACGCGCTGCGCGATCACCGCGATTGCGCGGCGTGGATCGGGCGCTCGTATCCATTGAATCTCGCCGCGTTAGGCGGTTAGCGCGTAGTCGGCGCGGCGCATCGTTGCGCGCGCAGCGCGCATGGAGGTCCGGTCATGACGGTCACCAATGCGGTGTCGGGCACCAACGTCCATGAAGTGGCGGACAGCATCTACCGGATCAACACGCCTGTTTTCTTCGAGGGCGGGCCGGGCGGATTCTCCTTCAACCAGTATCTGATCGTCGACGACGCGCCACTGCTATTCCATACCGGCCCGCGCAAGATGTTCGCGCTCGTGCGCGAAGCGGTCGCGTCCGTGTTGCCGCCCGAACGGCTGCGGCATATCGCGTTCTCGCATGTCGAAGCGGACGAGTGCGGCTCGCTCAATGAGTGGCTCGCCGCCGCGCCTGACGCGCAGCCGCTGTGCAGCGGCGTCGCCAAACTGGTGTCCATCGACGATCTCGCCGACCGGCCCGCGCGCGGCCTCGAAGACGACGAAACCGTCGATCTCGGACGCCACCGGCTGCGCTGGCTCGCGACGCCGCATCTGCCGCACGCGTGGGAATGCGGGATGCTTTTCGATGAGACTACGCAGACGCTGCTGTGCGGCGATCTTTTTACGCAAGGCGGCGCCGAATTGCCCGCCGTGACGGGCGCGGACATTCTCGGCCCGAGCGAGGCGTTCCGGCGCAGCATGGATTACTACTCGCACACGAAACACGGCGACGCGATGCTGGAGCGGCTCGCCGCACTCGAGCCGCACACGCTTGCGTGCATGCACGGCAGCGCGTGGCAAGGCGACGGCGCGGCGCTGCTTCGCGCGCTGGCGGTGTCGCTGCGCGAGTGAGCGGGCCGCGTTGACGCGGCGAATCGAAGGCGCGAATCACGGCGATAAGTGACGCGCCCAGCAATCCACGCCGCAGCGCAGCAAAAGTTTTTTCGCGCGCACTGTCGATTCCCGTCGCCGCCGCTCGTCGTCAAGGTAAGCGGGCATATCGTCCGCTATTAGCCAGCAAGGACGACGACGATGACCTTGAAGCTCTACGCCCATCCGTTTTCTTCGTACTGCCAGAAGGCGCTCACCGCGCTTTACGAGAACGGCACACCGTTCGACTACCGCCGGCTCGACGAACCCGGCGCGATGGATGAACTCGCCGCGCGCTGGCCCATTCGGCGCTTTCCGCTGCTCGTCGACGCGGGACGCACGATTGTCGAAGCGACCGTCATCATCGAGCATCTCGGCTTGCATCATCCCGGCCCGGTTCAACTGCTTCCCGACGATCCGCGCGCGGCGCTCGACGTGCGCTTCATGGATCGTTTCTTCGACAACTACATCGCGACGCCGCAGCAGAAGATCGTCTTCGACAGCCTGCGCGACGAGAGCGAACGCGATGCGCGCGGTGTCGCCGATGCGCGCGCGCAGCTCGATGTCGCGTATGCGTGGCTTGACAACACGATGAGAGACCGCGAGTGGGCGGCAGGCGAGCGCTTCAGTCTCGCGGATTGCGGCGCCGCGCCGTTTCTCTTCTATGCCGAGTGGACGCACCGGATCGATCCGAAGTTCGAATACGTGATTGCGTATCGCAAGCGTCTGTTGAAGCGGCCTTCGTTCGCGCGCGCCGTCGAGGAAGCGCGGCCGTATCGTCATCTGTTTCCGCTCGGCATGCCGGAGCGCGACTGATTTCATAGTTCTTTAATTGACTGGGAGGCCGCGATGTCTTCTGCATCTTCTCTCGTGCCCGCCACGGAACTGGCGAAGCGCAACGGCAGGCACTATCCGAACGAGAGCGTCGAATACCGCCGCGCCCGCGACGCGCTGCTCGCGGAGGAAATCGAACTGCGTCGTCATATCGAGCGCGTCGCGGAACAGCGCCGCGCGCTGCCGCCGGGCGGCGACGTGACGGGCGACTACCGCTTCATCGGCGAAGCGGGGCCCGTCGATCTCGCCGGGCTGTTCGGCGACAAGGACACGCTCGTGATCTACAGCTACATGTTCGGTCCGCAGCGCGAGCGGCCGTGTCCGATGTGCACGTCGCTACTGAGCGCGTGGGACGGCGAGGCACGGGACATCGCGCAACGCATCGCGCTGGCCGTGGTCGCGCGTTCGCCGATCGAGCGGCTCGTGGCGTTCAAAAAGGAGCGCGGCTGGCGCGATCTGAAGCTGTATTCGGACGTGAACGGCGAGTACAGCCGCGACTTCGGCGCGATCTCCGACGACGGCGGCGACGACGCGGCGTTTCAGGTCTTCACACGCCGCGACGGCACGATCCGGCATTTCTATGCGGCTGAGATGGGCTTCCCGACTGTCGATCCCGGTCAGGACCCGCGCGGCGCGCCGGATCTGATGCCGATGTGGACGATCTTCGACATGACGCCCGAAGGACGCGATCCGCATTGGTATCCAAAGCTCGATTACGCGCGGTGACGCGAACGCGCGGCGGGTCGTCGGCGACGCCACCGCGTGCGTATGAAGGCAGGAATGAAGGCGAACGCAATCGCGCCGCGAGCACGCGGCGCTCGTACCGTTCGCAGGTGTGCGCAGGTAGCAGGTATCAGTCGGCGAGGCGCTTGTCGGCGAGCGCGCGTTCGCAGTCGCCGAGCACGGTGACGACGAGGCGCGCCTGAGCGTCGAGTTCGTCGGTGTCGAGAATTTCTTCGACGGCGTCGCGCGCCCAGTCGGCTTCGACAAACGATGCATGCCGTTGCGCGATGTCGAGCGCCATCGCCGACAGCCTCGCGATGCTTAACCAGTCGGCTGTGCGCCCGTGCCGGTCGAGCCACTTGTGCGCGGCGTCTACGTGAAAGGACGGTGAGGGCCAGGTCTCGTTCAGATACCAGGCACCGAGGCTTCCGCACGTGAGCCAGCACAGCAGCTCCACGCGGTCGCGTTGGCTTAGAAGATGGCGTACATCACTCATGGCGACGCTCGCGAAGGTAACGGATATGACGTGAGTTCCGCGTAGCAAAGCTCGAACCCGTGTGTGTACGACAATAACACGACGTTGTGCCTTGCACGACAGGGTTTAACCGAATTAGGGGTGTCTCGCGTGATGTTGAGTGTGTGCTGACCGACAATCGGGTGTTCTTGCTGCGCTGCATTGCACAGGCGCAGTGCAGCGCGGCTCGCGTTTTAGCGCGAACACGTCGAGTGTGAGTCGGCCGATGCGTCGAGGCGAATCATCTGACCGTGATGGAGAACCGTGAATGCGTCGTCGGGCAGGCCGGCTTCATGGGTCGCTTCGGCGAGTTTTTGCGGCGGTTCGTCGAGCGGCTCGTCAGTCAGTTCGAACGTGCCCCAGTGAATGCCGATCGCTTTTTTCGCGTGCACGTCCTCGAAGATCTGCACGGCCTGCTGCGGGTCGACGTGCTGCGGTCCCATGAACCAGCGCGGCTCATACGCGCCAACGGGGATCAACGCGAGATCGACGCAGCCGAATGCGGCGCCGATCCGCTTGAAGTCGTTCGAGTAGCCGGTGTCGCCCGCGAAGTAGACGGAGACCGGATGCGCGGCGCCCGCTGGCGTCTTCACGACCCAGCCGCCCCACAGCGTCTCGTTGCGATCGGTCAGGCTGCGCGCGGACCAGTGTGTCGCGGGCACGAACCAGAAGTCGAGACCGGCAACGCTAGTTTCGTCGCCCCAGTCCAGTTCCTGCGCATTCGTGATGCCTTTTTTCGCGAGCCAGTCCTTGATGCCGAGCGGCACGAGAAAGAGCGGCGGCCCGCCAGGCTGCGCGTTTAACGCCTCGACGCTCGCGGTGTCGAGGTGGTCGTAGTGGCTGTGCGAGATCAGCACGACGTCGATATGCGGCAGTTCGTCGAGCGCGAGACCCGGCGGCACGCGCCGCTTCGGCCCGGCGAACGTGAAGGGCGACGCGCGCCCGGAAAACATCGGATCGGTGATCACGTTGACGCCATTGATCTGCAGCAAGGCGGTCGCGTGGCCGATCCACGTCATCGTATCGTCGCTGCGGTTCGCCTTGATCCACGCGACGTCGGGGTGATCGATGGGAAACGCGTAGCCGTTCGCGGGCGGTGGCGGCAAGCCGTGCGTCCAGCGGTTCCAGCGCCATTTCCATACCGAGCCGCGCGCGAGCGGTCCGTCGTTGTTCTCGTAACCGTTTTCGGTGCGCGGCGCGTGATGGATGCCGCTTGCGGCGAGCTTGTCGGGCGATGGATCGGGCTGCTGCGCGCCGACGGCGCAATTCGCCGACGCGGCGCTCAGAACGATGGCGGCGCAGACGAGGCGCGAGCGGAACCGGAGTGGCATCGTGTATCGAATGGGCTGCAGCCGTAGAATCGATGGTGCGACAGTGTAGACCGGACGCCGCGTCCTACGCCCGCGCGGTGGCGGAACGACCGTCGCCTTCGATCGCGTTCTCGCTGCGGAATCGTTCATCCTCACGCCATCCGTCGGGCGCAATCTCGATCGGCGTCCGTTTGCCGTCAACACCGCATAACGGAACAATTGTGCCTGTGCCAGAATTGCAAAATGCAATGAAGTGCCGTTCGTGGCGACGAAAAAGCAGCGAAGCGGCGCAAATCGTGCATTTTTTTGCGCTTAATGCGATTCGACCGGCACGATTCAAACCGTCAAAATCCAAAATAAGGCAAAATTCGGGGCATTCGCGTCGGCCGTGGCTTCGCCGGCGGCATTTCCCAACCTTTCTCGACCAAGAGCAAAGCGATGAGTAACAAGCAACCTACGATCATCTACACCCTGACCGACGAAGCCCCGCTGCTCGCGACGAGTGCTTTTCTGCCGATCATCCGTACGTTTACCGCTCCGGCTGGCGTCAATGTCGAGACCAGCGACATTTCCGTGGCCGGCCGTATCCTCGGCGAGTTCGCGGAATTCCTGAAGGAAGAGCAGCGCGTGCCGGACAATCTGGCCGAGCTGGGCCGCCTGACGCAAGACCCGGACACGAACATCATCAAGCTGCCGAACATTTCGGCGTCGGTGTTCCAGCTGGTCAGCGCGATCAAGGAACTGCAGTCGAAGGGCTACAAGGTCCCGGATTATCCGGAAGACCCGAAGAACGACGAAGAAAAAGACATCCAGAAGCGTTACTCGAAGTGCCTCGGCAGCGCAGTGAACCCGGTTCTGCGCGAAGGCAATTCGGACCGCCGCGCGCCCGCCGCCGTCAAGAACTACGCGAAGAAGCACCCGCACAGCATGGCCGAGTGGAGCATGGCGTCGCGCACGCACGTCGCGCACATGAAGCATGGCGACTTCTACCACGGCGAAAAGTCGATCACGAACGACAAGGCACGTGAAGTCCGCATGGAACTCGTCACGAAGCGCGGCGAGACCATCGTGCTGAAGCCGAAGGTCAAGCTGCAGGACGGCGAGATCGTCGACAGCATGTTCATGAGCAAGAAGGCGCTGGTCGAGTTCTACGAAGACCAGATGGAAGACGCGCGCAAGACGGGCGTGATGCTGTCGCTGCACGTCAAGGCGACAATGATGAAGGTCTCGCACCCGATCGTCTTCGGCCACGCCGTCAAGGTGTTCTACAAGGACGCGTTCGCGAAGCACGCGAAGCTGTTCGACGAACTGGGCGTGAACGTCAACAACGGCCTCGTCGATCTGTACACGAAGATCGAGGCGCTGCCGGAATCGCAGCGCGATGAAGTGATCCGCGACATGCACGCGTGCCACGAGCACCGTCCGGCGCTGGCGATGGTCGATTCGGCCAAGGGCATCTCGAACCTGCACGCACCGAACGACGTGATCGTCGATGCATCGATGCCCGCGATGATCCGCGCAGGCGGCAAGATGTGGGGCGCCGACGGCCGTCCCGCCGACACGAAGTGCCTGATCCCGGAAAGCACGTTCGCGCGCATCTACCAGGAAATCATCAACTTCTGCAAGACCAACGGCGCATTCGATCCGAAGACGATGGGCACGGTGCCGAACGTCGGCCTGATGGCGCAGAAGGCGGAAGAATACGGCTCGCACGACAAGACCTTCGAGATTGCCGAAGACGGCGAAGCGCGCATCGTCGACAACGCGACGGGCGAAGTGCTGAGCGGCCTCACGCAACAGGTCGAGCAAGGCGACATCTGGCGCATGTGCCTCGTGAAGGACGCGCCGATCCGCGACTGGGTCAAGCTCGCCGTCACGCGCGCGCGCAACTCGGGCATGCCCGTGGTGTTCTGGCTCGACCCGTACCGTCCGCATGAAAACGAACTGATCCACAAGGTGCAGGCATACCTGAAGGATCACGACACGGACGGTCTCGAGATTCATATCATGTCGCAAGTGCGCGCGATGCGTTACTCGTTGGAGCGCGTGATTCGCGGCCTGGACACGATCTCGGCGACGGGCAACATCCTGCGCGATTACCTGACCGACCTGTTCCCCATCATGGAACTGGGCACGTCCGCGAAGATGCTGTCGATCGTTCCGCTGATGGCGGGCGGCGGCATGTACGAAACGGGCGCGGGCGGCTCGGCGCCGAAGCACGTCAAGCAGCTGGTCGAAGAAAACCATCTGCGCTGGGATTCGCTGGGCGAGTTCCTCGCGCTGGCGGTGTCGCTCGAAGAGCTGGGCATCAAGACGGGCAACGCCCGCACCAAGGTGCTGGCGAAGACGCTCGACGCGGCCACCGGCAAGCTGCTCGACAACAACAAGAGCCCGTCGCCGAAGACGGGCGAACTCGACAACCGTGGCAGCCAGTTCTACCTCGCGATGTACTGGGCGCAGGAACTGGCCGCGCAGACGGACGACGCGGAGCTTGCTGCCAAGTTTGGCCCGCTGGCCAAGGTGCTGACGGAGAATGAGAAGACTATCGTCGGTGAACTGGCGGACGTGCAGGGTAAGGGTGTCGATATCGGCGGCTATTACCAGCCGGACTTTGCGAAGCTGGAAGCGGTGATGCGGCCGAGCAAGACGCTGAATAACGCGCTGGCAGCGGTGACGGCTTAAGCCTTCTGACTGTAGCGATTTAGGCGGAGCCCGCGCATTCTGGTTTGGATGTGCGGGCTTTTTGCTGCGCAGGCGGGTTGGTTTGCTGGGGTTTGCGCTGGCATCCGCGTTATGCCTTCGTGCTTCAAGCGTCGCCCCTGTGCGGGGCGGCACCTACTTTTCTTTGCCGCCGCAAAGAAAAGTAGGCAAAAGAAAGCGGCTCACACCGCCAATTCTTGTTCTTGCCTGAGGGCCCCCAAATGGTCTTATGCTTCACGCGGCAGCGTTTCTGCTTGCCCCGTTGCCAACGCTCTGAACAGGCGCCTCACCCACTTCACGTCCCCGCGTTGTAGCACGCCGTGCCAGATATTCGGCCGCCGCCCAGGTGGCAAACTGTGTGTAGGCTTTCAGGCCGTACACGCATCACTCCGGACTGAAAACACAGGCCCGTCGCAACGCTTGCTCTGTGCGCATCACCCGCGTCGCATCAAATTGCATCAAACTTCCCACGTTCTATAGCGGCAAACTGTGTGTAGGCTTTCAGGTCTTACACGCATCACTCCGGACTAAAAGGCAAGGTCGGTGTCTCTGGTAAGAGCGCGAACGTGTGTGGTCCGACAAGCTACACACAGTTTGCCACCTGGGCGGCCGCAACCGTTCGCTGCCGCTGGCCGTTGTACGGGTGCTTGAAGCGGGGGATGCGCTTGTTAAGACCGATGGCAACGGGCAGGGAACAGCGCGTTATCATCTGAAGTGTGGGACCGGTTGGGGGCCCTCAGGCAGTAACAAGAGCTGGCGGTGTTAGCCGCTTTCTTTTGCCTACTTTTCTTTGCGGCGGCAAAGAAAAGTAGGTGCCGCCCCGCACAGGGGCGACGCTTGAAGCACGAAGACATAGCGCGGATGCCAGCGCAAAGGCCGAAACACTGAACAGGCAGCGCCTGAAGCACGAAGACAATACGCGGATGCCAGCAAAAGCAAGAGCAAAACCAGAACACCAACAGCGTCTGCGCGAGCCAAAACCTCAACCTTGAGCCGCGTGCAACGCATAAACATCAATCAACTGCATGCGCGCTCAACACCAGGCGTTCTTCGCTTCGCTGTTCTTTTCGCGGCTCGCGGACCAGATACTGCTGTTTCTAGTGCCGCTCGTCGTCTTCCAGACGACCCAAAAGGCGACATGGTCCGGCATCGCGTTCTTTATCGAGGCGTTCCCGCGCTATATCGTGTTTCCCGTGTGCGGCGCGCTGTGCGATCGCATGTCGCCCGTCACGGTGCTGCGCGCGAGCCAGCGCTTTCGCGCGATGGCGTGCGCGGTGGGCATCGTGGGCTTTGCGATGGCGGGCGGAATCGGCTGGCTGATCGCGCTGTCCGCCGTCTGCGGCACGCTGACCAGTCAGGGGCTCGTCGCGCGCGAAGTGCTGCTGCCGCAGGTGTTCACGTCCGAGCGCTTCGAGAAGGTGCTGTCGTATGCGCAGATCGCCGATCAGGTCGGCGTGGTGCTCGGCCCGATGCTCGCAGGTTTGCTGCTCGGCTGGTGGCGCTGGGAATACGTCGTCGGCGTCGCGGCCGTACTGTTTTTCGCCGCCGATGGCGCGACGCTCTTCTGGCAGCGCGCGAGCGCTTTCGAATGGACGCCGCACGGGCATGCAGGCGGCGCCTGGCTCGCGCCCGTGAAAACGGCGCTGGCGCATGTCGTGAAACTGCCGGGTCTGGGCCGGCTGGTCGCGCTGGCCGCCGCCGAGAATCTCGTGATCGGCGTGACGCTCGCGACCTCGGCCGCGATGGTGACGGGACTGCACCGCCGGCCGGATGCGTTCTACGCGTTCGTGCAGACGGCGGGCGCGATCGCGACGATCGTGATTCTGCTGCTGATCGCGCGTGTGCGGATTCCGCGCAAGGCGCTCGGGATCGTGTCGTTTCTCGCGATCTTCGCGGGCGGGCTGCTGGCGGGCGTGAGTCCTTCCGTGTGGGGCTACGTCGCGGGCTTTCTGCTGATCGTGGGCTTCGACAAGATGTTCAGCATCTATATCCGCAGCGTGCGTCAGGCGATCATTCCGGCAAAGGACTACGGCAAGACGCTTGGCGTCGTCATCATGCTCAATAACGTGACGCAGCCGCTGGCGGGTTTGCTGGTCGGCATGTTTTCGGGGAATGGGCGCATGAGCGCGGTCGTTGTGGCGATCTCGCTCGGGATGGGCGCGCTGGGGCTGATCGTCGTGCTCGTGGGTCTCGGCGCGGGGCGGCGTCGAGTGCACGTTGCGCCGCTGAGCAAGCAGACGCCCGACAGCGCCGACTGAGCGTGAACTGTCACAATGACACGTTAGCTTTTCTTCACGGAGCGCGATCGACATGCCATCGGACGACGAGCTGAAACACTTCGTAGCGCACGGCGCGGCGCCGCTGCCCGAAGCACAGGAAGAAGGTTTCGTGGATAGCGCGGGCGCGCGTATCGCGTGGTCGACGTACGGCGCGGGCCACCCCGTGGTGCTGTTGCATGGCGGCCTCGGACATCGCGGCAACTGGGGTTATCAGGTGCCCGCGCTGGTTGAGGCTGGCTACCGCGTGATCCTGATCGACAGCCGCGGACATGGCCGCAGCACGCGCGACGCGCAACCGTACAGCTACGAGTTGATGGGTTCCGACGTGCTCGCCGTACTCGACACTCTGCAAGTACAGAAAGCAGCCTTCATCGGCTGGAGCGACGGCGCGTGTACTGCGCTGATTCTCGGCCGGCGCGCGCCGCAGCGCGTCGCGGGCGTGTTCTTCTTCGCGTGCAACATGGACCCCGGCGGCGCGAAGCCATTCGTGCCGACGCCCGTGATCGACCGCTGCTTCAGGCGGCATCGCGCGGACTACGAGGCGCTATCGGCAACGCCCGGCGAGTTCGACGCGTTCGTCGCCGCCGTCAGCGAGATGCAGCGCACGCAGCCCGATTACTCGGCCGACGATCTCGCGCAGATCCGCGTGCGCGTGACAGTCGCAATCGGCGAGCACGACGAATTCATCAAGCAGTCCCACGCCGTGTATCTGGCGCAAACCATCCCGGAGGCCGAGCTGATCGTGCTGCCGAACGTCAGCCATTTCGCGCCGCTGCAGCGGCCTACGCTGTTCAATGGCGTGATCGAGCGGTTCGTGGGAACCGCTTTCGAAGCGGACGACTGAAGCCGCTCAGTCGGCCTTGGCGCCGACTTTCTCGCTCGCGTTGCTGTCGTTCTTTTCTTCTTCCCATCCGCCGCCGAGCGCGAGGAACAGATTCACCTGATCGACCGCGACCTGGCCTTCGGCGGCCGACACCTGCGCGGCAACGCTCGTGAGCGTGCGCGTCGCGTCGAGATCGTCGATGAAGGTGTCGCGGCCCGCGGCGTACAGACGATGCGTTTCATCCGCCGACTGCACGGCCGACTTGTACGCGGTGCGCAATGCGTCGGCGCGCGTCGTATCGGATGCGTAGGTCGACAGGCTTGTCTGCGTTTCGCGCAGCGCATTCAGCACGACGCCGTCGAAGTGTGCGAGCGCGCCGCCCGTTGCGGCTTCCGCTTCGTGGACGCGGGCGCGCTGGCCGTTGATCGGGAACGTCCAACTGATCAGCGGACCGAACGCCCAGCGGTTCGTGGTCGGGCCGAACAGATCCTCGACGACGCCGACCGACCCCGCCGATGCGCCAATGCTCACGGTCGGATACAGCGCCGCTGTCGCGACGCCGATGCGCGCCGTCGATGCCGCCAGCAGCCGTTCGGCCTGGCGCACGTCCGGGCGGCGCTTGAGCAGCGCTGCGCCATCGCCGACGGGAATCGGCTGCTTCAGGTGCGGCAGCCGGCTGCAGGCGAGCGCGGCGGGCGGCAGATCGGACGGCGCGCGCGCGAGCAGCATCGCGAGCCGGTACTGCGCGGCGCGGCGGCGCGCGACGAAGCGCGGAATGTCGGCGGCGAGCGTGTCGGCCTGCGTCTGGCCGCGCGTCACATCGGGCTGGTTGCCGCGGCCCGCGTCGCGCAGCCGCTGCGTGAGCTTGACCCGTTGCTTTTGCAAGGCCAGCGACTTCTGCGCGATCTCCAGTTCTTCCGCTGCCGAGCATGATTCGACGTAGGCGCGCACGACATCGGCGACGACCGTGATGCGCGCGAGATCGCTTGCGGCTTCGACGGCTTCGTCGTCGGCCTTCGCGGCTTCGACGCCGCGCCGCAGCTTGCCGAACAGATCGATTTCATACGACACGCTCAGATCCAGCGCGCCTTCGTTGACGACGGGAATCTTTTCCGTCAGCAAATACTGTTCGGCGGATTCCTGCGCGCGCGAGAAGGCCGCCGACGTCTTGCCGGAGAAGCCGCCCTGTTCGTTTGCGAAGTCGAGCTGGGCGCGCGAGCGCGCGAGATTGGCCGCGGCGACGCGCAGATCGGTGTTGGACGACAGCGCTTCCGTGACCAGCTGATCGAGCACCGGGTCGTCGTACAGACGCCACCACTTCGACGGCACGGCCTGCTGCGTGACGGGCGCCTTGTCCGCGCCGTCGATGGCCGCGTTGGCATACGGCGCGTTGACGGCCGCGTTTTCGGGCAGCTTGTAGTTCGGGCCGACCGTCGTGCAGCCGTTCAAGGCGAGCGCAACAGGCAACAAAGCAGGAAGCAACGCCAGGCCAGCGCGCGTTGCCGTGAGGGACGGAAAGCGTTTCATTGCGATGCGCCCGATGCAGAATGCGTGGCGCTAGACGGCGCGGTGCCGACGATAGCCGCGCCCGTGGCCGAAGCCCCCGCGCCAGCCGAAGCAGCCGCCGCATCCGATGCCGCCGGGCGCCGTCCCATCGAAGGCCCGATGCCGCGCACCGACACCGTCGCCGTGCGGCCAGCGATCATGCGGAAGTCGGCGGGCACCTCGTCGAGCGCGACGCGCACGGGAATGCGCTGCGCGAGGCGCACCCAGCTGAACGCCGGGTTCACGTTCGGCAGCAGGTTCTGGCTTTGCTGGCGGTCGCGATCCTCGATCGCGGCGACGATGCTCAGCACATGGCCGCGCAGCACGCCCGGCTCGCCCATCACCTTGATGTCGACAGGCTGGCCGATGTCGATGCCGTGCAGCTTGGTTTCCTCGAAATAGCCGTCGACGCGGAACGAATGCATGTCGACCACCGACAACACCGCGCGTCCCGCCGAAATGTACTCGCCGACACGCGGCGCGCGATCGTTCAGATAGCCGTCCACAGGACTCACGATCACCGTGCGCTGCAGGTTCAGGCGCGCCGTGTCGATCGCGACTTCGGCGTCGGCGAGCGCGGCCGTGGCCGTTTCGACGCGCGAGTGCGTCTCCTCGACGACTTCACGCGCGACGAGATTGCCGAGCGCGCGGTTGCGGGCATCTTCGCGGCGGGCCTGATCGAGCGTCGCGCGGCGCTGCTGCGCGGTGGCCTGCGCGTTGCGCAGCGCGAGCGTATAGCGCGCCTGGTCGATCACGAATAACACCTCGCCTTGTTTCACCTGCTGGTTGTCGACGACCTTGACCTCGGTGATGAGGCCGGATACGTCCGGTGCAACCTGGATCACGTCGGCGCGTACGTGACCGTCGCGCGTCCACGGCGCGAACATGTAGTAGTCGACCAGCTTCCATAGCACGGCCGCTGCGATCACGACAACGATAAGAGTGAGCAGGATCTGCCCGACTGAGAACCAGGTTTTTTTCACGTTATGAACCGGTGCGAAACGATGACGACAAGCCCCAGCACCAGAACATAAATGCCGAGATCGAAAATGGAACGGTGCCAGATGAAGCGGTAAACGCCGATGCGCGCGAACACGTTGCGCAAGACCAGGTTCACCAGATAGGCGATGAACATCAGCACCAGCACGGCTGGCACGAATACGCCGAGAATGTCGATTTCGCCGATCATGTACGTCGACAGAATGTAAGAGATGGGTTTCGCATCAGGCTGCGGTCTCCGGTTGGGGCTGCGGATTGCTGCCGGGCGCGGGATGCGGCGGAAACAGCGACAGGCGCATGCCGACCAGCGCGTGCAGCGTCTCGCGCAGCCAGCGCTCGCCGGAAGTCGCAGCGGGAGCGGGCGCAGAGCCTTGTTCCGCCGCCTGTCCCTCTTGTCCCTGCTGCGTGCCGCCTTGCGTCTGCGCGATGTTGCGCGTGGTCACTTGCGCGACGGCGGCATCGATCGTTTCGATCAGCGCGGCGGGCACCGGCTGCCGTGAGCGGCGCGCGATACATTGCTCGAAATACTGCCGCACGCCGACGAGCACGTCATCGATGGAGCCTTGCAAGTCGTGTGTCAGCTTGCGGCGCGTGCGTCGCAGGTCGAGCGCGTTCAGCGCGACGCGGAAGTCACGGAAGCTTTCGATCGACGGATGGCGGTGCGAGTCCGAGGCCGCGTGGCGCGGCAGCAGTTGCATCAGCCGGTCGAGCATGCGCGAGTAGAGATTGCGCTGGTCTTCGATCGCGGCCGTCGACGCGCTCACCACGACGTCGGCCCATGCGGACCGCGTGAGCCGCCCGGCGGCGAGTTCGGCGCCGAACGGCCGCGTGATGCGCGTCCAGATGAAAGCGAACAGCAAGCCCGCGACGCCCGCCAGATTGCTGTTGATGAACACGAAGAAGTCGGCCTCGTAAGCGCTCTGAATGCTGATGAAGGTCGCCGTGTTGACGGCCGTGAGCAACGTCACGAGCGTGAACTGCGGGCTTGGGATCAGCGTGCCGATGATCAGGAACGGCCCGGAAAAGATCAGAACCAGCATGGCGAAATCGTGCACGTGAGGCAGCACCACGAACACATACAGCCCGGCCAGTACGACGCTCGCGCACGTCGCAAGGAAGAACTTGAAGACGGAGGGCGCGGGATCGTCGAGCGCCGCGAAGAAGCAGCAGGAGACGGCGGCGAGCGTGACGGCGGCTGCGCCGTCGTTCCAGCCCGACGTGATCCACAGTGCGCACGCGACGATCACCGCGCCGACGGCCGATGCCGTCGAGAACAGCATCATGCCGTAGTCGAAGAAGCGCTCGGTGCCGCCCAGCCGCCAGTGGCGAAAGTGTGGCCGCCACAGGACGGTTTCGTGAACGATGGCCGCGCGCAGGCAGCGGATGTCGCGCCAGACGTCGATGACCTGGCCCAGACGCCACAGCGCGTTCGACAGCAGCGCGCCATCCCAGCTCGCCAGCGCCTGTGCGGAAGGCCGCAGCGCATCGACGCGCGCGCGCAGCGCTTCGGCTTCGCGATCGGGCTCGTCCGCGTATTTGGCTTCGAGCGCGGGCGCCTTGATCCACTTCGCGACGTCCGCGAGCAGCGCCTCGATTTCAGGCGAATGCGCGCCGCGCTGCCGTATCAGTTCGATCAGCGGATCGGCCATCGACGAAATCAGCGGCAGGAATATCTGCATGCGCCCTTGCAGGGCGCGCGCGCGGCGCACGATGTCGGGCCGCGTGTGATCGTAGGTCAATTGGCTCAGCAGGAATTCGAGCCCGTTGACGGTGGCCGCGAGGCGCTGGCGCGAAGCCGAGATCGTCGCGCCGGCAATATGGCCGGACAGCGTCTCGCTCGCGTAGAACGCGGCGTCGCGGAACCAGGCGTCGGTGCGCTCGATCAGCGTCGGCGCGAGGCGGCTCGGAAACACAACGCTGCCGACGATGCTCGCGACCACGATGCCGACCAGGATCTCTTCCGTACGCGTGATGGCAAGATCGAAGACGGTGGTCGGGTTGGTGACGGCGGGCAGCGCGATCAGCGGCAGCGTGTAGCCGGCGAGCAGGCACACGTAGCTGCGCGCGGTGCGGTCGTTCAGCGACACATAGAGCATCGTGCCCGTCCACAGCCCGACGATCGTGCTGAACAGGAACGGCGACTCGACGAAGGGCGGCACGATCAGCACCGCGCCCGCCGCGCCGAGCGCCGTGCCGAGCGCGCGGTACAGCGCCTTCGAGCGCGTCGCGCCGACGAACGGGTTCGAGACGATATAGACGGTTGCCATCGCCCAGTAGGGGCGGGGCAGTTCGAGCGCAAGGCCGATGTACAGCGCGATCATCGCGGCCGCGAAGGTCTTGGCGGAAAACAGCCAGTCGCGGACTGAGGGATAGGCCATGGCGGTTATGCGTTGCGTTTGCTGCCGGATCGTGCGGCAGCGGCTGGCTCGTCGGATACGCCCTTGTCGGAAGTGACTGTAGCATCCAGCGACGCGTTGAAGGCATTCAGCACCCGCAGCGTCGTTTCCAGGTCTTCGCGGCTCACGCCTTTGAGCACGCGCGCGCGCAGCTCCATCAGCCGCTCTTCCATGCGCGCGGTGACGGCGCGGCCTTCGTCGGTGAGGGTGATGGTCTTGGCGCGCTTGTCGTCGGGATCTTCGTCGCGGCGCACCAGGCCCGCCGCGCACAACTGATCGAGCAGCCGCACCAGCGACGGGCCTTCGATCCCCACATGTTCCGCGAGCGTCACCTGACGCACGGCCTCGCCAAGGCGGTTGGCGGTAAGCAAAGGACCCGCACACGCTTCCGACACGTTGTAGGCGGACAACACGCTATGGCTCGTGCGGCGCCAGCGGCGCGCGGCGACGACCAGCGTGCTGCTGACGGAGCGGCGTAGAAGGTGGAGATTGACCATGGGCCGGGATTGTATGTCGATTTTTATTCGTTAGCATCCTATCGACATAAATTTTTAAGGAAATGCTTCAAAATTTGCTTACGCTGTGTTTCGCAGGCGAGCGGCGGTGGGGCGCTCGCCTGTCTCCCACCGCTTTTCGAGCGTCCAGGCGGACTCACTCGTCGTTCAGACCCTTGCCTTTGAGAATCATCGGCATGCATTTCTCGATCCGCGATTCCCGTGTTTTCGATTGCTTCGCCGATGAGAAGTGGAGCAGATAGGCGCGTTGCCGTCCGGGTGTCAGTGCTTCGAAAGCAGTCTTCAGCTTGGGCAACTTGTCGAGTTTGGTCTGGAATTCCTCGGCGACTTCAAACTCTTCGGTCGATTTGTGAGCCACTTTCAGGCCGGCTTTTTCGACTTCGATAGCAGCGCGGATATAGGTCTTCAGAACGGATTGCAGCTTGGCGATTTCCTGCAGGCTCGTGAATCGCACCTGCCGGGCTGACTGCACGTTCTCTGTCTGCTGGATCAGGATGCCTTTCGGGTCCTTCAGCAACGCGCCCTTGACGAACAGGATCGCGCAGTATTCCTTGAAGCCGTGAATGAGCACGACGTTTTTGTCGTCGACCGTGTAGCACGGAACGCCCCATTTCAACTCCTCCGTGACGGGGCATTCCAGCACGATCGCTCTGAGTTTTTCGGTTTCTTCACGCCACTGTTTGAGTTTGCCGATATAGGCGTCGACCTTGGGATTCATTTTTGTCCCTCAGAAATAAGGCGAGCCTATGGTACCGCCCGGCGCCAGGGGCGGCAAACCGGGCTAGAAGCGATCGGGCTAGAAGCGATCGGCGCGGAACGGATGCGGGTCGGCGACCGGCGCGGCGCCCGTCATCATTTCAGCGAGCAGGCGCCCCGTGACGGGTCCGAGCGTCAGTCCGTGGTGCGCATGGCCGAACGCGAACCACAGGTCCTTGTGGCGTGTCGCGGGGCCGATGATCGGCATCATGTCCGGCGTGCACGGACGCCGGCCGAGCCACGGACGCTCATCGAGCCGCGCGCCGAGCGGGAAGGTATCGCGCGCGATCGGTTCGATCGCATCCAGTTGCACGGGGGTTGCCGGCGCGTCACAGGCGGCCAGTTCCGCGCCCGTCGTCAGCCGGATGCCGCGCGCCATCGGCGTGATCATGTAGCCGATCTCCGTGTCGAGCACGGGTTGATTCAATCGCGCGCCGTCCTGCGCCGCGTAGTGCATGTGATAGCCGCGCTTGACCGCGAGCGGCAGCCGGTAGCCGAAGCGCGCGCTGACAGTATCCGACCAGGGACCAAGCGAGATCACGGCCGACTGCGCGTCGATGCGGCCCGCCTCCGTGTCGACACTCCAGTGCGGTTCGAGTGTCGACGCATCGCCGATGAAGATGCGGCCGCCAAGCTGTTCGAAATAACGCGCGTAGGCCGTGACGAGCGCGTTGGGGTCGCTGACGGACTCGGCGTCGGTGTAGCGTAACGCGCCGAGCAGCGCGTGGCTCAGCGACGGCTCCGCGCGCCTCAACTGCGTTGCATCGAGTGCGTCGAAGGTGACGCCGTATTCGGCTTGCCAGCGCTCGACGTCGCGCAACGCGGCATCCTGCTTGCCTGCGCTGCGAAACACTTTCAGCCAGCCGCCCGTGCGCACCAGCGCCTGCGCGCCCGAAGCGTCGATCAACGCGCGATGCTCGCTGACGCAATGCTCGATCAGCGTCGCATACGCGCGCGCGATGGCCGTATGACGATCGGCGCGCGAGTAGTGCCAGTACCGGTACAGGAACGGCAGCAGCTTCGGCATCGCGTTGAAGTGATAGCGGACATCGAGCGAGCGGTTGCGCGCGTAGCGCAGCAGCGTGCTGGCGTCGCGCGGAAACGCATACGGGTAGACGCCTTCGCGCTGGATCAGCCCCGCGTTGCCGAACGACGTCTCGTTGCCCGGCGCCTTGCGATCGACGAGCGCCACGGCCAGCCCGCGCTTTTGCAGATGCACGGCAATCGACACGCCCACCATGCCGCCACCGAGTACGACGGTATCGAACTTCATTGCTGCTTATCCTCGCGCGATGACGTCATGCGAGCGCCGTCACGGCGATTTCGACATCGAGGCCCGGCTTCATCAACAGGGCCTGCACGCAGGCGCGCGTCGGCGCGTGGCCCGTCGGCACCCATGCATCCCACACGGCGTTAAATTCGTCGAAGTGCTTCGGGTCGCTCAGCCACACGTTCGCGGTGAGCACGCGCGTCTTGTCGACGTTTGCGGATGCGAGCAGCGTGTCGATGCGCGTGAGGATTTGCGTCGTCTGGACAGTGATCGATGCGCCCGCCGTGTCCGGCACCTGGCCGGACAGATAGACGATGCCGTTGGCAATCACCACCTGGCTCATGCGGGCGTTGGTCTGCAGTCGCTGGATTTCGTTGGACATGATGGATATCGCTGAGTTAGACGGAGGACATGCCGGCCTGAGCTTCGCCGGTGGAATTGAAAATGGGCGGCGCGGTGACGATCGATTTGAGCGCCGGGTTCGGCTGCGTGAGCCGCGACAGATCGGGACGCGGGCGGCGCAACGCGGGGTTCGTGTCGAAAGCCTGTTCCATCGCGCGCGCCACGGCCAGCGTCTTGAGGTCGCCATGAAACGGCCCGACGATCTGCAAGCCGAACGGCATGCCTGCCTCATCGACGCCGCATGGCAGCGACAGCGCGGGATGCGTCGTCAGCGTCACTACATACGTCAGCGCGAGCCAGCGGTAGTAGTTCTCCTGCGCGCGTCCGTTGATCTGCGCTGCGTAAAGCTCGCGCCACGGGAACGGCGAAACGGGCGTGGTCGGCGAGAGGATCACGTCGTAACGGTCCAGCGCCGACTGGAAGCGCCGGAAAATGCGTGTCTGTTCCGCCTGCGCCCATGCGCTATCGGCGAGCGTCATCGCGGCGCCCATCTCGTAGTTCGCGCGCGTGTTCGGACCGAGCGCGCCTGGGTCGCGCGCATACGCGTCGCGCAAGCCCGCAACGAAGCTTTCCGCGCGAATCACGTCGAACGCCCGATGCGCGTCGCCGAGATCGAACTGGACCGGCTCGCAGGTTTTCACCATCGGCGCGAGCGCGGCCATGCGTGCGCGGAAGAGGGCGCGGATTCCATCGTCGACGTCGCAGCAGCCGAAGTCTTCCGTATAGCCGACGCGCAACGTGGCGAGATCGAGCGCGGGCAGCGTTGCGAACCGGAGTGGATCGACTTCGTAGCTGAGAGGATCGCCTGTGGAAAGGCCTGCTGTCGCCGCGAGTTGCAGTGCTGTCTCTTCGACGTCGCGGCCCATCGGTCCGACCACGGAAATCGGCGTCCAGCCCAGCAGCCGGCGCGAGTTGGGCACGAGCCCGGCGGACGGCCGGAAGCCGACCACGCCGCATTTCGATGCGGGAATGCGCAGCGAGCCGCCCGTGTCGGAGCCGGTGCAGACGGGCAGCATGTCGCAAGCGAGCGCCGCCGCCGAGCCGCCTGATGAGCCGCCCGCGTTCAGTTCCGGATTGAACGGATTGCCCGTCGCGCCCCACACGGGGTTGCGCGTGTTCGCGCCCGCGCCGAGTTCGGGCACGTTGGTCTTGGCGACGAGAATCGCGCCCGCCGCGCGCAGCCGCTCGACCAGCACGACATCGCGCGACGGCACATGGCCGCGCGACATCGGCGAGCCGTACGTGGTCAGCAGGCCCGCCGTGTCTTCGAGATCCTTCACGCCGAGCGGCAGCCCATGCAGCAGCCCGAGCGGCTCGCCGTCCAGCACCTTGCGCTCGGCCGCCTTCGCGGCCTTGCGCGCATCGTCGTAACACGTGGCCGTGATCGCATTGACGGCGGGGTTGATGGCTTCGATCCGCTCGATGCAGGCATCGAGCAACTCGACGGGGGAAATTTCTTTCGCGCCGATCATCCGGCGCAACTCAACGGCGTTGCGGGCGACGAGGTCGTCGTTATCAGACATGGTTCAGGTTCCGGGTTATTCCTGCTTGTTCCTGCTTGTTCGTGATGTCGAATGAGGTCAGTCGAGCGCTTCGCCCGTGCGGTCGCGCAGCCAGATCACGGGCACGAGCGACACCGCGCAGGCCGCCGCAACGTACCACGCGGGCGCGAGCGGGTTGCCCGTCAGCGCGACGAGCCAGCTCGCGACGAACGGCGAAAAGCCGCCGAAGAACGACGCGCTCACCACATAGGTTAGCGCGATGCCCGTCGCTCTGACATGTTTCGGGAACAGTTCTGGGATCATCACGAGCACGGGCACGATCTGCCCGGCGACGAACAGCGCGAGAAACGCGGACACGGCGCACAGCATCAACGTCGAAGGCTGCGCCGACAGCCACGCGAACGCGGGATACACGGTGAGCAGCAGCGTCACGCGCGATATGACGAGCACGCGCTTGCGGCTGAAGCGGTCGGCGAGCTTGCCCGCGATGGGCGCCGCGACGAACAGCACGAGCGAGCTGATCACGCCCGACGCAACCGACGCCGTCGACGACAGATGCAGCGTACGCACCGCATGGCTCGGCAGAAAGAACGCGGTGATATAGACGGAAACGGAACCGCCGAGTTCGGCAAAGGTGCCGAGTATCGTCAGCTTCAGATGCGTGGTGAGCGCCGCTTTCAATGCGCCGCGCCGCTGCGTGCGGGCGGATGATGCATCACTGAGCGTCTCTTCGAGGCGCCGGCGGATCAGCATGCCGACGGGCGCCGCGACGATGCCGAGCACGAACGGAATACGCCAGCCCCATGTGAGCACGGCGTCTTTCGGTAGCGACACATTGATGAGCGTGGCGACGGCGGCGCCGAGCGCGAGACCGAGCGCCGTCGCGGCGAAGTTCCAGCTGGCGAAGAACGCGCGCGTCGAGTCCGATGCGTATTCGACGAGCAGCGTCGTGCCGGGGCCGAACTCGCCGCCCGCGGCGAAGCCCTGAATCAGACGCGCGGCGAGCACGATGAAAGGCGCGACCATCCCGGCGACCGCGTAGGGCGGCGCGCAGGCGATCAGCGCGCAACTCAGCGCCATCAGCATGATGGTCAGCACCATCGCCTTCTTGCGGCCCGCGCGGTCGGCGTACGCGCCGATCACGATGCCGCCCAGCGGCCGCACGACGAAGCCGACGCCGAACACGCCGATCGACAGCAGAAACTGGTTCACGGGCGATGCGGATGGGAAGAACAGCTGCCCGATCTGGATCGCGAAGAAGCTGTAGATGGTGAAGTCGTAGAACTCCAGCGCCGTGCCGAGCGTCGTCGCGGCGATGACCTGGGTTTTCGACAGACCGGCTTTTTCCAATGCAAGCGTTGACACGTCGACCGCTCCTGAGTGGAACTGCATGGGACTGGAATCGATGCGAGTTATCATATACGAGAAAAAATAAATTCTCGTATACGACAAAACCCTTTGTCATCCGCTGAGTAATGCCATGGCCAGATCCGTCGCGCGAAAACAACCTGAACCTGTCGAACCCACGTCACAGATCGATCACCAGGCGGTCGGGGCGCGGCTGCGCGACGCGCGCAAGGCACGCGGGCTGACGCTGATGCAGTTGTCGGAACAGTCGGGCATCGCCGTGTCGACGATCTCGAAGGCCGAGCGCGGCGACATCGCGTTGACCTACGACAAGTTCGCCGCGCTCGCGCATGCGCTGCAGCTCGAGTTCGATGCGATCTTCGGCCGCGCGAAGCACACCAAGCGCGCGGGCGCGAGCGCTATCGTGCCGACGTTCACGGCGTCGGGCCAGCAGATGATCTACGACACGCCCAACTACGAATACGGAATGCTCGCCAACGACCTGACAGGCAAGCGCATGGTGCCGATGCGCGCGCACGTGCGGGCGCGCAAGCTCTCCGATTTTCCCGACTACATTCGCCATAGCGGCGAGGAGTTCGTGTTCCTGCTGGACGGCACGCTCGAACTGCGCTTCGAGACAGGCGCGGTGTTTCAGTTGAAGCCGGGCGATAGCCTGTACTTCGACAGTTCCGTTGGACACGTGTATCTAAGCACGGGAAAAAAGCCGGCTGAAGTGCTCGTGTGCTGCGTGGACACGGACGCGCACCGGCCCGTCGACGCGATCTGAGCGCAAAACCCGGCGCGGGTAACATGGCGGCTTGAGCGATCTTCGGCGAGGGCGATGCGTGATGAGCGCGAGCGATCTTTCTGATGTGTACCGGGGCTATATCGACTGCCTTAACCGGCAGGACTGGGCGACGCTGGGGCGGTTCGTCGATGACGATGTGACGTATAACGGCGAGCGCATTGGCTTGTCGGGCTATCGGGCGATGCTGGAGCGGGACTTCCGTGAGATTCCGGATCTTCGTTTTGACATTGCGCTGCTGGTTGCAGAGCCGCCTGTGATCGCCAGTCGCTTGCAGTTCGAGTGTTCGCCCAAAGGGATGTTTCTTGGACTCGCCGTCGATGGAAAGAAAGTCGCTTTCGCCGAGAACGTGTTCTATGCGTTTCGCGGCGGAAAGATCGCGCAGGTGTGGTCGGTGATCGACAAGGCGGCCATCGAGGCTCAACTCGCGCAGCGCTGAAGCGGAAGTCACTCAGGGAGATTTCATGTTCCGGCTATCGGCAGCTACGTCTGAACGTGTTGTTCGCTGTCTCTTGCAGGTCTTGATTGCCGGCGTGATCGCGCAGACGTTTGGTTGCGCGTCGAGCAGCACGGCAACGGATGCGACGCCCGTCGCGCTGGAAGGCGTACGGCCCAACGGCGTCGCGGTCGACGCGAGCGACGGCGCCGTCTATCTGACCGACGACGGGAAAAGCAGCGTGCTCAGATCGTCCGATGGCCGTACGTTTGTCCCTTACGCGTCGATTCCTCAGCCGTCCGGCCTGGGTATAAGCCTGAGCCAGCTGACCTTCGACGATGCGCGCAATCTGCTGGCCGTGCGCTTTGGATTCGGCAGCGCGAGTGCGGTGTTCGACGTCAAAGGCGCGAATGGCGCAATCATGCTGTCGGGACCCAATCCCGCTCGCCGCAGGCTCGGCATTGCGGCGATTGGTTCGCAGCAGGCGCTGTCGACGTGGTTCGTCAAGGAAGGCAGCACACCCGCGACAGGCGGCGTGAGCCTGTTGACCTACGATGCAATTGCGGGCCGCGCCACCGAGCGCGATCTGATCACGGGAATGGGCAAGCCGGTGGGTGTCGTCGTATCGGGCGATACGGTTTTCGTTTCGGATCAGGCGCGCAACGTGATCGTGCGCGCGTCGCTGGCGAACCTGCTGCAGTCAGCGCAGCCGGTTACCGCTGCCGATACGTTCGCGAAGATTGAGAACCCGGACCTGATGGCAGGAGATGGTCGCGGCGCGCTCTACACACACTGCAATAGCGCGTCGTTGTGCAAGGTCGCGCCGGACGGCAGCGTGAATGAGATCGCCACCGACTTTCACGACGCGCGCGGCGTTGCGGCCGATCCGGCGCGACACCGTCTTTATGTCGTCGATCGCGCAGCGGCAGGCGGTACCAGTTACTTGCGGATTCTGCCGCTGCGTTGAACTTGCGTCGAACGACAGGCTTATCAGTCGACGCCGATAATCACGCTCGATGCCTTGAAGATCGCCGACGCCGCCGCGCCGCTTACAAGCCCGAGCCGGTCGACGCTTTCATTGGTGATGATTGCGGCGATCTCCTCACCGCTTGCGGACGCAACGATCACTTCGCTATTCACGGCACCCCTCGTGACGGCCGTGACCGTGCCCGCGACGCGGTTGCGCGCCGACACCTTGCCGTTGCCCGCATCGACCATCACGAGCACCGACGACGCCTTCACCAGCGCAAAAGCCGGCTTGCCGGCTGCGAGGCCAAGCGACGACGCGCTGCCGTGCGTGATCACCGCGACGATGTCCAGTCCGTCCTGGGTGCGCAGCGTGACTTCGTCATTGACGGCGCCGGGTTTGACCTCGGTGATCTGTCCGGTGAAATGATTTCGCGCGCTGGTTCGCATGATGATGTTCTCCTCGAATGGGTCCCGCGTTCATGCCACGGAAACCCGTAGTGTTAAGCCAACCCGAAGTCTAGCGTTCATACCTCTAGCGCTGCCGCCCGTGTTTACGCGGTATACAAGGTGCTATATCGCGCGACGTAAGCCGCTTCAACTTCGCCTTGATAGGTTCGACTCGTCAAACACGATATATTGACGCGTATATATCGAGCGCACATTTGACATTTTCAGCTAACGACAACGCGGAGCAGTACGTTGAATTCGACACATAAGGAAGCCGTCGGCGAGCATTTCTCGCTGGACGCCATGCAGCACGCAAGAGTCATGACATGGAAGGCCGTCAACGCCATCGCCGCCGACATGCGGCCGGGCATGCGGGAATCGGAGGCGAATGCGCTGGCGCTGCGCATCCTGAAGGATCTCGGGATGGACCGGATCTGGCATCCCGTGCTCGTGCGTTTCGGCGAGAACACGCTGAGAACATTCAAGCAGCGTTCCAACGGCGACCCGGTGCTGGCGGACAACGACATTTTCTTCGTCGACCTCGGCGCTGTCTGGGCGAAGCACGAGGGCGACGCGGGCGCCACCTTCGTCTGCGGCGACGACCCGGACATGCTGGCGTGCGCGCAGGCGGCGCGCACGATCTACGACGAAGTCGAGCAGCACTGGCGCGCGACCGGCTGCGCGGGCGTCGATCTGTACGTCTACGCGGCGCAGCGGGCCAATGCGCATGGGTTTCGCCTGAACGTCGATATCAAGGGTCATCGCGTGAGCGATTTCCCGCATGCCATCTACAAGGCGGGCGATCTCGGCGACTTCGATGCGAGACCCGCGGCGGGCGTGTGGATTCTGGAGATCCAGATTGCGCATCCGACGCGGCCGTTCGGCGCGTTCCATGAAGACCTTCTCGTCTGACGGCCAATGTTCATCCGCCAGCTCGACTACCTCGTCACGTTGGCACGCGAAAAGCACTTCGCGCGTGCCGCCGACGCATGCCATGTTTCGCAGCCGGCCTTGTCGTCGGCGATCCGGGCACTCGAGTCGGAACTCGGGCTGACGATCGTCAATCGCGGGCGGCGCTTCGTCGGCTTCACGCAAGACGGCGAGCGCGTGCTGGGATGGGCGCGGCAGACGCTGGCGACGCTGCAGAACATGCGGCAAGACGCGTGCTCGGCGCAGGACCGTCTGGTCGGCAAGCTACGCGTCGGCGCGATACCGACCGTGATTCCCGTCGCGTCGCGTGTGCTTGCGCCTTGCCTGCACGAACATCCGCAGATTCGCTACGACGTGCATTCGCTCAGCTCGGAAGCGATTCATCGGCAACTCGACGAACTCGAACTGGATATCGGCCTCACGTACCTCGACTCGGGCGTGCAGGCGGGCTTCGCCGTGCTGCCGCTGTATCGCGAGCGCTCCATTCTGCTTTCGCCGCCGGGCGATCATGCGGTTCTAGTGGAGGGCGCATGCAGCTGGCGCGAGTTGTCGGGCCTGCCACTCGGCCTGCTGCCGCAGACGATGCAGAACAGGCAGGTGATCAACGCCGCGTTTCGTCGCGAGCAGGTTCAGCCGGAAGTGCTGGTCGAATGCGACTCGTTGCTCGCGTTGTACGGGCATGTCTTGCACGCCGGCATATCCAGCATCTTTCCGCACAGTCTGCTGAGCGTGCTGCCGGCCGGCGATAACGTGCGTCGCGCGTTGCTGATGCCCGAACTGACGCGTGAAATCGGCCTCGTCGCGCGCAATCGCGAGGCGATGCAGCCGCTCGTTGCCGCCTTCTGGCGTTGCGCCGAAGGACTTCGGCTGCAGGACGAATTCGACGCACTGCTTCCCGTTTGCTGAATCGTCGCAACACGACTGCGCCGCTCGTACACACTCGTTGATAAGCGACGCTTATCAGGCTATTCGCCCAAACGATTGGACGCACATAGACGCGCCATCGACACTGCTTCACATCGTATGTGATGTATCACGTCGATATGTCGATAGAGCGCCGGCATGAAAATGCGCTCGACCAGACTGGAGCGAGACGAATGGCTAAGGTTCTTTGTGTGCTGTATGACGACCCCGTCAAAGGAATGCCGAAACAGTACGCCCGCGACGGCGTACCCGAAATCACGCGGTATCACGACGGTCAAACGGCCCCGACGCCGAAGGCCATCGACTTCACGCCGGGCGAATTGCTAGGCAGCGTATCGGGCGAACTGGGACTGCGTAAATACCTCGAATCGCTAGGGCATACGCTCGTCGTGACATCCGACAAGGATGCTCCGAACTCGACGTTCGAGCGCGAGCTTGCCGACGCTGAAGTCGTGATCTCGCAACCGTTCTGGCCTGCGTACCTGACGGCCGAGCGCATCGCGAAGGCGCCGAAGCTCAAGCTCGCGCTGACGGCAGGCATTGGCTCGGATCACGTCGATCTGCAGGCGGCCATCGAGCGCGGTGTCACGGTAGCCGAGGTGACGTACTGCAACAGCATCAGCGTCGCCGAACACGTCGTGATGATGATTCTCGGGCTGGTGCGCAATTACCTGCCGTCGCATGAATGGGTGAAGAAGGGCGGCTGGAATATCGCCGATTGCGTCGAGCGTGCTTACGATCTCGAAGCGATGCATGTGGGCACGGTCGCGGCTGGCCGGATCGGTGCAGCCGTGTTGCGCAGGCTCAAGCCGTTCGACGTGAAGCTGCACTACACCGATCGTTACCGTCTGCCGCTCGATGTCGAAAAAGAACTCGGCGCGACGTGGCACCCCGATGTCGAATCGATGGTGAAGGCATGCGACGTGGTGACGATCAACTGTCCGCTGCACCCCGAAACGGAAAACCTCTTCAATGAAAAGCTGATCGCGAAGATGAAGCGCGGCGCGTATATCGTGAATACGGCGCGCGGCAAGATCGTCGATCGCGATGCGATCGTGCGGGCGCTCGAATCGGGGCAACTGGCGGGCTATGCGGGCGACGTGTGGTTCCCGCAGCCGGCGCCGCGCGATCATCCGTGGCGCACGATGCCGCACAACGGCATGACGCCGCATATTTCGGGCACGACGTTGTCGGCGCAGGCGCGTTACGCGGCCGGCACGCGCGAAATCCTCGAATGCTGGTTCGAAAAGCGGGCCATCCGCGACGAGTATCTGATCGTCGATGGCGGCAAGCTGGCGGGCGTCGGCGCGCATTCGTACAGCGCGGGCAATGCGACGTCGGGATCGGAAGAGGCGGCGCGCTTTAAAACGGCGTAAGGGCAATAACGTCGAAGGCCACCCGCAGGTGGCCTTCAATTTTCGTTATCCGCGCGGATCGACGAAAGCGTTAGGCGCTTTGGCGAAGCGTTTGCGCAGCCGCCACCATATTCTTCAGCGCGGGAATCACTTCATCCCATGCACGCGTCTTCAGCCCGCAATCGGGATTGACCCACAACCGTTCCGCCGGAATGCGCCCGGCCGCCTTCTTCATCAGGTTCACGATGTGGTCCTGGCTCGGGATGTTAGGCGAATGAATGTCGTACACGCCCGGCCCGATCTGGTTCGGATAGTCGAAGTCGTCGAACGCATCGAGCAGTTCCATATCCGAGCGCGACGTTTCGATCGTGATCACGTCGGCATCCATGTCGGCGATCGACGCGATGATGTCGTTGAACTCCGAATAGCACATGTGGGTGTGAATCTGCGTTTCGTCCTGCACGCCGTTCGCGGTGATACGGAACGACTCCACTGCCCATTGCAGATACTCGCTCCACTGCGAGCGGCGCAACGGAAGGCCTTCACGCAGGGCCGCTTCGTCGATCTGGATCACGCGCACGCCAGCCTTTTCGAGGTCCAGCACTTCTTCGCGGATCGCGAGCGCCAGTTGATGGCACGACACCGAGCGCGGCTGGTCATCGCGCACGAACGACCAGTTCAGGATCGTGACAGGCCCGGTCAGCATGCCTTTCATCGGCTTCGTGGTTTGCGATTGCGCATATCGAATCCATTCGACGGTCATCGCCTTTGGACGGCTGATGTCGCCAAACAGAATGGGCGGCTTCACGCAGCGCGAACCATACGACTGCACCCAGCCGAACTGGCTGAACGCGTAGCCATCCAGTTGCTCGCCGAAGTATTCGACCATGTCGTTGCGTTCGGCTTCGCCATGCACGAGCACGTCGAGGCCAAGGGCTTCCTGTTCTTTCACGGCGCGCGTGATCTCGCGCTCCATCGCAGCGTTGTAGCCGGCCTGATCGAGTTCGCCTGACTTGTACTGGCTGCGCGCGTGACGGATGTCGCTCGTCTGCGGGAACGAACCGATTGTGGTGGTCGGGAACGCGGGCAGGTTGAGAATCGCGGACTGCTTTTCTGCACGCTGCGGATAGGCGCTCACGCGCTTGCCGAGCGCCGCGTCGATACGCGCAATCGCAGCCTTGACGACCGGGTTGTGCACGCGCGGCGACACGCGCCGGCTTTCGATTGCAGCGGCGTTCGCGTCGAGCGCATCGGCCACCGACTCGCGCCCGTTGTTCAGCGCGCCCGCCAGCACCGTCAGTTCGTCGAGCTTTTGCAGCGCAAATGCGAGCCACGATTTGATCTCGGCGTCGAGTTTCTGTTCGCTGTTGAGATCGACGGGCGTATGCAGCAGCGAGCACGAAGGCGCAATCCACAACCGGTCACCGAGCGAACGGTGCAGCGGTTCGAGCCATTCGAGCACCGCATTCAGATCGGTCTTCCAGATGTTGCGGCCGTTGATCACGCCAACCGACAGCAATGCTGCATCAGGGAGCTTCGCCGCGATCTGTGCGACTTCATCGCGCGCATTGATCGCATCGATATGCAGGCCGTCGACGGGCAGCTTGCACGCGAGTTCCAGGTTGTCCTGCGACTGCCCGAAGTAGGTGGCGAGCAACAGCTTGACGCGGCGTGCCGACAGCGCATCGTAGGCGGTGACGAACGCGTCGCGCCACTTCGCGTCGAGTTCCGTCACGAGCACGGGCTCGTCGATCTGCACCCACTCGATGCCTTGTGCCGTGAAGTAGTCGAGCAGCGCCGCATAGACGGGCAACAGGCGCGGCAGCAGCGCGAGCTTGTCGGAGTCGTCCTTTGCCTTGCCGAGCCACAGATACGTGACGGGCCCGATGATCACGGGCTTCACGTTGACGCCGAGCGCGCGGGCCTCGTTGATCTGTTCGAGCAGACGCGAAGGGTCGAGCGAGAACTGCGTGTTCGCGTCGAACTCGGGGACGATGTAGTGATAATTCGTGTC
This sequence comes from Paraburkholderia sp. SIMBA_054, assembly GCF_046534875.1. Taxonomy (NCBI): domain Bacteria; kingdom Pseudomonadati; phylum Pseudomonadota; class Betaproteobacteria; order Burkholderiales; family Burkholderiaceae; genus Paraburkholderia; species Paraburkholderia sp. SIMBA_054. The sequence goes on along the minus strand of NZ_JAWRXV010000013.1, from coordinate 42,778 downwards.
GAACCACTTGGTCATTTCGCCTGCCGCCACGCCGCCGCAGCACGCGCTGTGCGCTTCGGCGTTCTGCGCCGAGCGTCCACGCGCGACGCGGAAGGCGTTGTCGAGCGCATCGCCGTGAAAGCCGCGCACGCGCTCGGGCAGATTGCCGAGCGTGAAGCTCATGTCGAGCACCTGATCGTAGAACGCGAAATCGCCGACGGGCACGAAGTCCAGACGCGCCTGATCTTTCCAGTGACGCCCGCGAAGTTGCGCGCCGACGGCCTTCAGCTCGTCGCGCGTCGATTCGTCCTTCCAGTATTGATCGAGTGCGAATTTCAGTTCGCGTTTGGCGCCAATGCGCGGAAAACCCAGATTGTGTGTCGTGACCATCGCTATTCCCCGTTCGGATAATGAATCTGGAAGCGATGATAGAATTTTCGATGTATGAATAAAAATGGATTTATTTCATACATCGATTATTTATGTTCATGGAGCCGCAATGCTGGAGCGCAGTCATCTGATGGTCGTCCGGGAAGTGGAGCGGCAAGGTTCGCTCACAGGCGCCGCCGACGTGCTGAATCTCACGCAGTCGGCGTTGAGCCACACGGTGAAGAAGCTCGAGCAGCAACTGGGCACGCCCGTCTGGACCCGCGAGGGCCGTTCGATGCGTCTCACGCAGGCGGGCCAGTACCTGCTCGGTCTCGCCAACCGGTTGCTGCCGCAATTCGAGCTCGCGGAAGAACGCATGAAGCAATACGCGCAGGGCGAGCGCGGCACGTTGCGCATCGGCATGGAATGTCACCCGTGCTACCAGTGGCTGCTGAAGGTCGTCTCGCCGTATCTCGCGCGCTGGCCGGATGTCGATGTCGACGTGAAGCAGCGCTTTCAGTTCGGCGGCATTGGCGCGCTGTTCGGCTATGACATCGATGTGCTCGTCACACCCGATCCGCTGAAAAAGCCGGGCTTGCGGTTCGAGCCCGTGTTCGATTACGAGCAGGTGCTGGTCGTCGCGGACGAGCATGCTTTATCCCGCGAGCCTTATGTGACGCCGGAGCAACTCTCGGCGGAAGTGTTGATCACCTATCCCGTCGAAACCGACCGGCTCGACATCTACACGCAGTTCCTGACGCCCGCGAACGTCGTGCCGAGACGGCACAAGGTGATCGAGACGACCGACATCATGTTGCAGATGGTCGCGAGCGGACGCGGCGTCGCGGCGCTACCGCGCTGGCTCGCGGAAGAGTACGCGGGATGGATGCCGCTCACGCCGCTGCGCCTGGGCAAGAAGGGCATCGCGAAGCAGATCTTTCTCGGCACGCGCGAGGCGGATGATGCGATCGATTATCTGAGCGCGTTCGTCGCGATGGCGCGCAAGGCGGATTGGACAGGGGCGCGGTTTCGGGATTAGGGCGTGCCGAATGGCAAAGTGCTCACGACCGATGTCGCGAGCGCCTTGCCTGCACGTTTTCGGTCTTTAGCGGCTAGCTACCGATCGCGGTTGCAGAAACTCTAGCGTCACCCCGTCCGGTCCACGGACATAGACGAGCCTCAGACCATCGCGCTCGCCGCCTTCGACACGCTGCGGCGGTCCGACGGGGTGCCATCCCGCCTCGCCGATCCGTTCCAGCAGTGCGTCGAGATCATCCACATACATGGCAATATGGATGAAGCCCGCGTCGCTGGCTCGCGCGTGAACGGTCGTGCGGTCGGCGGGCGCGTGGTACTGCAGCAACTCGATCTGATGCCCATAGCCTTCGACCATTGCCAGGCTCAGTGCCGCGCCTTTGACACCGACGAGATTCTCGATGAACGCGTCGTTCTCGAAGTCCCATGTATAGAGGTGCCGAAAACCCAGCACGTCGACCCAGAACCTGAGCGAGTCTTGCAGTGACGACACCGTGATGCCCGTGTGGTCGACGCGGGTCAGCGTGAAGTTGCGTTGAGCCTTCGTGTCTGTCAGCGAACTCATGCCTGCTCCTGGTCCGTGCGTTGCCAGAACGTGCGCAGTTCCTGCGAAATGAACGCCGTCTTCTCTTCGAAGACCCAGTGGCCGGTTGCTTCGATTACGCCGCCACTGACGTCGACGCCAATCGCTTTCGCGCTGTCGTAGGTGTGAGAACCGAACGAGTGGCTCCCGCCCCACGCGAGCACGGGCACTTTCAGCTTCTCTTTGGCGAGTTCCGCCGTCTGCTCAGCCATCTGCGGGATATAGCCATAGTGATTCAGGCTCGCCCGCAGATTGCCAGGCCGCTTCATCTGCATCACATAGCGCTGCACGTCCTCTTCGGGAATCGCATCCGGGTTGTAGGCAAAGTCGCGGAAGAAATGGCGCAGATATTGTTCTTCACGTCCTTCGACCAGAAAGCGTGTGATGTCCATATTCATGTGCATGCCGAGGTGCCAGTACGGCACACGCGGATCGACGTAGCCCGGGAAATCGAGACCGAAGTAGGGTGTTTCGATCGTCGACAGCGAAATCGCGCGGTCGCCAGCCATGTACGCCAGGGCCACAGACGGCGGCCCGCCGAGATCGTGACTCAGGATATGAAAGCGCTCGACGCCTTCCACTTCGAGTAGATCGAGCATGTCCTGCGCGATCGTTTTCGGCTCGTAACCGGAATAGGGCTTGTCGCTGTCGGCATAACCGCGCAGATCCGGGACGATGAAACGGTATTCGCTGCCTGTCGCCTCGATGATGGGAAGAAACTCGCGGTGGTTTTGCGGCCATCCGTGCATGGCGAGGACAACGGGACCGGTGGGATTTCCCGCCGTAACGTAGTGGAGCGTGATGCCGTTCACTTTCGCGCGCTTGCTGGTCAACTTTTCCATGATCGTTCCTGCTGAGTCAAAGTACCGAAGGAGATGTCGTGTCTGCGGTGGCCATCGACGGCCGCGCTTCACACGACTCTAACGGGAGCAATGCTTGTGTGGATCTCTGCATCGCGCCGTGTTGAAAATATTGTGGACCAATTGGTTTCCAATGACATGCATGGATGTCGATGGAAACGTTCTGGATCATCGAACGAGTTGAATTGTGGCCGTCGTTTACATTGTGGACCGTATGGAACATAATCGATCGAAAAGCGACAACCACCTTGTGCGCGCATGAGAGCCGGTTTGCGGGCACGGGCGTTAGCGCGAAGACCGGGGGATTCGAACCGTGGGTCACGCGGAGCACCGCGTAATCCATCCACACACACGTTGCGATGGAGTGGGATAGATGACCAGTCAGTCTGAAGACGACATCGTTCGACGCGCGCTGCTCGGCGTATTGATGCCGGATCCGCAGGCACTGCAACTGACAATCCGGGTGCACTGCGCACCGAAGAAAAAACGGCGCCTGCCGAGGAAGCTAGTCAAGACGGAATTCAATCCCGCCGAGCTCGAAGCGGCGCCTTCGCGTGTCTCGGTTCTGGAGCAACTGTCATCGAAGTCGCTGAGCGTGTACTGGAGTGATCCGCGCTCGGGTCATTACGCGAACCAGGTATGGCGTATCGGCATCGCGCGGATCAACGCGTTTTGTGCGTTGTCGGGCATGCCGATTTGCCGCGGCGACGCCGTCTATCGTCCCCGCGTCAGCCCGTCGTATCTGCCTGCGAATCACAACAGGATGATTCTTGCCGCCGTAGTGCCTGAACTGCCCAAAACGAGCGCGCTCAGAAGCGAGTCTGGAGGCCTATTCTGACGAGCGCCTGATTCTGGCTCGAAGAGCCGCCATCGGCCTGCAACAGGCCGTTTATCCATGCCTGGGCGTCGTTGTCGCCGCTGGCGCGCTGATAGATGGCTTCCGCGTAGGCCGTGGTGCGCTTCGAGAAGTTGTACTGGATAGCGGTCGTGATCTGGTGTGCGTGGTTGTGCTGCAGTTCGGCATTGCCGCGCATGAACTGATAGTCAACGCCGTACGCCCACGGACCGGCAGGCTGCCAGTATCCGCCGACCTTGTAGACATCGACGGCGCCGCCCGATTGCGTGTTGCGCGTGTTCGTGTACAGCAGCATGGCGAGCAGTTGACGAAACTCATAATGCGCGCCGACGCCGTAGTTCCTGATGCTCCCATAGCCACCGTCGAGCTCGGGATAGCGCACGTCGACGTACGCGGCCCCCATCGCGAAAGGGCCGCGCACGTAGCTGGCGCCGAAGCTCATGGTCGAGTCTTTGTCGAGCGAACCGGGCGCGCCGCCAAAACCGTACAATGCGCCCGCCTGCATGCCCGCCATTCTGGGTGTCTCGTACCGGACTGCATTCGAGACCCGCGTCGCACCCGCCATGCGGTCGAAGTCGAATGCACCCGTGGGATTCTCCGGCACACCGAGCGCGGAGAAGGGGCCTTGCCGGAATCCGTACAGGCCGCCGTAGAGGAGTGCGCCGTCGAACCGGTTCAGCGTCAGTGTCGAGAACATGAAGTCGTACTGCGTCCCGAACGTGACGGTTCCCCAATGGCTGTTTTCGATCCCCACCAGTGCCGTGCGGTTGAATATGTCGCCGGCTTGCGGGATGGTCTGTCCCGTCCCGAGATCGAATTGCGAAGTCAGTTCGAAGAGTGCTGAATTTCCGCCGCCTAGATCCTCGCGCCCTTTGATAGTAAGCAGGTTCGGCGCCAGAATGCCACTGTCGAATAGCACGCTCTTCGCGCCATTCTGATTGCTGATGTAATCGACACCGCCATCCATGTGGCCACTGATAGACAACGACGATTGCGCATGGGCAACGCCGAGCGCAATGCTGGAGAGCGCAAGTCCGCCAAGTCGTCTGAGAACCGGGTTGTTCATGATGGGCCAGGGTCGCACGAGACTACGGAAAACGCGCGCGGTGGCGAGCCTCTTTCAGAGGCCGCCACCGCGATCGAATCATACGGACGGGACAGCGTGACCGCCGCCCGTTCATTCACTAGCTGGCTGCACGCTCGTAACCTTTGACGGGCTCGAGCCATTCGATGCGCCGCTCGGACTTCAACAGGTTCTGGAGCTTGCCTTCATAGTCGACCCGATAGCTTTTCTTCAGGTGATAGTCGAGAAAGTACTGCGCGCTGCATGCCCAGGTTTCATAGAGTACCAGGGTATCGGGATCTTCTGTGGACCGATGGAGGTAAGTGTTCACGAAATCCGGCTCATGTGACATGGCGTCGAGCACCTTCACGAGGCTCGAATAAAGTTCTTCGCGTGCTTCCGGCTTACCGGGCAGACGGACGATGAACGAAATGGTTTCAGACATGGACAGGCTCCTGAGTTTGAACGAGGGGAAGTTAAACGGTGGCTTCAGCGGCATTCAGCACGGCGCGGCCCGCAGCAAGTTGCGCGGCCACTGCCGCCACGCGGGCCCCGAGAAATTCGGCGGTGCGCAGATCGGCGTCGGGCGGCGTGACGTCGGCGCTTTCGTCGGCGTTCGATTGCGCAGCGGCACCGAGAAAGAAGCCGTGACGGTTCAACGTGTCTTCCGTCGACTTTGAATGATTGTGTCCGGGCGGGAGGCCAAGATTGACCCAGTGCATCCGGTGTTGGGCGGCAAAGATCGCGATCTGCTGAAGCGTCGCCAGTTTGTCGCCGGAGCGCGAGGCTGCGTTGGTGAAGCCAGCGGCAACCTTGTCCGCCCACTTGCTTCCTTTGGCGAAGACGTTGCGGGATGTGGCGTCCATGAACTTCTTGAACTCGGCCGATGCGCTGCCCATGTAGGTGGGCGCGCCGAAAACAATGCCGTCCACCTGTTCGAGCGCGTCCCAATGTCCGTCGATATCCTCGACGCCGATCAGCAGGCTCTCGACGCCATCGACGCTGCCCGCGCCGCGGGCGACAGCCTCCGCGACTTTCCGTGTGTGTCCGTAGCCGCTGTGGTAGACGACGGCGATACGCGTTCCTTCCAATCCCTTCGACATGGTCTGCTCCGTGTTGAATGTCACTGCCGGTGACGATGGAGCGAATTATGGACCAATCGGTTTTAAATGTCGTTCGAAGGTCCTGGTCGTAACGTTCGATTGCATCGAACGAGGTTGGGAACCGTCTGGTCTACAATGTCGGCAGAGATAGAAGGAGTTGAAATGGCACGTCCACGAGAGTTCGATGAAGACTACGTCCTCGATCAAGCCTTACATGTCTTCTGGGACAAGGGCTACGACTCGACGTCGCTAGCCGATCTTCAGGAAGCGACGGGACTCACGAAGTCCAGCCTGTACAAGGCGTTCGAAAGCAAGGAAGGGCTGTTCCGGCGGGTCGTCGAGCGCTACCATCGCGACCATCTGGGCTTTCGCGTACACGCGTTGGCGCAACCGACGCCGAAGCGGATCGTCGAGTCGCTGCTCGATGGCATCGTCGCGCTTCATACGGGAAAGGAAACGCCGTCCGGTTGTCTCGTGACATTGGCGGCGCTGGCGTGCAGCGCGGACGCGCGCCCGCTGGGCGATGAACTGTCGGAAAGCCGTAACGCATTCGAGCGCCGTTTGCGCGCCCGCTTCGAGGCTGTGAAGGATGCGGGCCCGCTGCCGGCAGGTATGACGAGCCATGATGCGGCCGCGTTCATATCGACGTTCATTCAGGGCCTCGCCGTGCAGGCGCGGGGCGGTGCGACGCGGCGCCAGCTTCGTCAACTGGTCGCCGCCGTGCTGAAGAGCTGGCCTGACAAGTGAAGCTCAGCGCATCGGGCGCTGAGCCTGGCGCTTACTCCGCCGGGACCACCGACACCGACGCCTCGCCCGTCAGCATCAGGAAGGTCAGCGTTTCGCGCAGATAGAGGCGCACGGCCGAGTCCGTATGGCTCTGATAGCCAATCGACACGTCCTGCCCGAGATGCAATTCGTAGTCGCCGCCGCGCATCGACAGCACGCTGCCGCCTTCGATCGCCGGCGCCCAGATGATCTCGCCGTTCACGAGCCGTTTGATGTGCTCGAGCACGGGATAGCCCTGATCGCGCGCTTCGCCGAGCGCCGTGTACGCGTCGGCGCCGAGCAGCACGGAGTAGGGGCCATCGACGCCCGCCAGCCGCAGCTGCTGCAGCGCGCCGCCGATCGCATCCGGGTAGTCCGCGACATCGGCGGGCAGCGTGAGCGACGCATTCGACGAACCCTCGCGAATCCCGATGATGCCCGCCGCCTTGTAGCCGTCGAAGATCGCGCGGTCTTCGGCATACGCGAGTTCCTTCGCGGCATCCTTGGCAGGCTGCCAGTCCGAGTCGTTCGCGCCGCGCTCGACGGCATCGATCGCATCGCGCGACAGTTCGAACGGCACGTTCAGCTGCACGAGCGCCTTGACCTCGGCCAGTTTCGCGATGACGCCATGATGCGGGGCCGCGATCGTCGACTGATGGCCGGTGCCGACGCTGGACAGATCGACGCCGCCCGGGCCCTTCACGTCGACCACACGGCGGCCGGCGACCGAACGCTTGAACGTACGCGCCACTTCTTCTTCGATCTGCGACCAGGCTTCGCTGGAGATCGGGGCAAGCTCGCGATGCAGGTTATTCATATTGAGAAGTTCCTTTCAAAGAGCCAATATTCAGCGAGCCGTCGTGAGTCGGCTCGGCGGATGCGGGGAGGTCGGCGGGCACGTTCGGGCTCGCGTCGGCAGCGGTGCTCGCGGCTTGCGGATCGCGCTCGGCGAGCGCTTCGAGCAGCGGCGCCGAGGGCACGAAAAACAGTCCGCCCGTTGCCGCGTGGCTGAAGTCGAGCAGCCGGTCGTAGTTGCCGGGCGGGCGTCCGACGAACATGTTCTCGAGCATCTTCTCGATCGGGTCGGGCGAGCGCGCGTAGCCGATGAAGTACGTGCCGAACTCGCCGGAGCCCGGCCGTCCGAACGGCATGTTGTCGCGCAGAATCTTCACTTCCTGTCCGTTCTCGACGAGCGTCGTCAGCGAACTGTGCGACGAGGTCGGCTTGACGGCGTCGTCGAGTTCGATGTCGGAGAGCTTCGTGCGGCCGATGATGCGCTCCTGCGTCTCGACCGACAGCGCGTTCCAGCCCGTCATGTCGTGCAGGTATTTCTGCACGAGCACGTAGCTGCCCGATACGAATTCGGGGTCCTCGTCGCCGATCATCGTGAAGTCGACGGCCTCGCGTCCGGTCGGATTTTCGGTGCCGTCGACAAAGCCGACCATGCTGCGCAGATCGAAATAGCGAAAGCCATGCACTTCGTCGACGACCTGGACCGACTCGCCGAGCCGGGTCACCAGCTGCGTCGCAAGCTCGAAGCACAGGTCCATCTGATCGGCACGGATATGCAGCAGGATGTCGCCCGGCGTGGCGATCGCGCGGCGCTCACTCGGGCCGAACTCACGAAACGGGTGCAGCTGCGCAGGGCGGGGCGCGCCGAACAGCTTGTCCCATGCGCCGGAACCGAAGCCGACCACGCACGACAGATTGCCGGACGGGACGCGCTTGCCGACCGAACGTACGAGCGCGGCGACGTCAGCGCACCAGGCGCGGGCGGTGTCGGCGTGCTCTTCGCCGTCGACGAGCGTCGCGACGATGAAAATCGCGCTGCGGTTGATGGGGGTGGTGACGGCCTGGGGTTCTGGAATGTCGTTGGGCATCGGACCATGTCCTGTTGAAACCATTGCGGATTGCGTCGTGGCAGAAAAGGTGCCGGATTAGGAGAGTACCGCGAACAGGGGGTGTTTGTCGTACGAGAGGACGGGGTGGCCGCGTGGAAACGCGGCGCTGTGCTCACGCCGGACTGACGTGACGTTATGGTGCCGCAAGCCACCTTGTTATGTTTTTGCGGAGCGGGCGCGATTCTGAAATCGCACGGCGGTTCGGGTCGCCGGAGGCTCGAGGTTCAACTCCAGTCGTCCATGTCGTGTTTGATCGTATGACGGTTGGCGATCAGCGTGTCCACACTTGGCTCGTTGCTCATCGCGCGCTGGATCGCCAGTTTGGTCGCCTCGTAGTTCGTGCGGTACATGTCCTTCTTGTCGAGGTTCGCATCTGTGACGCAGCGCGGATCGATCCATACCAGACTGACGATGCATAGCTCGTTCGCCTGGTCTTTCGGCAAGATGCCTTCGATCAGGCAATCGACGATCGCATCGGCCGTGGCCGACTGCACGACGCCGCCGAACAGTTCGATGGTCGCCATGTCTCTTAGCGTTACCTTGGGGACGATCATCGTCGCGGGCCGCACCATCTGGTTGCAGGCACGAATCGCGAACATCGCCGTGTGGCCTTTGCTCTGCGCCATCATGTTCGCGAACGCATGCCCAACCGGGCCGTCGACGCGGCCGATCAGAATTTCTGGCATGGCGTCCGTCACCTGGCCGGGCGCCGCGAAGACGGTGGCTTCACCCGCGCGGAATGTCAGATCGATGCTCATCGTGGACCTCCTCTTTGATTGGACGACGTTGGAGGTGCGATGAATGCAAGGAAGGTGCCATTGATTTTGCCGCGCCAGAGCAGGGCGGCGGCCGTCGCGCGGTTATGCAATATGTCCCGGGTTCGTGACAGAGTGACAAATAAAAGCGGAGCGCGTGCCTACCCCGTGGCGAAGACAGTCGCGCCCCTATCCTCGAAGTGCGCGGCGCTGCGAATGAAGCGATACTTCTGGCCGCCAATTTCGAGGTGGTTACGTCCGCAGCGGGTCAGCCTGAGAATGTCGTCGACAATCGAAGCACTGATCGCGCCGTGATACCGCCAATGATCCTGGGCCTTCGTTGCGTCGCCGACGTATATCGCGCAGAGGCCGTCGCACATCTGCATCACAAGCACGCTGCCGCCGTTATCGAGCGATATTTCCAGATACTCGGCCAGCGTCAGCAGTGAGTCCGTCGTCGCCATGATGACTTCCCCAAGAAGAGCGCAGCTTTGCAGGTGTCGTTCGGATTCACCCATCAACCGATCTGCCTGGTGGAGTTGACCCGCTACTTTTCAGGGCCCTACGAGCAACACGTTGATATGCTCGAGAAGCGTATCGAGTAGAACGGGCTTGACCAGGAAGCGATCGAAAACCGGTTCGCTGACGCTGATCGTTGCCGCCGTCCAGAGAATGATCGGTATGAATTCGAGCCTGCTATCGGCCTTTAGCGCGCGGCACAGGGCAAGGCCGTTCATGCCAGGCATCATCAGGTCGGTAATGACGAGTGCTGGCGGCGACTGCTGGGCTTTATGCCACGCGTCCAGACCACCCGTCGCCGTTACGACCTCGAAACCTTCCATGCGCAGAAGCAGTGCCCACGCTTCCAGCGCATCGATCGCATCGTCAACGAGAAGGATGGCGGGTCTCTCATCTGTGCTGCGGGAAGAAACGTTCACATTGGCCTTCGGTCGACCTGCCGGCTGAATTGCCCGCAGCCCGGAAAGCGCTGCTACGTGGTCTTCTCGCACACGGCATACCCGCGATTCAAAGATAGGCGATCACGCGCGAATGCACCATAAAACAGTGAAGATTGCGCGATGATGCGCCAGTCTGTCACAAACGGAACCGCACGTCGATCTTGCTGTACGGCACCGACCGGTCCACGCTCAGCGCGTCGCGGCCGAAACCCGAATAGGTTTGCACGAGCCGCAAACCCAGCCCCGTTCCCTCGGGCGACGGGAAGGTATCGGGCAGTCCGTGCCCTTCGTCAACGACGCTCAATAGTGCCGAGTCTGGGGCGTCGGCACGTAGCGATACTGAGATCTTTCCGCGCCCGTATTTCACCGAGTTCGTGACGAGTTCCGCCGTAATCAGACCAAGCGGGCTCAGGCGCACGGCGGGCACGATGATGGGATCGGCGACCAGTTCGATTGGCCGCTCACCGATGACTGCCTGGAGATCGGTAATCAGCCCCTGCAGATAGCGCGCGGCATCGGTCGCTGCAGAACCGTTGTCCTGATACAGGCGTTGATGGACCGAACCAACCGTCATGACGCGAACGGCTGCCGCCTTGAGCTGTGCCTTGACGGCCGGCTCGGGAGCCAGATTGCCTTGCAGGCCGAGCAAGGTCTGGACGAGTTGAAGGCTGTTGCGCACGCGATGATGGACTTCTTTCATCATCGCCTCGTTCGCGCCGATCTGCTGCTCCTGATCGCTGATCAGTGCCGCCAGCCTGGCTTCCTGCTCATGGCGCTCGGTGACGTCACGCGAGACAGCAACGAGACGTCCCGGCACGCCATGCTGCGGCTCGATCTTCGACACGGAGACATCCCACCATGTTTGCGCTCCGTCAGCGGCGACGATGGGCGCCTCGAAGCGGGCGGGCGAATCTGTCCGGGCGTGCACGAGGGCCGCTTCAACGGCGGATTGAAATTGTGCCGGCCATAGCGTCGCCCATTTCACGCCCTGCACGGCGGCAACGTCGGTAACGCCGACATGCGACAACGCGCGAGCATTCATCGACTGCACGACGCCGTCTTCCGTCATTACTGTGACGGGGTCGGGGCTTGCATACAGGATGTCGGTGGACAGCTCTTCGGAGCGTCGTTCCCCGGCTTCGGCGGCCAGCCGCTCAGCCGACATGGCGACGATGTTCGCAACCCCTTCGACGAAGGCGATGTCGCTTGCGATGAAAGCTTCTTCGTCGGGACTGTCGGCTTCCAGCACGCCGAACGGAGAGGGCACGCCGCGGATCGGCACGTTGATCGCCCGCTTGATGCCGTAGCGCTCGAGCAGTATCGGTGTACGAAACCGCAATTCCGACGCGAGGTGATTCGACAGCACGGCCTTGCCGTTGGCGATCGCATAGCCAGCAGGGCTGCCATTGTCCGCCGACAGTCTCGCAAAGCCGATTTCAGCGGGTGACCAGCCCACGCCCGCTACGAGCAGAAGATGATCGTGCTCGGGGACGTAGCGCAGCACCTTGACGAAGTGGGAACCGAGGCCGTCGGCCACTGTGCGACACGCTTCGTTCAGCACGGAAGCGAGATTATGTGCGGCGAGGGCGGCCTGACCGAAACGAACGACGAGTTCATGCTGACGCGCAGCTCGCGACGCGGAGCTTCCCATGGACGTCAGGAGGATTTCACTGCTCGGCAATTTTTCCATCTACCGTCTCGCGGACCAGAACGTCTGTGACAAATTCCCCCCGCCAAATTACCACGTGGAAAAGAAATTATCTGCATTCTGCGCGAGTGGATGTGAATCGGTAAAAAGTCCTGTTCAGGTTTTGATGGAGGCGATCGCGCGCAGGTTGTTGCAGCGAGAAGCGGGTTCGTGATGTCGTCGCGCGACACGCCGCCGTTAAGATCTGCGCGCCCTGATGCCCGGGCTGGTCGCCTGTGCGATGCGCAGCGCGACGACGAATGCATCGGAAAGCGACGCGCGGGTCGTGATGCCGGACAGATCGACGCCCAGATGCACGACCGTCAGCGCAATCTGCGGGCGAATACCGCTGATGATGCAGTCCGTTCCCATCAACCGCGCGGCCGCCACCGTTTTCATCAGGTGTTGCGCAACGAGCGTGTCCACGGTCGGCACACCCGTGATGTCGATGATCGCGACGGCGGCGCCTGTTTCGACGATTCTCTGCAACAGGCTTTCCATCACGACCTGAGTGCGCGCCGAATCGAGCGTGCCGACGAGCGGCAGCGCGAGGATACCTTCCCACAGTTCTACGACGGGTGTCGACAGTTCGAGCAGTTCTTCCCGTTGTCGGGCAATGGTTGCTTCACGGCTGCGCTGGAAGACTTCTGTCGTGTAGAGGCCCAGCGCGTCCAGCAGCAGATTGATGGACCAGTTGGCGTCCGCGAGCGCGGTCATGTCATCGCCGAACGCCACGCGCAACTGCGTGTAGAGCGGCTGCTTCAGCGAAAACACAAACGCCGCGGTTTCGACGGGCGTGAAGCCCTGCCTGGTGCGCTGCTCCGATATCTCACCCAGGCGCACACGCACGGGCTCCCACTCGGGACGGTTTGCGTCAAGCGTGTCGCTCGACCTGAACGTGTCGAGAAATACTTCGATGAACCCCACAAACTGACTGCGCATCTCGGCTTCTGTCGTGAGGCCTCGCCTCAACGAAACTGCAAAATGCTGGTCCAACCAGTTATCGAGTAATTCCCGTTCGTTCAGGAAGCCCGCCAGCGCCTTGCCGGTGAAAATGTTCATCTGAGCCTGACGAGTGAATGACCAGCGTGGGTGGCGTCCGATGAGCTGACGGATTGATGAGTTGCCGCGCCATGGTACTCCATGCATGGTCCTTGCGCTGCGCATTCCGGCGGGCATCGGCCGCTACCGGAAACGCCCGTTTCAAGCGGTTCGGAAAGCAAAGTTTCACTGTACAAATGCACTAATGCGCGTACGATGGACTGAGTCCTCGCACCTCGCGCTCATTCGGTTCTCGTTTCGGTTATATCGCCCGCCTGAATGCACCGCAACGCTGTCGCCCGACAGCCGCGTGTGCGTCGATCGTGATGCGGCCGTTTGGTCCGCGCTCGTCCCACCTGCATAATCTTCGCCGCACATCGCGGCAACAGAGGTGTCTCATGGAAGCCGCTGCATATCTATACAGGGGGCTTGAAGTTCGTCTGCTCGTTTATCCGCGTCAACGCACGATGGCGGGAACGGGTCACAGCTACGATCAGGGCTTCGATGCCGCTGTCCGGATCAACGAACCCGGGCAGAAAGAAGTGGAAGGGCGCAGCCGCGTTTTTCAACTCAAGGTTGAACGCGGCTTTGAAAACATCGGCGATGCGAGAAGGGCGTCGACGGCTTATGCCGAACATCTCATTGATGCGTGTCCGTCGGGTCGAACCATCTGGGATGCCGAAGTGTGAGAATCCGATGGTCCGCGGTATTTGGTGGTTTCATCGCGCGTCCCGGAAGTGATCGCCTGCGATAGTGATCGTGGTGCGCTTCGATTGACGATCGATGCGTAGGGTTGTTTGTTCGGCGCATCCACGACACGCCCAGTACAACTTCACTGAAAGCGAACTTTATACTCGCGCAACGCGCGATGGGAGCGTCGCATGCATTTCGATCCTGCAGTGTTCCGAATAGACCCTACGCCGCGTCGCGCCGATGGCGAATACATGGCTCACGCGATGATCAGTGGTCCGCTGCCGGACGGCGAATCGTTCATCCATGTGAGCGGTGATCTGGCGGGTTTCGATCTTCGCCAGGATGCGATCCGATATGCCACCGACTGGGCGAACGACTGGCTGCAGAAATGCTTCGACGGTTCGTGCAGTGCGCGTCGGGTCTCAATGGCGGCTGAAGGACGCGTGAACTGAAGGGGGGGAATTGGCCATCTTCAGGTTGCGTTTGTGATTTTACATAAGATAAATTATCAACGTAAAGTCTGTAGGTCCCAAATAGAAATGTCGGGTTTCCGCTAAATAGAAATGTCGTGTTTTAGGTAGTTTGAGCGCCGGACATCCCTCAGGGAGCGCCGGCGATGAATGCGACTGGGACGATCACGATGACGATGCGCGAGGTGGACCGGTTCAAGGTCATTCAGGCCGTGACCGAGGCCCGGCTCAAGCCGGGCCAGGCGGCTGAACGGCTGGGACTGGGCGTGCGCCAGGTGGAGCGGCTGGTGCGGCGTTATGAGGCGGCCGGCGTGGCCGGACTGGTGTCGGGCAAGCGAGGCCGTCCGGGCAACCATCAGCTTCCTGCCGGCAAGGCACAGCGGGCGCTGGCGCTGATCCGCGAGCGCTACCCGGATTTTGGGCCGACGCTGGCGTGCGAGAAGCTGCGGGAGTGTCATGGCATCGAACTGGCCGTCGAGACGGTACGCACGCTGATGCGGGCTGCCGGGCTGTGGATTCCCCGCCGGGAACGTGCGCCAAAGGTGTACCAGCCGCGTAACCGCCGCGCGTGTCTGGGCGAGCTGATCCAGATCGACGGCAGCGATCACCGCTGGTTTGAGGACCGGGCGCCCGCCTGCACGCTGCTGGTGTTCATCGATGACGCGACCGGGCGGCTGATGGCGCTGCACTTCACGGCGACGGAGTCGACCTTCAGCTACTTTGAGGCGCTGGCGAAGTATCTGGACGCGCACGGCAAGCCGGTCGCGTTCTACAGCGACAAGGCCAGCGTCTTTTACGTGAAGCAGCGCTCGGAGACGGTGGGCAAAGGTGTCACGCAGTTCGGCCGCGCGCTTTACGAACTCAACATCGACGCATTCTGTGCGAACACGAGTCAGGCCAAGGGACGCGTCGAGCGGGCCAACCTGACGCTGCAGGATCGCCTCGTGAAGGAGCTGCGGCTGCGCGGGATCAGCACGCGGGAGGCGGCCAATGCGTATGCGCCCTCCTTCATCGCCGATTTCAACCGGCGTTTCGGCAAGCCACCGAAGAGCGATTACGACGCGCACCGGCCCCTGCGGGCCGACGAGGCACTGCGACAGATCCTCGCGTATCGCGTGCCACGCAAGGTCTCCAATGCGCTGACCGTGCAGTACGACCGCGTGATGTACCTGCTGGATGACACGCCGGTCTGCCGTGGGCTGATCCATGAATACGTCGAGGTCGTTGAATACCCCGATGGCGTCATCGAGATCCAGGCCGGCGGTGTCACGCTGCCTTACCGGCAATACGATCGCATCACGCGCATTGATCAGGGCGCGGAGCTTGAGAACAAGCGGCTGGCCAGCGCCCTGGAGGTTGCGAGGCACGTGCAGGCCATGCGTGATGAGCGCCGCGCCTCGGGCTCGCCGTCACGTACGCATTGCGGTGAAGAAGTTCGCGCGAAGCAGGCGCTCATCGGGCTGAAGAAACAGCGGGCCATTGAGGTTGCCGACATCAACAAGGTCATTCTTGAAGTCAGCGCCAACGGCATGAGGGAACGGGGGGCGGCTGCGCCGCCCCACCCCAAAAACATAAGAAAAAGCACAGCAAAACCCGACATTTCTATTTAGCTGGAGGTACGACATTTGAACTTGGCGGAGACAAAAGTCGAATTTTGAAAATAGGGCCTGATAGAACGGATGGCGCACTAACAAGCCACGCGCGGCAACAACTCATCCACCAGACCTACGATACCGAATCCGCGCCGGCACCAGCCGCGAGTCCGGCGCGCCGTCACCCTCAAGCAGAGAAAACACGCAGCGCAAACTGTGCTCAGCCAGTTGCGCGCTGTCCTGGATAATCGCGTCGATCTTGAAAGGCAAACAGTCGAGCAGCTTGTGGTCATCGAACGTCATCAGTTGGCCTGGCGCCTGCGCCAGTTGATGTGCATCGTTCATAAACTGCAGAACGCCTTCGAGCAACGTAATCGAGCCTGCGAACAGCGCTTGCGGATATCGCTGGTGTTCAGCGAACCATGACTTCATCAGCTCGTAACCCGATTCACGCTGGTAGTCTCGCTCGAACACCCAGTCCGGTTGTTCCTCGAGACCATGTTGGCGAAGCGCCTGCCGGTATCCAGCCAGACGATCGCGACTCGCGGACAACTCTGGTTGACCGCCAAGATAGACCACCTCACGCGCGCCTCGCGCAATACTCTCGCCCACCAGTGTTGCTACCGTTTCAACCGCATCGGTGACGACGTACGGAATGCTGCTCGACTCGACGCGACGATCGGCAAACACGAGAGGCAGACGCTTCATCCATTTCTCGTAGCGCTTCGCATCCCCCGTGCACGGCACGACGATCAGGCCATCGACCTGATGAGAAACGAGGTGCGCAATACCCTCCGTCTCACGTACCGGGTTTTCATCGCTGGTGACAAGAACGAGCTGATATTGATAGCGTTCGCGACACTGCCATTCCATAGCCTGTGCCAGCGCCGCGTGTGCAGAGTTGGTCAAGTCGGGAATCACAAGACCGATCGTATTGCTGCGACGGGTGCGCAACGCCCGCGCCGACTGCGACGGCGTGAAGTGATGGTCCTTAGCGACCTGCAACACTCGTTCGACGGTCGCCGCGGATATCCGGTAGCGCTCGGCATAGCCGTTGAGCACCATGCTGGCGGTGGTACGGGAAACCTTCGCGAGGCGGGCAATGTCGTCGATGGTCAGACGCTCGAACTGAGTCACGCGGGCTTCCTGCAGGTCAATGAATCAAGCGCGAGCGCACCGCTTCGGTAAGCGGTGCGTGCGTACGATATAACTTCGTCGGGGATTCGCCGCCCAAACTCGATCGGAGGCAGAGGCAGGCGCGCAGCGACGTGAGTCCTGGCGCCTGATGGTACTACGGGAAGGGACAGATGAGAACTTACTGCTTATAGAGGTTCAGCGGCACCGGGATGAACTTGTCGACCGACTGGCCATCGACCAGTTTTTTCGCCGTCTGCACACCGTATTGGCCAATCAGCTCCGGCTGCTGCTGCACGGTCGCCGACATCTGACCGCCCTTGACGGCCGTGATGGCGTCGCTGGTCGCGTCGAAGCCAACCACCGCCACGTTCTTCAGACCCGCCGCCTGCAGCGCCTTCACTGCGCCCAGCGCCATCTCGTCGTTCTGTGCGAACACGCCCTGGATGTCCTTGTTGCTCTGGATGATGTTCTCCATCACCGAAAGACCCTTCGCACGGTCAAAGTCGGCAGGCTGTTTCGTCGCGATCTTCACGCCGCCCTTCGCCGTCACTTCGTCGTCGAAGCCAGCACCACGCTCATTCGCCGCCGACGAGCCAGGAATGCCTTGAAGCTCGACGATATTGCCCTTGCCGCCCAGCTTGTCCGCGAGGAACTCGGCCGCCATTTTGCCGCCGGCCTTGTTGTCCGACGCGATGTGCGAGCTGACATCCGCGCCGTTCACGCTACGGTCGAGCGAGATGACCTTGATGCCCTTGCTGGTCGCTTCCTTGACGACGTTCGCCACGGCCGACGAATCGGTCGGGTTGATCAGAATCACGCTGACTTTCTTTTCGATCAGGTCTTCAACGCTCGCCTGCTGCTTCGCGGGATCGTTCTGCGCATCGACGGTGATCAGCGTCACGCCGTCTTTTGCAGCTTCGTCTTCCGCGCCTTTACGCAGCGAGACGAAAAACGGATTGTTCAACGTCGAAATCGACAGCCCGACCGTGATCGCGCCGTTTGCAGCGGGCGCCGATGCCGCATTGGCTCCGGCGTCCGCCGACGTAGCCGGACCCTCCTTCGAGCACGCAACCAGACCAGCCATCAGCGTGCTTGCGCACAGCGCGGCGAAAAGCTTCGAGAATCGCGGCGAAACGGGTTTCTGCATTGTCTTCCTCTTCTTCCTTGTGTGGTGAAACTGGGTTTTGCTGTCCAGCAGTCGGTAATAGATAAAGCAGATAAAGCTCTGTGGAAAGGGGCTACGCCCTTCCCTCGTCAACCTGCGTCACGCCTTCTTGTTGCCGCGATCGATCAGCACGGCGAGCAGGATCACGCCGCCCTTGATGACCTGCTGATAGAAAGACGACACGTCGAGCAGATTCAGGCCGTTGTTCAGAACGCCGATTAGCAATGCGCCAACGAGCGTGCCGAAAATCCAGCCGCGTCCGCCCGTCAGACTCGTTCCACCGAGCACGACGGCGGCGATGGCGTCGAGTTCATAGCCTGTGCCCGCCGTCGGCTGTGCGGAGTTCAGACGGGAAGTCAGCACGACGCCCGCGAGCGCGGCCATGACGCCCGAGATCGTGTACACATAGAGCTGAATGCGATCGACCTTCACGCCCGAGAGCTTTGCCGATTCAGCGTTGCCGCCCGTCGCATAGATGTGGCGGCCGAACACGGTCTTGCGCAGCAGCACCCAGAAGATCGCGAACATGACCAGCATCAGCACGACGGGGATCGGTACGAGGCGTGCGATGTAGCCGCCGCCGAGCAGCGAAAAGAAGTCACTGTTGAAGCTGCTCAGCGGACTTCCGTTCGACAGGACCAATGCCAGTCCCCGCAATACCGTCATCGACCCAAGCGTCGCGATAAACGGCGCGACTTTGCCTTTGCTGATCACGAGCCCGTTTACGAGGCCCATCAGGCCGCCTGCAACGAGTCCGGCGAGCGTCGCAAGACCTGCAGGCATACCCGACGTCAGGAGGCTCGCGATGATGACGGACGACAGCGCCAGCACTGAGCCCGCAGAGAGGTCAATCCCGCCCAGCAGAATCACCAGCGTCATCCCGAATGCGATCAGCGCATTGATCGACGCCTGACGCATCACGTTCAGCAGATTGTCGACGGTCAGAAAATTGTGACTGACGATAGAGAGTCCCACCGCAATGACAAGCAGGGCAATAAACGGCCCAAGCTTCTGGAGCGTCGCGCGGTTGGTCGGTGTGATACTCAGTTGCGCCATGATGTGTCTCGCGTTGTGTCCCTTCGCTTGCGACAGGACCGTTCAATTGGGATGCACGGCGCGCTGCCAATCGCGCTGCCGTCATGAATCAGGTTGTGTGGTGTCTATGCAGCAACCGAAACAGGCGTCGCATTGCCGCCCGCCGCTGCCGTCATGATGCGTTCCTGCGTTGCGCCCTCTGCATCGAACAGGCCACTCTGGCGGCCCTGATGCATGACGAGGATCCGGTCGCTCATCGCAAGGACCTCGGGAAGCTCCGACGACACCATGACGATTGCGACGCCGCGCTCCGCCAGCTGATTGATGATCGTGTAGATTTCGGCCTTGCCGCCCACGTCGACGCCGCGCGTCGGTTCGTCCAGCAGCAGCACCTTGGGCGGTCGCGCAAGCCACTTCGCGAAGACCACCTTCTGCTGATTGCCGCCCGACAGCGACTTCACGTCCAGCTCCGCATCCCGCGTGCGCACGCGCAACTGCTCGATCAAACCATCCGCCGCCTGGCGCTCGGCCTTGCTGTCGACGAAGCCAAGCCTTGCATAGCTATCGAGATGGACGAGCGTCGCGTTCTCGCGCACGGACATACCCAGCACGAGCCCCTGGCCCTTGCGGTCTTCCGTGACGAAGCCGATGCCCGCCGCGATGGCGCTGGACGCATCGCGCACTTCGAGCGGCTTGCCATCGAGCGTGACAGTTCCCGCTGTCTTCCGATTGGCGCCAAACAGCGTTCTGAGAATTTCGCTGCGCCCCGCCCCCATCAATCCGGCGATGCCGAGCACTTCGCCCGCACGTACATCGAACGAAACGTTAGAGATGTTGCCGTGATCCGCGAGACCTTTGACCTGCAAGCGGACCGCGCCGGGCTTGTGCTGCCGCTTCGGGAAACGCTCGCCGAGTTCGCGGCCGACCATCAGCCTGACGATCTCGTCGAAACTCGTGTCCCGGATCGCGCGTTCGCCGACGAAGTGACCATCGCGCAAGACGCTGATCTTGTCGCAGATCCGGAAGATCTCTTCCATCCGGTGCGAGACATAGACGATTGCAACGCCGCGAGCCTTCAGCGACAGCATGATCTCGAACAGTGTGTCGATCTCGCGATTGGTGAGCGCGGCCGTCGGCTCGTCCATCACGACGACGCGCGCGTCCAGTGAAAGCGCCTTTGCGATTTCGACCAGTTGCTGGCGGCCGATGGACAGTTCGCCCGCTTCCGTCTGAGGGTCGATGTCGCGCGCGCCAACCATGTCGAGCCACTTGCGTGCCTCGCGACGCATCTTCGCGTTGTCGACGATCCCGAACCGGCTCGGTTCGCGGCCCAGGAAGAGGTTCTCCATCACCGTCAGTTGCGGGATGAGGTTCAGTTCCTGGTGGATGATCGCGATGCCGGCGTGTTCGGCCTCGACCGTGTTGCGAATCTGCGCGGCGCGGCCATCTATCAGGATCTTGCCTGCGTCAGCCTGATGGACCCCGCACAGAATCTTCATTAGCGTCGATTTGCCGGCGCCGTTTTCACCCATCAGCGCGTGGATCTCGCCCGCACTGATGTGAAAATCGACGCCCTCGAGCACGCGTACCGGTCCGAAGGCCTTGCCGATGCCCTGCATCAACACTTCCATGGTGTGCCTCTCAGAAGATGACGCCGGAATGCAAAATCACATTCGCGTAAGGACTGCACTCGCCCGTGCGGATGATGGCTTTCGCCTCGCGCGAGCGCTGCTTGAACGCCTCGTGCGGCACCTGTTCGACTTCGATCTTGCTGGACGCCATCTGTGCGATGCGTTCCACGACAGCGGCGTTGTGTTCGGCGCTCTCGCTCGCAAACACCGCGCGTTCGACCTTGAAGTCGGCGAGCACACTGTCGAGCACGTCGAAAAAGCCCGGCACGTTGAGCGCCAGCGATACGTCGATGCACTCGACGCCTTCGGGAATCGGCAGGCCGCAGTCGGCAATCACGAGGCTGTCGGTGTGGCCCATCGATGCCAGCACGCGCGCGATGTCGCGATTCAGATGTCCGAGCTTTTTCATGATCGAGCTTCGAGAAATGTGTCCAGTTCGGCGAGCGTCGGCATGCCGCCTTGCGCGCCTGCGCGCGTGACAGACAGTGCTGCCGCAGCATTGGCGCGGCGTACTGCCTCGTCGATCCCGAGGCTCCAGAAGGCCGCGAGTGCGCCGTTGAACGTGTCGCCGGCGCCCGTCGTATCGACCGCTTTCACCGCGAAGCCGGATTGGTGCACGAGCTTGCCGTCCGTGTCGGCGTAACACACGCCGTCCTCACCACGAGTCATCGCGATCTGGCCAGGGCGCCGCGCGAGTTCGTCGGCCCACTGCTCTTCACTCGTGTGCAAAGCGGTCGCGAGTTCATGCTGGTTGGGCGTCAGCAGCGTGACGAGATCCAGCAGTTCGTCGCTCAGCGCGACGGCGGGAGCCGGATTCAGAAAGAACGGCTTGTTGAGTGCGCGGGCGCGGCGCGCCGCATGCAGAACGGTCGCGTACGGCACCTCGAGTTGGGCCAGCACGACATCGGCCTGCTCGAATGCATCGGCGGCACGGTCGATATCTTCGGGCGAAAGCTCAGAGTTGGCGCCCGGCACGACGACGATCGCGTTATCGCCGCCCGTCAGCGTGATCGATGCGATACCTGTTGCCTTGCTCGCGGTGGTGACGTAACGCACGTCCACGCCTTCACGCACGAGCGTCGCCTTCATGTCTTCACCGAAGGCGTCGGCGCCTACCCGGCCAACCATCGTCACCTGCGCGCCCAGTCGAGCCGCCGCGACGGCCTGATTCGCGCCTTTGCCGCCAGGGCTCGTCGAGAAGCCCGTGCCGAACAGTGTCTCGCCCAGACGGGGAAACGTGTCGGTGACGACCACCATATCCATGTTGATGCTGCCCACCACAACTACGCGCGCCATGCCATTCCTTTCAAACGGTCCCGCTGAACCTTGCCAATCTTGCAAGAAATCGCCGTGCTAAAACGTCATCAGCTACGGAGCGCAATTTATAGCAGAGTCGGCGGTCGCGCGGAATAGGACTTAGGGTTTTACCGGATATGGCGTCGGGGGCTGCGCTGCGGCGTCCGTGTGCTGGATATAGGCTGCTTTTTCGGATGCGGACAGAGCCAGGCGCTCGAAATCCTCAGGCCAGGGTAAACATCCACCACCACACGAAGTGCTTTGAAATGATTGGTGTACGGAGTATATTCAGTATCACGATGACACGCACACCCTGGAGGAAGACACCATGCAATTTCATCTCAACGGTTTCCGCGTCGGCGATCCGACCATCGAGCCGGCTGCCGACAATGCGCCTCGCGTCGAGATGCCCGACACGGTCGACGTGTTGATCGTCGGAAGCGGTCCTGCGGGACTCGTGCTGGCAGCACAACTGTCGCAATTCCCGACCGTCCGCACACGCATCGTCGAGCGGCGCTCAGGACCGTTGCAGATGGGACAGGCAGACGGAGTCGCGTGCCGGACTGTCGAGATGTTCAATGCGTTCGGCCTCAGCGACCGCTTGCAGCGTGAAGCATATTGGGTCAACGAAACCGCGTTCTGGCGCCCCGATGCACAGGACCGTGGCGCCATCAAGCGTACCGGTCGTGTTCAGGATACCGAAACAGGCATGTCGGAGTTTCCGCATGTGATCGTCAATCAGGCTCGCGTGCAGGACTATCTGCTCGATGTGATGCGTCGCTCCGCGCAACGGCTCGAACCGGACTACGATCTGGAAGTGGTCGACGTGCAACGCGACGATACCGGCGAATACCCCGTGCGCGTGAAGTTGCGCCGTATGGATGAAGCAAGGCTGGATGAGGAAATCACTGTGCGTGCGCGCTATGTCGTCGGTTGCGACGGCTCCCGCAGCCGCGTGCGTACGGCCATCGGACAAACCCTGCGCGGCGATGCCGCCAATCATGCGTGGGGCGTGATGGACGCGCTCGCCGTCACGGACTTTCCGGACATCCGCCTGAAAGTCGCCATTCAGTCCGCGAGCAAGGGCAACTTGCTCATCATTCCGCGCGAAGGCGGATACCTGGTGCGCTTCTACGTCGATCTAGGCGAGGTCACGCCCGAGAATCGCGACAGCCTCAAACAGACCACGGTCGATCACATCATCGAGACGGCTCAGCACATCCTGCACCCCTATACACTCGATGCAAAGGAAGTCGCGTGGTTCTCCGTGTATGAAGTGGGACAGCGCCTGACCGATCGCTTCGACGACGCCCTCGCCGCCGACGGCACGTCTCGCGACCCGCGTGTGTTCATCGCAGGCGATGCCTGTCATACGCATAGCGCGAAGGCCGGCCAGGGCATGAACGTGTCGATGCAGGACGGCTTCAATCTCGGCTGGAAACTCGGCGCGGTGCTGCAGGGACGCAGCGGCGCCGATCTGTTGCGTACGTATTCCGACGAGCGTCAGCCGATCGCGCAGGAGTTGATCGACTTCGACAAGGAATGGTCGGCGATGATGGCCGCTCCGCCGAAAGATCCCAACCGGCCCGAGGCAGGCGGCGTCGATCCGGCTGAACTGCAAGCCTATTTTGTTCGCGCGGGCCGATATACGGCGGGCGTCGCGACGCATTACCGGCCGGGTGTGCTGACGGGCGAAGCGGCGCATCAGACGCTCGCCAAGGGCTTCGCGATCGGCACGCGTTTTCATTCATCGCCCGTCGTTCGTCTCGCCGATGCGAAGCCCGTCCATCTCGGACACGCGGCATCCGCTGACGGCCGCTGGCGCCTGTACGCGTTCGCGGATGCGAAACGGACTGCGCTCGATGCACTGTGCGAGCATCTCGCTACATCGTCCGATTCTGTCTTGCGGCTCACCACGCCAGAGGATGCCGATGTGGATAGCGTGTTCGATCTGCGCGCGGTGCTGCAGCAGCCGCATCGCGAAGTGCGTCTCGACGACCTGCCCGCCCTGTTGCTACCGCGCAAGGGACGCTACGGCCTCATCGACTACGAGAAAACATTTACGAGCGACGCAGCGACTGATATCTTCGACGCGCGCGGCATCGATCGCGAACGGGGCGCGCTCGTCGTGGTCCGTCCGGATCAATACGTCGCGCATGTTCTTCCACTCGATGCATATGCGGAACTGAAGGCCTTTTTCCGGCCGATACTCCGCATGCGCTAACCCGTTCCGAAACTGCGAAATTGCCGACCAGACACGACAACCCCGAAGCGCTCTCGAAATTTACGGGCAGTCTCGTGCGCCGCGCCCAGCAGCGCCACGTAGCGGTATGGCTCAGCGAAGTCTCCGCCGAGGTCACGAGCGTCCAGTATGCGGCGCTCGAGATCTTGCATAAAACACCCGGCGTCAATCAGCGGCAACTCGGCGATGAACTCGACGTGGACCGATCGACCATCGCCGATCTCGTCGCGCGCATGGTTCGCAACGGCCTGATCGAACGGTCCGACGATCCCGTCGACAAGCGCAGTTATGTGCTGTTCCTCACCGCGGACGGCAAGAAGCAGCTTGCGACCTTGCGTCCGCGTGTCGAGGAAGTCGAGCGCATTCTCACGGCGCGGCTGACGCAGCGGGAATGTCTGGAGTTGCGGCGACTGCTTCTGGCGCTGTTGCCGCCGCAGGAATAGGTCCGTGCATCTGCGTGGGAGTTGACGGCACCGCCCGTCTTCTCCTAGCATCTCGTCAGCGGTACAGGCCGCTTCCGGGTCCGCGGAAAGAGTTGAACTCACCTGCGATAGCCAATGCGTTATCTCACCATCCTTTGTGCAGGCGGTGTTGCGGACCGACAGCCTCCAATGCACGAGGATCCGCAATGAAGACTCTGCCTTCCAGGGCCAATCTCGACTATCTGAAGAAGCAGGCGAAAGAACTGCTCCGCCTCTATCGCGATGGCGATGCAACGGCTATTTCGCGCTTCATCGACAACCTTCCTGCTGCCACGCAGCGAACGCCTGACGACGTCATCGCACTCGGCTTGCGTCTGCACGATGCGCAGTCCTGTATCGCGCGCGAGTACGGCTTCGCTTCATGGGCAGAGCTTCGCCTGTATGTCGAAAGCCGTGCCGTGCAGCGCGAACAGCAGGATTTGATTCGACACTGGCTTGGCCTTGCTTACGGCGGCGACGTCGTTGGCAGCCACGACGCCGCAAGGCCGCGCGTTGCTGCGCAGGTATTGCGCGACCATCCCGGCTTGCCTTCGTCGGATGTGTCGGTGGCGTGCGCTGCGGGACAGCTCGACGTGATAGCCCGTGCAGTCTCAGCCGATCCAGACTGGATCAATCGGGCGGACGGACCGCTGAATCTTCCGCCGCTCGTTGCCGTGACGCATTCGCGCCTCGGACAGTTGCCGCAGTTCGCTGAACGGCTGCGTGATTGCGCGCGGTTTCTGCTTCAAGCCGGCGCCAATCCCAATCAGCGTATCGGCAACCGGTATCCCCCCGCTTCACTGGCGTCGCCCCACGAGTCGGAACCGCTGTCTGCGCTCTACGGCGCAGCGGGCGTCAACCGCGATGCCGTCCTGACGGAGATGCTCCTCACCGCAGGTGCGAATCCCAACGACGGCGAATCGCTCTATCACTCGCTGGAGGAGCCTGCTTGCACGCGCGTGTTGCTGCAGCATGGCGCTCGCGTCGGCGGAACGAATGCGCTGCGTCGGGCGCTCGACATGCCGAACCCTGTTGCACTGGAACTGCTGCTGGCACACGGCGGCGATCCGAATGAACCCGTTGAAGCAGGTCCGACGACGACGTGGGGACCGCCGCTGCTGCGCGCCATCGCCGTGCGTCGATCGGCCCGTCATATCGCCGCCCTCCTCGCCGCCGGTGCCGATCCGCAGGCGCGCACGCCCGGTGGCGTCAGCGCCTGGCGACTGGCGATGCAAACAGGACTGCGCGAGGTCGCGGACCTGTTGCGCGCCGCCGGGGCAAACGACACACTCAGCGCCGAGGACGAGTTCGTGGCGGCCTGTGCACGCGCCGATGCCGGCGAGGCGCGTCGCATCCAGGCATGGCGTCCTGATCTTCCTCGTGCTCTGCCGGAGGATCAGTTGCGGCTATTGCCGGATACAGCCGCGTGGGGATCGGGCGACGCGATCAAGGTCATGGTCGAACTAGGCTGGCCAATTGCTGCGCGCGGCGGGGATTGGGACGCGACGGCGTTGAACCATGCGGTGCTTCGCGGCGATGCCGAATTGACCGCGTTCCTGCTTGCGCATGGAGCAAGTTGGCGAGAGACACATGGCTTCGGTGCTGACGTGCTGGGCACGTTGTCGTGGGCTTCGATTAATGAACCTGCCGGGGTTGAACACGGCGACTGGATCGGCTGCGCTCGCGCGCTCGTCGCGCACGGATTGCCTGACATAGAGCGTGATCCAGCGGATGCGGAACGACTGCTGATCGAGGGCCGGTCAATGCGGTTTTCGGAAGGCGTCGCGCAAGCGTTGCTGCCAGACGATCGCGCGACTTCGAAACCGGATTGACCGCACCTGCCGTGCGCGATGGCCGATGCGCCTCCGTCAAGCGGCGGGCGCCCGCAACGGTGCCGGCGGGACGACGGTTTCGATCTTGCCGGTTTTGACGTCGTAGACAAGACCCGACACCACCATGCCATCGGGCAGCGCCTTGTTTGCCTTGAGCGCTGCGACATCGAGCGCGACCGCCTTGTAGGGCTCGGTGATCGCGAGATCATCGAGCGCATCCGTCTCGACATCGAGATGCCGGGCGAGCAATGCGGGCGCATGCCGGTGACAGCCGATGATCCCGCAATCGGTGTGCTGGAGCAGCACGAGATTGCGCGCACCATCCGGGCGTCCCGCCGATGCCGCGACGACGCTCAACACCGCCAGCGTTTCGAGCAACGATTTGTTGATGCGCCCGCCGACGTTCCGGATCACGGCCGCTTCACCTTGCTTCAACCCCAGCACGTTCACGGGATCGACGCGCGGATCGACACAGCCGACGACAACCGTTCCCGTCGACGGGAGCATCTTGAGTTCAGGCGCGAACTCGGTCTCGGCGAACCTGGCGTTGCGCTCCAGCATGACATCATTGAAGTTCATTTCTGCTACTCCTTGATAATGGGCAAATTCGAGCGGTCGAATTGCGCGCATCGTGCGCGCACGACCTCACAAGCCTCGGCTCGAAGCACCGCTTGTAACGCGAGGATGTTCAGCGTCCGGCCGAGGAACGGAATGCAGCCCGGAACGAACGTGAACGAATCGACGAGGATGGCGGTATCGAGCGTGTGGATACGCCGTTCAGGCGAGTACTTCGAGATCCCTGACGGGCTCTTCGCCTGGCGCACGCAGCGAGCGCTCGATGACGTGAGTCTTCGGCGTGCGGTCGATCACCAGCCCGAGCACGTCCGGACGGCTGTAATGGCCACGCGAATCCATCAAGCGTTTGCGCTTGTCGATCTGCCAGAAATCGAGGTCTGCAATGATCTCGCCCTCTCCTTCGCGCAGCGGCGCTCCGCCCATGTATTCACCGTCGGGCGAAACGATTGCAGTGAAACAGCCGCTCGAGATCGGGCCCACCTGGGTGGTATTGGTATCTTTCAGAATCTGCTGCTGTTGTTCGGGAGTCAGCCACGCTGTCGCGTTGACAACGAAGGCGCCCGCCTCCAGCGCATGCTGGCGGATGTTGACCGAGATCTGCTCGGAGAACAGATCGCCAGCGAACGAGCCCGGATACATCGCCGAATGGATTTCCTCGCCATCGGCCATCAGCGCATAGCGCGCTAGCGGGTTGTAGTGCTCCCAGCAGGCGAGCTGACCGACGCGGCCCACGGCGGTATCGATCGCGCGCAAACCTGAACCGTCGCCCATTCCCCAGACCATACGCTCGTGATAGGTCGGCGAGAGCTTGCGGCGGCGTTGCACGAGTGTGCCGTCGGCATCGAACAGCAGTTGCGTGTTGTAGAGCGTGCCGCCATCGCGTTCGTTGACGCCGATCGACACCACCATTTTCGCCTGACGCGCCGCTTCGCCAATTGCACGCGTCGTCTCGGACGGCACGACCACTGCCTGATCGAGAAGCTTGTAATGCTCGGCTCCCATCGCAAACGGAGATTCGACGAACGAGAAGTACGGATAGTACGGAACGACAGTCTCAGGGAAGGTCGCAAACTGGACGCCCTGCTTGCCGAGTTCCAGAATTTTCTTGACGACCTTATCGACGGTGCCTTCCCGGCTGTAGAGAACGGGCGCGATCTGAACGGCTGCGGCCCGGATGATCTTCGACATGATGGTGTTCCTTTCGCTGGTGCGAGACAGATGATGAAGTGCTTGTACGTTATCGCCTCTGCCCTTTACGATCTATGTCGTTGTTGCCACCATTCATGACGTGCGTCGCCCGGGCGTACGAGGGTCGCCGGATCGAGAAGGAATCAGCGAATGTGACCCGTGGAATGACGTGAATTTACGGTTACGTGCGCGAGCCGGACCTCAGGAATAAACATGCATCGGATTGGGTTTATCGTGCCGCAACGATTTCAGATGATGAGTCTTGCGGCCCTAACAGCGTTCGAGATCGCGAACATGCCGCCGGCGGGTCCGTGCTACGACGTCCATGTGCTGTCTGCACATGGCGGTCCTGTCCGTTCTTCGGGCGGCATGACACTGGAAACCGAGGCGTTCGGCGATCCGGCTTTCGATACGGTTATCGTGGGTTCGATCACCGAAATGAAAATGCCGTCCTCCGATGCCGCTGTGATCGCGTTCGTTCAGGAGGCAGCCAAAGCATCGAGACGGATTGCCTCGATCTGCAGCGGTGCATTCGTACTCGCCGAGGCCGGACTGTTGAATGGCCGACGCGCCACCATGCATTGGGCCCATGCGTCTGAATTCAGGGCCCGCTTCCCGGAAGTCATCACGGAAGAAGACCGGATTTTCGTCAATGACGGTCCCATCTGGTCCTCGGCCGGCATGACGGCCGGTATCGATCTCGTTCTGGCGTTGATCGATAACGACCTCGGTCCCGATGCCGCGAAAATGGTCGCGAGGCTTCTGGTCATGAATCAGCGTCGGCTGGGTGGCCAGATGCAACATTCCGCCCTTCTCGACATGACGCCAAAGTCCGATCGGATCGAACTGGTGCTGGCGCATATCCGCCGTAACCTGCGCAATCCGCTGACGGTCGAGGAGCTTGCCGCGGTGGCCAACCTCAGCCCTCGCCAGTTCAGCCGCGCGTTCGTAGCCGAGACCGGTCAGTCGCCCGCCAAGGCCGTGGAGCAGCTACGGCTCGAAGCAGCCCGATTCATGATCGAACAGGGCCGGCACACGATCAACGTCGTGGCGCAGGAAACGGGTTTTGCGGATCGGGAGCGCATGCGCCGCGCGTTTGTCCGAACGTTCGGTGTGCCCGCCGATATGCTGCGCCGGAACGCTCGACGGGAACCCGTTGCTGGCGCCTGAAACGTTCAGACGCCCGCTTCACGATCTCCGACAATCTGGCCCGAAAAAAATACTTGAACCGGGATCTATTCTTTTGGCAGCCGATGCCGATAAGAGCGCTCATAAGCCCCTGCCAGACGAGCCCTCCCAATGCGAATCGACCTTATTGCCAGCCGCCCTGCCCGATTGAAACGTACGCTGATTATGTTGGTCGGCTGTGCCGGCGTACTGGCCAGTCTGTCCATCTGGGGACGAGTGCCCGCCGATGCACTCGCCGACGCCGATAGAGAGGTCGCCCAATTCGGCCCCGCGCTTCCCGGCTCCGCGTGTACGGCCGAAGGAGCGGTTTCAAGGGACGCTAAGGGTACCTTTCTGATGTGCTGGAGGCTGGTGTGGAGCAAGCCATAGCTTCTGCTTCCATAGCGACGCTGCGCTGACGTTACGTGTGGTATTCATCCCGCATGGCATGAGACCGCACGCAACGGACGCATGTCGCCGCGTCATGTTTCGTTGCAAACGCATGCGATTGAAGGTTCAGTTGGGAAGCGCACGCAATGGCATCGCTAGCGTTCTTTTGTCGCCGGAGACGTTGTACGATTGCCCATCAATAACCATAAAGGGAGGCCTCATGGACGCACGCTTGAGGCAGACTTTGGCCGGCGCGTTTCTCGCCACAGGTTGCCTGTTTTCGGCATCATCCCACGCGTACAACGCGGCCGACGATGCCGAGGCCCAGGACCGGGAAGTGAAGGCGGCCTACGATCGCGGCTACAAGGCAGCGAAAGAGGAACTCACGCGCGCAGCGGCGGCAAAGGGCACTGCCGCCACGACGCCACCCGCAACCGAAGTGCGGGCGCAGAAATCAACGATTGAGGCTCCTCGCAAACCTATCCTCGACATCAAGCACGTTTACAGCGACGCAAGCGATATCGAGACCGTGCAAGAGGTGCCCATCACGTCGAAGCCGCTTGGGGAACAGCCAGGCACACCAACTTCCGCATCCAGCGGCACTCGCATCGCGCCAACAAAGCCGGTTGCCCGTCGCTCTCCAGTCGCGACAACCGACGCCTGGACGGATACCGACTCACTGCAGAACCCGCAACCGGTGCAACGCTCGAGCACTCCGCCGAGAAATGCCGGCATCGTGCGGTCTACGGGACGCGTGCAACAACAGAATGCAATGCCGCCCGAAGAGTTCGCTGATGACGAAGGCGACGACGCTGTCATGCCACGGACAGCACAGGTCTACACGACCGGGCCGCAGTACGTGCGACCGCGACCGCAGTACGCGCCGCCGCCCGTAGCGATGCAGCCTCCGCCGCAAGCCTATGGCTACGTGCAGCGGCCAACCAGCGTGGCCGCCCGCCCGTACGCCTACTACGCGCCACCCGCTGCCTGGGCGGGCGAATACCAGCCGGCGCCGGCTGCTGGCCGCTGGTACTGGTCGCCGGAGTATGGACGCTGGCTTTACTACTGACCTGTGACGATCTTCACCTGAAAGGAGAAGATCGCCCGCGGCGCCCGATCGCTACCGCCGCCCGCTTCAGACCGCCAGACAAACCTTGCCGAAATGCTTGCCCGCCGCCTGATGGCGGAACGCGTCGGCAATCTCGTCGAGCGCAAACGTGCTGTCGATCACCGGCTTGATACCGTTCGCGTCGATCGCGCGGATCATGTCGATCTGATGCCTCCGGCTGCCGACAATCAGCCCCTGCAGCTTCTGCTGACGACGCATCAGTTCAGCCGTCGGCACCTGCCCGGCCAGTCCCGTCAACACGCCGATCAACGCAATGTGACCACCGATCCGGCAAGCCCGGATCGACTGTCCCAGCGTGTCCGGACCGCCCACTTCGACCACGTTGTCGACGCCGCGACCGTTCGTGATCTCAAGTACCTTCGCGGCCCAGTCGGTATCGCGCTTGTAGTTGATCAGGTGATCGGCGCCGAGCGCGCTTGCCTTCGCCAGTTTCTCGTCGGATGACGACGTCGCGATCACTGTCGCGCCCATCTGCTTTGCGAACTGCAGCGCGAAGATCGAGACGCCGCCCGTGCCCTGAACGAGCACGGTGTCGCCCGCCTTCAGCGCGTAATCGACGACTAGCGCGCGCCACGCGGTCAGGCCTGCAGTGGTCAACGTCGCAGCCTCCGCGTGGCTGTAGGCGCGCGGTGCGTGCGTGAACCATTGCGCAGGACGCACGACGCTTTCGCGAGCGTAGCCGTCGACGCCATCACCCGGCGTCGTCGAAAAATCGGCGAGCGTCGGGCCGCCGTCGAGCCAGTACGGAAAGAACGTCGATACGACGGCATCGCCGACCGCGAATTCCGTCACGCCGTCGCCGATCGCTTCGACGATGCCCGCGCCGTCCGACATCGGAATGCGACCGTCTTCGGTGTGCATGCGTCCCGTGACGACACCCAGATCATGGAAGTTGAGCGAACTTGCGCGGATGCGCACGCGGATTTCGCCGGGCGCCGGCGCGCCGGGATCGGCGAGTTCCACGCGGACGAGATTGTCCAGTCCGGCGGGCTGGCGCAAGGTAATGGCTTTCATCTAAGCAACTCCTGATAGTCGATTGACGGACTGACGATGCGCGATGCGGCATCGCCGTCGAAAAGGCGGTCGCGCGCGTTGGCCGGCGCGCGAGGTCGCGAAAGCGCCGCGACCACGTCGTGATTGTCCGATCGTACGTCGATTACCGCAAGAAGGTACAATTATGGCCGGTACTATCATTTATGTAGGTATGAACGCCATGCGACCCAAACGCCTGGACAGCAAGAGCGGCTGCGCCGTCGAAGTGACGCTTTCGGTAATCGGCGGTTTGTGGAAGCCGGTGATCCTGTTTCACCTGATGCATGAAAAGAAGCGCTTCATGGAACTCACCCGGCTGCTGCCGAACACGACGCAACGCATGCTGACGCTGCAACTGCGCGAGCTGGAAGCTGACGGCATCGTTGCGCGCCATGTTTATCCTCAGGTTCCGCCGAAGGTCGAATACGAATTGACGCCATTCGGCGAGACGCTTGCGCCGGTGCTGATCAGTCTCAGGGAATGGGGCGAGTCCTATCAGGCGCAGCGGGCGAGCGATGTCGCGCCGGTCGAGGAAGTGTCGAAGACAACGGCGACGCGGCGGCGTCGTGCGAACGCGGCCGGGCAAGCTGCGTGAGTGGGCGTCATGCCGTCGTCAAGGCATTGAGTTGTTCACGTCGCGGCAAGCTTCAAATCTTGTGCCGGATCGAGCGTTCGAGGCGAATCCCATGCCGCTTCATCTTCGCGTAGAGCGCCGGCTTCGACACGGCAAGCAGCTTCGCGCAATTCGTGACGTTGTAGCGGCACGCCTCCAGCGCGTTTTCGATGGCCTGACGCTCCGCTTCCATCAGCGAGACAGGCGCCGCCCGATGCGCGACGTGTACGGCATCGTCTGCTGGTTGCGCGCGTGTCGCGCCACGCAGGAACGACGACACGTCCTCGATGCGTTCGCCGTCATCAAAATTGACGATCTTCTCGACGAGATTTTCCAGTTCGCGCACATTGCCCGGCCAGTCGTAGGCGGCCAGTTGCTTCAATGCGTGCTCGGTCAACGCGGGCGTCGGCTTGTGCATGCGCGTGCAATAGCGTTCGAGAAAAAACGCCGCCAGCACGGGTATGTCCTCGCGCCGCTCGCGCAACGGCGGAATGTCGATCTCGATCACGTTGCAGCGGTAATAGAGATCTTCGCGAAACGTCTTCTCCCGCGCCATCGACGCGAGATCGCGATTACTGGCGCAAACGATCCGCACATCCACCGGAATGCCGCGCGTATCGCCGATGCGCGTGACTTCGCGCTCCTGCAGAACCCGTAGCAGCTTCGCCTGCACGTCGATCGGCAATTCCGATATTTCGTCGAGGAACACCGTGCCGCCGTCGGCGGACTCGAACTTGCCGGGACGGCCATCGCGCGCCGCGCCTGTGAACGCGCCAGGCGCATGGCCGAACAGCTCGCTTTCGATCAGCGCGTGCGGCAAGGCCGCGCAATTGATCGCGATGAACGGCTGGGCGCTACGCGAACTGGCATTGTGAATCGCCTGCGCAAAGACTTCCTTGCCGACACCGCTCTCGCCGGAGAGCAATACATTCGACGAGCCGCGCGCGGCTTTTTTCGCCGCATCGAGCGCGCGCCGCGTGCCCGCGCTGGTTCCGACCACGCTGTCGAACGTGAAGCGCGCGTGATTGCCTGCGTAGCGTCCCGCCATCTTGCGCACGCGGCGCATCTCGCGAAACGTATTGACGACGGACACTACTTCGCCGCAGCGATTCTTGATGGGGATGGCCGTATCGAGCAGATGCAGATGCCGCGCGGGCGAATCGATGATGAGTTCGCGATCCACGTAGCCAACGCCCGTCCGGTAGATCGGCCCAACGATCGGCTCGAAATCGATGACCTCGTTGAGCGTCTTGCCGATGCTCGTCTTCGGATCGATGCCGAGAATGCGCCCTGCCACCGAATTGACGTGCCGCAGCACATGGCCCTGGCCGATCACCATCAGCCCGTCGCCAATATGATCGATGATCGCGCGCTGCTCTTCGACGAGCGTGTCGTAAGCGGCGAGATCGAAGGTGCGTTGCAAAAGAACGTCGAGCGTCGCGCCGAGCAGCGTAATCCAGCTCGCGGACCAGTTGGCGCGCCCGCCGCTGGCATCTTGCGCATGCAGCGCAACAAGAAAGACGCGCCGACCATGCGCTTCGACACGCAACGCGAACGCCTGCCCAAGCGTGGCGGCGCTGCCTTGCAACGGCAGCGTCGCGCAACGCCCATCCGATATTGACGTTGCCGCTTCGGCGAGTGCAGCGAGGCGCGCAGCAGGACAGTGCGCAAAGAACGCATCGAGCGTGTCACGCCTGGCAGCGTCCGGATCCGCGACTTCCTCGATGCCTTCGAGCAGGTGTCCTGCGCGATCCAGCGTGAACACGCAGGCCCGCGCCTCACTCGCGGCGAGCCGGCGCGCGGTGCGCCATTGCTTGCAGGCAAGCGCGCTTTCGAGCGCAGTGGTGTCGGGATCGAGCGCGACAGTGGCCATGTCTACCTGCGAGCGGTCGGGCAACGGCTCCGACTATACCAGTTCAAAATCCCGCTGCCCGGCCCATTCCGACGCGCCAGAGCGCGCGTCAATCCTTCTGCGCAATCGCGGTAAGCGACCCGCCGTTGAGCCGGTACACCGTGACGGGCGCATCGATCCAGTCGCCGTTCGCATCGAACCGCACGGGACCGAGGATGCTCGTGAACGCCTGATCGCGTAACGCCTTGACGAACACCTCGGGCTTCGTCGAGCCCGTCTTCTGCATGGCATCGGCGACGACGAGCGTCGCGGCGTAGAAAGCCGGCGCGTAGGTATCGACATCGGCGTTGAAGGCGCTTCTGAACCTCGCGCGAAAGGCCTTGCCGTCGGGTAGCGTGTCGAGTGGCGCGCCGCCCTGCGCACAGAACATGCGCTTGTCGGCGACGCCTGCCGACAGCTTGTCGAATTCCGGCGAGCAGATGCCGTCGCCGCCGACGATCGTCGCATTGATGCCGAGTTCGCCCATCTGCCGCGCGAGCGTCGCGGCCTGCGCGTAGTAGCCGCCGTAGAACACGACCTGCGGGTTGCGCGATTTGATCTGCGTGAGAATGGCCTTGAAGTCGGTCGTCTTGTCGGTGCTGTACTCGCGCGCGACGATCTCGAGCCCCGCCTTCTTCGCGCTTTCGACGAACACGTCAGCCACGCCCGTGCCGTAAGCGGTACGGTCGTCGATCACGGCGGCCCGCTGCGCGCCGAGCACTTTCGCCGAATAGAGCGCCATGCGGCCGCCCATCACGTTGTCGTTGGTGGCGAGGCGAAACACATACGGAAAACCCAGATGCGTGAGTTGCGGATTCGACGACGCGCCCGTCATCATCACCACGTGCGCCTCGTTGTAGATGCGCGCGGCCGGAATGCTCACGCCCGAGTTGTAATGGCCGATCACGGCCGCCACGCCGCCGTCGACGAGTTTTTGCGCGACGTTCACGCCGACTTTCGGATCGCCCTGATCGTCCATCGAAACCAGCTCGAAGCGAACCGGCTTGCCCGCGACCATGAACGTTTTCGCGTTCAGCTCCTCGACGGCGAGGCGCACGCCCCGCTCGTCGTCCTTGCCGCTTTGCGCCGCGCTGCCCGTGAGCGGGCCCGCGACGCCGATCTTCACCACTTCCTGCGCAGCAGCGCCGCCGGCCAGGCCAAGAACGGCCGCCGCGCATGCGATGAACGCCATCGCCGTCTTCATCGGTTTCATATCGCTTCCCCAGTTGCTGTGAATGGCAAACTTTCCAGAACGTCCCGTACGGGCGACAGCGTGTCGAACTCGAAATCCGGACGCGGCTGCCACGTGCCGAGCGTGTCCGCGCCGCGGTTGATCCAGGCCACGGCCATCCCGAGCGGCTTCGCCCCGTCGATATCCGCCCAGCTGGCGAGCGAACAGTGCAACACGTCGGCTGCATCGAGCGCGAGGCGATCGAGCGCCAGCGCGAAGATCGCCTGCGACGGCTTGTACGCCTGCGCCATCTCCGCCGTCGTCACATGCTCGAAGTAATGCGTGAGCCGCGTGCGACGCCACAGATCGCTATCCATGTTGGTGATCGGCATCAGCGGATAACGCGCCGCCGCCCAGTCGAGAAACGGCTCGGCGTCCGCGTGCGCGGGCGACGCTTCCACCAGATGCGCGAGGAACGTGTCCGTCAGCGTGTCGATCGCATGGCCTTTGCGCGCGCCGGGCCAGCGTGCGTCGAGACACGCCGCCAGCGCCTGCTGCGCGACGTCGCGGTAGCGCGCGTAAGCCTGGCCGCGATAAAGACGCACGTTACGGATGTCCCAGTCCAGATAGACATCGAACGCGCTTTCGCCCGTTTCGACCGACAGGCGGCGCAGCACTTCGGCCATGCCTGCCGTGCCGCCGCGATCGACGTCGACGAGCGTGCCAAAATAATCGAAAGTCAGCGCTTTCGGATTCATCGCGTGCCCTCCTTTCTCGCCGCGAACGCTTTCACGCGCTCCGCTGCATCGGGATGCGAAAACGCGTCGATGGTCGCGGCGCTTTCGAGTTCGAGACTGCGGCCAAGCGCGCCCGACAACTCCGCGTTCACGAGGCGCCTGAGGCGCGCCACCGACGTCGCCGAACGCTGCGAGATGCGCGACGCCAGATCGAGCGCCGTGTCGAGCACGGCGTCGCGCGGGACCACGCGATTGACGAGACCCATCGACAGCAGCGCTTGCGCATTCTGCCGCTCGCCGAGCAGCCAGAGCTCCATCGCGCGCTGGTGGCCGATGGCCTGCGGCAACAGATGCGTGACGCCGCCTGTCACGAACTGCCCCCAATCCATCTCGGGGAAGAAGCACACGAGATCGTCCGACGCCACCACGAGATCGCAATTGAGCATCCACTCGAACCCGCCGCCAACCGCATAGCCGTGCACCGCGCCGACCACCGGCTTCGCGCCGAGCATGAGATCGCGCGTGATCCGCTGAATCCGTTCGATATGGCTGCGGATGCTCGCGTCGCTCGCGCTCTGCTGGCCGAATTCCTGGAGATCGTCGCCCGCGCAGAACGCGCGGCCCGCGCCCGTCAGCACCACCACATGGCAGGCAGGATCGTTATTGCATGCGTGCAAGGCATCGTGCAGATCGTCGAGCAATGCGCCGCCGATGGCATTCATGCGCCCCGGCCGGTTCAGCGTCACGACGGCCACGGGCCCTTCGTTGCGTAAGATCACGTCGCTCATGTGGGTTCCTTGTCGATCCAGCGCGTCTTGCCTTCCGTGCGCGGGAAATGTTCGAACGGCACCATCGTCACCGCCGCGCTCGCGCCAATGCGCTCGCGCACCGCGCTTTCGACGCGTGCCGCGGCATCCGGCCAGCGTTCGGCAGCAAGATCCCTTGCTGCCTCGACTTTCATCACGATACGGTCGTACGGCCCGTCCCCCTTCAGCACGATGCGGAACTGACCCGATGCCCACTGCGGCAGCGCCTCGACGGCAAGCCGCACCGCGCCCGGAAACACATTGACACCGCGCACGTTGAACATGTCGTCGGTGCGGCCCGTCACGCGAAAGCGCCACGCGCTGCGGCCGTCGGGACCCGGATCGGCGCCCGTCACCGTCACCACGTCGCGCGTGCGATAACGCACGAGCGGCTGACACTGCTTGCGCAGATGCGTGCAGACCAGCTCGCCCGTGACGCCCTCTTCGACGGGCAAACGCTGGAGCGTTTCGGGATCGATGATTTCCGCGAACACCACGTCCGCCGCG
Source organism: Paraburkholderia sp. SIMBA_054 (assembly GCF_046534875.1). Lineage (NCBI taxonomy): Bacteria > Pseudomonadati > Pseudomonadota > Betaproteobacteria > Burkholderiales > Burkholderiaceae > Paraburkholderia > Paraburkholderia sp. SIMBA_054. The sequence goes on along the minus strand of NZ_JAWRXV010000013.1, from coordinate 5,061 downwards.
TGATACAGCAGATCGTTGGTCCAGTCCGTCTGTCCGCCCAGAATGCTCAGCACTTCCGACAAACCGAAATTCGCGTTGCGCACCTTGAAGCCCCACTTGTCCTCCATTGCGGCGCGCAGATCGGGATTGTCGAGACCCGCCTCGCCACCGAAGAGCCCGAGCTTCAATCCGAGTTCGCGCGGTGAAGGTCCGCCCGTTTCGCGCAACACCTGCTCGATGAGCGCGGGATACGACGGCGTGCACGAAATCGCGTTGATGCCGAGATTCAGAATGGAGTCGATCAGAAGCCGTGTACTACCGACGCCGAACGGCACCACGGTCGCGCCCGTCGCTTCGAGGATCGTGTGATCGGTGAAGCCGCCCGTCCACATGCAGTAGTTGAGGCAGTGCACCACGCGGTCATCGGGGCGCAGGCCCGCTGCCCACATCGAACGCGCGCCCACCCGGGCGATATCCTGCGCATCGCGGACGCTGTTGGCGAGGATCAGCGGGCGGCCCGTCGTGCCCGAGGTCCGATGCAAGCGCGCGATGCCGCTTTCCGCGCACGCCACGTAGCTCCCATACGGCGGCGCGCCTTCCTGGCTCACGCGCAACTCGTCCTTCTCCGTGAAGGGCATGTCCTGCAGCGTGTCGAGCGTGATGTCCTCGCGCTCGATCCAGCGCGACAGCTTGCTTCGATAGAACGCCGACATCGCGCGCAAATACGGCCATTGGCGCGCCCACAGCGTGTCCTGATGACGGCGCACCTCGGACAGGGCAAGGGTTTCGAACGCTGCGTCGAAATAGACGCCTTGCGGCGGGGGAGAAACGGCCACGTCCATGTGATTCCTCTTGGTGAGCGGCTCGCGCCGCGAATGAATGGATGGATGAGCGCCCGCTTATCGCGCGCCGCGCTTCGACGCGCGCGCCTCGATGGCGGCACGATCGACGATGGCGCGCGCATGGCTCGCCGTGCCGACCGGTCCGCCCGCGTCGGCCGCCACGATGTCGAACCAGTACAGCGCGCCCTCGACGCCGCGAAACGTCGCGGTGGCCGACACGTCGATGCCGGGCGGCGTAGGCGCAAGATGACTGAGGTGCGTGGTGACGCCAACGGAAAGCTGCCCGTCGCGCAGCGCGTCATGCATGAGCCCGGCACACGCGCGCTCGATCAGCGTGAGCAATGCAGGCGTCGACAGCACGTCGGGATACCGCTCCCCAGCCGCGTGCGCATGCGCCGACGCGAGATCGGCGGCAGCGACAGTGTGGGTGAGCGTGGCGGCTTGGCCTGGTTCGATCATGGGCAGCTCCGGTTGTATGGTGCGGCTCATATGCAAGGGCTGCGCCAGTGTGAGCGGAGCCTTGTGTGGCGGCACTTTGCGGGATTTGCGAGGTGAGCGCGCAGGCGCACCGTAAAGTTTCTTTACGTTGCGAATCGAAACGGTCGTCGCGCTGCTTAACGGTCCGCGGTGAGATCAGTATGGAACGTATCGTGCGCGTGACGAGCGCGTTTTCCGGGCTCGGCATCGCCGCGATGCAGGCCGTACGTGCGGACCCGAAGCGCGAATGGCGCGACGACATGGTTCGGGCCGCGATGGATGCGCTCGGTCATGAGCGATGACTATGTTGATCGTCGGGATGGTGGCTGGATTTCTCGCAGGCGTGCTGGTGATGTACATGCTTGCGCTGTTCAAGGTGAACAGGGGTAGATGGCCGTACATTCGAAACGACAGCTCGCACAAGCCGGATTGCGTCGTGAACATCGGTGCAAACGGCAGTACGATAGACAATCGACCGATGAAATCGAGGAGGCACCATGAACGCGGTATGCCCGCTACACGGGCCGACCACCATCATCCGCACGAACGCATACGGCTTTCCCGTGTACGCGTGCTGCTGCAACGACGTGCCGTACGCAACGCCGCCGGACGCCTGCACAAGGGCTCCGACGCAACGCGGAAAAGACCCGCAGCAGAAGCCCGAACAACCGAAGACGAAACGAGAATGACGGGCGCCGCTGCGTCTATTAATGCGGCGCTTTCCCAGCGAGCCACAGCGCGAGATTGATCGCATATCGATGCGCGTCCTGCAGCGCCGCTTGCTCCGTCTGCATCCCGTTGCCTGGCGGCTCGTCCACGAAGCTTGGACAACCGAGCCGCGCGTCCCAGTTGTAGTCGGCAAAATGATGGAACGTGCTTTGCGCGACAGCGGGCCCGCCGTCGCTGGACGGTTCAAAGGCAACGGCAAGATTGAAGCTCGTTCCTGTGATCTTGCTGTTGCCTCGTGCGATCACGCGGGCTGATGCATCGTCGGGCGCATTAACGGCGCCCTCGTGCGGGTGAGCCGGCAGGTAGCGAATGACGCCCGTCGGCGAGTCGGCATTCTTCAGCACGGGATGTGTCGCACCCACAACCGCAACTTCCTGAAAGTCTCCATTCGCGCCCGAATGAAAATTGGGCCATGAAATATGCGTGGAGAACGGATCGTCGCATACGCATCGCGACTGGTCGGGATCGACATTGCGGGTATGAAAGTGATGTGCCTTGCCCACTTTGCCCAGGCTGCACAGCGAACAGCCCACATCCATGTGATCTCTCGTCACCATCAGACCGCGGCCTGCCTGACGGAATCGCGTAATGCCTGCGCAGTCTTCGGGCGTCAGGCCGTCTCCGTTATCGACGGCAAATAGCCACAACTCGTCGAACGCGGTTTCATCCAGACGCGAAAGTACCGGGTCCGGCTCTCCGGGTTGCTCGCGGTCTCTCGCGACCACGTCGAATACGGCGCGCCCCTCAGCATCGCGATGGTCGCGCAGCAGTTCGGCAAGGCGGCTGAACCGCGCGATCGACCAGTCGTCGGCGACGGGGGGAATGGTCGTTTGTAGCAGGATCTTGATGGTATCCATGATGGTCACGCAGCACGCTGCGCTCGTTTGAGCATGCCGTCATGCTAGACGGATTCGAATGGGGACAGTAGACATGCGGACAGATACACGGTGTTGCCCCGTGGACACCTATCGCCGACCTGCCCGCGCTCCGCCCCCTTCTGCACAAATTTTATGATGCTGCTAGATTGTCGCCAGCAGAACTCTCGAGCGAGACTTCCATGGTTGACAGACCCGGTTCACAAGCTTCCGCTGCCCGCTCACTGGCCTTGATTTCGATCATCGTCGCCGTCGTGGCCATTGCGTTTGCGTATACGGCAGGCTGGCTCACGCCAGGCCGGCTGACACCACCAAAGATCGTCAACGCGCTCGCGCCGCCGGGCGGTCCTGCGTTGGGTTTCCGGCGCAATCACGCGAAGGGCATCTGCTTCACGGGCACATTCGAATCGAATGGAGCAGCCGCTGCATTGTCGAAGGCGCCGATGTTCGCGCAGGGTTCGTCCCGCGTGACGGGACGCTTCAATCTCGCCACGCCGGACCCCAACGCGCCGGACCCGACCGTTCGGGTTCGCGGCCTGAGCATGCGTGTGGTCGCGCCGGATGGAACCGAATGGCGCTCGGCGATGATCGACGCGCCCTTCTTCCCCGTCGCGACACCGCAAGCGTTCTACGCGTTGCTCGAAGCATCGGCGAAAAAGGACGATCCCGATGCGATGAAGCAGTTCATCGCCGCGCACCCTGAGTTCGCCGCGTTCGGTGCGTGGGCGACGACGGCGCCATGGACGGGATCGTTCGCGCAGGATCAATACAACAGTCTCAACAGCTTCGTGTTCACGAATGCCCAGGGACAGGACCAGGTCGTGCGCTGGTCGTTCGTGCCGGCCGCGAAGCCGGAGGCCGTGTCGCCCGACGTCCTCAAGCAACGCCCCGCGAACTTCCTCGAAACCGACATCACGCAACGCGTGCAGAGCGCGCCGCAACGTTGGACGATGATCGTCACCGTCGCCAATCCGGGCGACCCGACGGCCGACCCGAGCAAGGCCTGGCCGGACGACCGCCGCAAGGTGGAAGCGGGCACGCTGGTGGTCAGCGCGATCGAGCCCGAACCCGACGGCCCGTGCCGCGACCTCAATTTCGATCCGACCGTCCTGCCGGCGGGCATGCATGTTTCCGACGATCCGTTCCCAGCTGCGCGCTCGGCTGCCTATTCCGTTTCGTTCAATCGCCGGACTGCCGAAGACAAGTACTATCCGCACACGCCTGCCGAAGGAGCGAAGCCATGACACCGACTCTCCAGCGCTTTACACCGTTGCAGCGCGCGCTGCACTGGATCATGGCGATCTGCATTCTGGCGATGCTGTTCATCGGCGTCGGCATGGTGTCGACCATTCGGCCTGACTATCTGACGCTGGTCTCGGTTCACAAGCCGCTTGGCATTGTGATCCTCGTGCTCGCGCTGATCCGTCTGGTGGTGCGACTCACGCGCGGCGCGCCGCGACTTCCGCCGGACATGCCCGAGCCGATGAAGCTCGCCGCTCATCTGTCGCACCTCGCGTTCTATGCGTTGATGATTGCGTTGCCGCTGATTGGTTGGGGGATGTTGTCGGCAGCGGAGTATCCCGTGATCGTGGCCGGCGTCCAGTTGCCGTGGATACTGCCGCATAGCAACGAACTGCACACGCTGCTATGGAACGCGCACCGGTTTCTCGCGTTGTGCTTCTTTGCGTTGATCCTTGTGCATTTCGCGGCCGCGTTGTTTCATGCGCTGGTCAGACGCGATGGCGTGTTTCAGGCGATGGCGCCCTGGCGCTGAGTGGTCGGGCTCGATGTCTCTGATCTTTTGCGGTCCGGCATGCCGCCCGCCAGCGTGCAGGCCGGCACGTCCCGCGTGACGACTGCGATCACTGCCTCGTGGATCGTCGTTGCTTTTGGCTTCGCCGGTGTTTGCGATTTTGCGTCGAGGGGGTGGCGTTGCTGGTTGGTGTTTTGGCCTTTGCGCTGGCATCCGCGTTTTGTCTTCGTGCTTCATGCGGTGCCCTCTGTGCGGGACGGTACCTGCTTTGTCTGCGACGGCTGGTTGGTTTGCTCGTTTTTTCGCTGGCATCCGCGTTTTGCCTTCGCGCTCCAAGCGTCGCCCCTGTGCGGGGCGGCACCTACTTTTCTTTGCCGCCGCAAAGAAAAGTAGGCAAAAGAAAGCG
>NZ_JAWRXV010000139.1:0-4261 GCF_046534875.1 Paraburkholderia sp. SIMBA_054 | reverse complement strand
GATCTCCTCAGCCTTCACAAGCTTCACACGGCATTTCATCGACACCTCGGCACCAGGGAAAAATCCAGGTTACCGAAATCCAAGCAGTTTTACCAGGATCACTTAGTCGACGAGTGGTCAGGAACATTGCGACGGATTTGCACTCGCATTCTTGCCGACGGAGACCATTTGCGCGCCGTTCATATGACAAGCACTTACGTGCCCGTGAGTCGCTGCTTCTCTCGGCCGCATTGCGGTGCGGCAAATTTGACACGTGCGGGTTCGTGGCCTAGTGTAAAAAATGCTTCATCCCGACCGGGCGCAGGAATACGCTCACTTCCGCCCGTGATGTCGAGTCGACTGCGGTGCTCAAGGGCAAAATCCATGGCAACTGTTTCGACAGTTATCAGTTCAGGCGCTGCAGAACTGCGCCGACGGCCGTCGCGCGCTCCTGAGTATGAGCAGGAGAGTCGCGCGCTCGTGCGTCTGGCCCGTGCGCAATCCGGGCCGCGAGACGTGCTGCTGCAGACAATCGTTGATGCTGCCCTCGAACTCTGCTGCGCCGGAAGTGCAGGCATCAGTCTTGTTGAAGAACTGGACGGCCACCGCTACTTTCGCTGGCTCGCCGTCGCCGGGCAGGTGGCCGGCCTGCGCGGCAATCTGACGGCATGGAAAGACTGCCCGTGCGGTATTGCGCTCGAGTTACAGGGGTCGCTACTCCTTGTCGACCCGCTGCAAACGTTCGAAGCCCTTCGCGGCGGCCCTGCGCACATTGCTGAGGGGCTGGTAGTGCCGATTGAGACAGACGGCGTTCCGCTTGGCGCCATCTGGGTCATGTCGCATTCCGATGGCTGCCGGTTTGAGCGTGAAGACGTGCGGCTTCTATCCAGCCTGTCGGCCGTAGCCGGGTCAGCGCTCACGCTGACGAACGCGCGGGACAAGAAGGCGAACGACAGCCGGCAACGCGACGAATTCATCGCGATGCTCAGCCACGAACTTCTGGGCCCGATGGGACCGATAGACAACGCTGTGAGCGCCACAAAGGCCTACTGTGCCGGCAATGAAAATGCACTGGTTCTGCTGAACATCGCCGAGCGGCAAATATCCCGATTGCGAACACTGATGGACGACCTGCTCGACGCAGTTCGTCTGCAACACGGCAAGCTGCGACTTGACATCAACAATGTGTCCCTGAAGGAAATTGCAGCGGACGCCGTGGCGTCTGTACAGGATGGGTTTGAAAAACGTCGACTACAGTTGACCGTCGCAGGACTCGACAAGGACATCATCCTGGCTGGGGACCATGTGCGCCTGAGCCAGGTCATCACCAACCTACTTTCGAACTCGATTCGCTACACGCCTGCGGGTGGCCGCATTTTACTGAGCGCAGCATGCGAAACCGACGGAAAGACGGTCACTATTGCAGTACAAGACAACGGAAGAGGCATAGCGGCGGAGGACCTTGCGTCCGTTTGCAACCTCTTCGTACAGTCACGCGGCGCTTCAAAAGAAGCGAATGGCGGACTGGGTGTGGGACTCGCCGTCGTGAAACGCATCGTCGAGCTCCATCACGGCACACTGGATGTGGCGAGCGCCGGAACAGGAAAAGGGACGACAGTCACCGTCCGTTTGCCGATATGCTGCGAGCCCAATCCGTCGACCGACCGCCACACTGAAACAGAAACGAGCACAAGCGTCAATCCAGTAAGCATCCTGCTGGTTGATGATTGCTTGGATGCGTTGCAGTCTTTATCAACTATGCTCGCGCTCGACGGACATTCAGTTGACACGGCCGATAGTGGCGCAGCGGCAATGCGGCGGCTCAAGTCGGGCAAGCCGGATGTCGCCATCGTTGACATCTGTCTTCCTGATGCGGATGGCTTTGATATTGCAAGGGCCATCAGGCGGGACGAATCTCTTGACGACATTTACCTCGTTGCGCTCAGCGGCTACGCAGACGAGACAGACGGTAGGCGCGCGTTTGCGGCCGGCTTCAACGCCTACGTGACAAAGCCCCTTTCCATCGGACGCCTGAGAGCCATCCTTGCCGCATGCCGCGTTGTTCGAAAATAGCTTGCATCGACCCGAGCCGATGCAACGTTGAGGTCGACGCGCCACTGAATGGGCGCCAAAACACGGACGGCTTGCAGACAGTTTGGATGCTTATGGTTTGGCGGGAGATTCCGGTCTGCGAACGGCTAAGGTCGGTGTCCAGACGGGAACTTCCGGTAACGCAGGCCGCTGGTTGCGCGCATGAAGATAGACGCGCTGACGTTCTATCAATGCTATCCGTAATCGCTGCGCCGACCTGGGCCGGGTGAATGCATTGCCGCCCACGATAGTTTCATACTCGTCAGCATGGAAGACCCGATACCGCCTCAGGAACTCCGGTCCCGGCAGGCGTTGGGAATTGGCCATCAACGAGCCATAGTCGGCATCGGCCGGGTCAGCAAGCTCGTGAACAATGCGGTCGAGTAACTCGAACCGCTTGCGAAGCGTACCCGCGCCTCCGAAGAAAGCATAAAAATCGCGATAGCTCAAGACCTGCTGCGCGCGCGCGGCGAAAATCAATGCCTCTCGAATTCTGACGACGGCCGACTCGTCCACAGCAAGTGCCCCCGCATTGTGTTCGACACCTGTCCGCTTAACCATAGGCATGCCAACCGTTCCTCCATGCGTTTCACCGCAGGTTGCGCGCGCGACACTGAAAAATTTCGGTGGTGTCGGCCCACGACGCGCGCGAGTGACCCATCATGAGGTCTGTTGTCGTGAATACCCTGTGCGTTCACGCACAGTCGGCCCCAATGTCGACAGGATTGCACTGTAAAACTCAGGCGCCCACCAGGTCCGATAATGGGTTCGCTATCCATATTGCTTCTCGTGGCTCTCCAGAACAGTGAGCAGCTTTTCCAGCTTGAGACGTTGGGGAAGCGGCAGGCCGGGCGTCGCATGGATTTCGTGGAGACGACGTCGCCAATAGGTCTGTGCAAATATCGAGTGCATCCCGCCCGCCGATAATGCTTTCTCCAGATTGGCAATTTCTGCCTCTGCATTCCGGAGAGCGTGCCGGTTCGAGGCGCTTAAGCCCCAGCGACGAGTATCCGTGGCCATGTTGACCTCCATCGCATGCGGTCCTTCGTACTTCCTGCTGCAAAAGAGATGCCCGGTGGACGCCCGGCCTCGTTCTGAGTGACATCGGACTTCCCGAGACGGATTGAACTGCACTGGTCCGCGCGTCCCGCAATGGAGCGTGTTCACGATGTGCAGGTGGTGAAAGCGATACTCTCTGAGGGTTTTGGCGCTGCCCTCGAAAAATGCGCCATAACTTTTCTGCCGGCGGCGCCTCTTTATAATCGCATCGGCACTCAAGGCAACCGTAGGTGTTGTAGACAGTACCTGGTGAATCGCCATTGACGCTCGCCGCTGTCGGCGACTCGCTAATGACCATCCCGTCGCGCCAGCGGGCTTCCCGCAAAAGGGTCATCGCGCCAGTCCACGGCTTTACCCGTCTTTGGCACAGCCGCTTGCGACGATAATTCAAAATGTTCTAATGATTGCCCGGCGCTAATTGCCTGCTTCAGCCATCGCGGCATTTCCCCTTCGCCGCTCCAAACCTCGCCCGTCGCATTGCGGTAGCGTGCTTCTTTCTGTTCAGATTGGTCGCTCGCCAACACTGATGCCAAGTCTTCTGGCTTGATGCCAAACTGTTTCATCTGGCGGCGGAGATAAGCAACCATGCTGTCCCGCTTCCGTTCATCCATAGGATATTCGTCCGTCAAAATCGTCCGACTTTTTCTTCCAGTGCGACGCATTAATGCATGGCGGTTTCAAGGATCAAGTGCAACACGTCATTTAGGATGTGTTGCATGGGACAAAAATACGAACACCTTGGTGCCGAAGAGCGCGGTGCGATCTTTGCAATGAAGCAGGAGAACAGGAGCACGCGAGAGATTGCGCGTGCGTTACGACGTTCGCCAGCCACGATCAGTCGTGAACTCAGGCGCAATGGCTGGAAGCCGGACCATGAGCGAGGTCCAATGGGGCGCCCCGCCATCGCCGGCGGCTACAATGCAGCGAATGCGGGCCGCCGGGCGGCGAGGCTGCGGCGCAAGCCGCGCTGTGAGCGCAAGCTGCATCCTGACGGAACGTTGTGGCCCGAGGTACGTCAATACCTGGAGGCGGGCCTCTCCCCTGAGCAGGTGTCTGCCCAACTCGAACGTGTGCATCCCGAAGAACCCGCCTTGAACGTCTCGCACGAAACGATCTACCACGCCATCTATGC
>NZ_JAWRXV010000844.1:0-269 GCF_046534875.1 Paraburkholderia sp. SIMBA_054 | reverse complement strand
ATTCTGGCAAGGTTACAAAGCCCCGAAAGGCACGCGTAAAGTGGAGTGGCCGGATCTGGACGATGCCCAGCGCCAGGAACTGGATAACCGCCTGATGATCATCGACTGGGTGCGTGACACCATCAACGCACCGGCAGAAGAATTGGGACCATCGCAACTGGCCCAGCGTGCTTTTGATCTGCTCAGCAACGTCGCGGGCGATCGTGTGACTTATCGGATCACCAAAGGCGAAGATCTGCGTGAGCAAGGTTATATGGGGCTGCACACCG
>NZ_JAWRXV010000843.1:0-269 GCF_046534875.1 Paraburkholderia sp. SIMBA_054 | reverse complement strand
CGCGCGATCAGCCTGCCTTGTTCCGGACGTTCGACGGTAATGGCGATATCGGCTTCACGGCGCGACAGTGAGAACGAGCGCGGCACTGGCACAAGCTGGATGGTCAGGTCCGGATATTTCTGTGTCAGCCGCGCCAACCGGGGCGCCAGAAAGTTGACCCCGAACCCGTCCGGCGCGCCGATACGCACTGTGCCCGACACGGCAATATCCGCATTGCCGACATGCGAGCGGGCGGAAAGCATTTCGGCTTCCATGCGTTCGGCGGCGAG
>NZ_JAWRXV010000842.1:0-269 GCF_046534875.1 Paraburkholderia sp. SIMBA_054 | reverse complement strand
CGCTCGGCCAGGCCGGCGATCCGGCGCATCTGCTCACGGCCGACAGCCGCATTCCGCTCGTCAAGGTCGACCGCTGGGGCCAGATCACGTATCACGGCCCGGGCCAGGTGGTCGCCTATCTGTTGCTCGATTTGCGCCGTCGCAAGCTGATGGTGCGCGAGCTGGTGACGCGGCTCGAGCAGGCCGTGATTGACAAACTCGCGGCGTATAATCTCGACGGTGAACGTAAGGCGGGCGCGCCGGGCATCTATGTCGCGCCTGAGCAGCCG
>NZ_JAWRXV010000841.1:0-269 GCF_046534875.1 Paraburkholderia sp. SIMBA_054 | reverse complement strand
ACGTTGTCGTAGCCGCGGATTTCCTGCACCTTGAGAATGTCGATGCCGTACTCTTCGGCGCCGAGCGTGAAGACGAGGAATTCCTGACCGCCGGCATCGGCCTGCTGCGCGTCGCGGCGACCATTCGTCGCGTTCGCGACGCTCGAATTGATGGATTGAACTTCTGCCACGTTAGCCCCCAAACGGTTGGGATAAATTGAGTTGAGTGAGTGATACGTCGAGCCGGGCGGACATCATGCGAGGCTCATTGCGCCATGCGCGTTGCGCGA
>NZ_JAWRXV010000840.1:0-269 GCF_046534875.1 Paraburkholderia sp. SIMBA_054 | reverse complement strand
CTGAAATCGTTACAGAAGCAGCAACCGGGGCCAGATTTTGTCCCGAGAAATCAGCACATTCCAGTTTATGCGGCGGCTTCGCAAAAAACAGTCGCTCGGCCCGGCAGAGGTTCTGGGGGCATTCTTGTCCCAGTTCTATGACGACAAGCCGTGTCCGCGTCTGGTTCTCTTGTCCGAGACGGTTGAGGAGCAATCGCTTATTGCCGAAGCGCTCTCGACGCGCGCGGGCCATAAGGTGCAGGTCAACGTTCCACAACGCAGAGAGAAGA
>NZ_JAWRXV010000839.1:0-269 GCF_046534875.1 Paraburkholderia sp. SIMBA_054 | reverse complement strand
GCGCTGATGGACGCCGGCGTGCCGATGAAGGCGCACGTCGCCGGCATCGCCATGGGCCTGATTCTCGAAGGCAACAAGTTTGCCGTGCTGACCGACATCCTCGGCGACGAAGATCACCTCGGCGACATGGACTTCAAGGTGGCGGGCACCGAACATGGCGTGACCGCACTGCAGATGGACATCAAGATCCAGGGCATCACGAAGGAAATCATGCAGGTCGCCCTCGCGCAAGCGAAGGAAGGCCGTATGCATATCCTGAGCAAGATGAC
>NZ_JAWRXV010000838.1:0-269 GCF_046534875.1 Paraburkholderia sp. SIMBA_054 | reverse complement strand
AAAGAAGTGAAAGAGGAAGAAGAATCGGCACAACAAGCAAAAATCTACACTGAAACTGAATTGAAGGGCATGAACAAAACTGAACAAGAAGCCATTATTATTGATCTTGGCGGCGATCCGTCTCAGCTCAAAGATAAGAGTGGAAGAATTGCCTTCATCCTCGATCATCAACAGCAACAAGAAAAAACAGGAGAGTAAGGCTGATGCTGATCTCTCCTGAAGATGTTAGGATGTATACCGTATTCGAGAGCGTGAAAAACCGCTCGGAT
>NZ_JAWRXV010000138.1:0-4516 GCF_046534875.1 Paraburkholderia sp. SIMBA_054 | reverse complement strand
CTCATGCAACGATGGCACTCTTCCTGTACACCAATAGAGCGCGCAACTGATTTTATGACACAGTAGTACTAGCAGGCCGTTGAAATACCCATCGATCGGATTCAGGCCGATCTCGCAGATGACATGAATTCGCGCAACGACACCGAGATTTTGTTGCGTGGCGCCGGATTCAGCGCTGGCATCCGTCCGGCGAGCGCATTTCCCGACCGATTTCTTGCATTACGCGCCCTCTGGACGCGCAAATCCCAACGTTCGCAGTCGGGTCAGGTTGTAGGCTGCCATCGTCAGTGTGAGCAACTGATCGACTTTCTCCAGCCCCCGCACCATCACCTGTCGAATTGGCCCGATCTGCTTACCCCAGCCGAAGCACTGTTCAATGCATTTCCGTTTGCGCTGGCTCAGCGCATAGCCGGGGTGTCGCGTTGTCCGGCCGTCGATGGCACTTCCGCCCGTTCGCTTCGTATTACGTGCGACGTGCGGCGTCACATTGTATTCACGGCAAGCCTTCACAAATCCACGTATGTCGTACGCCTTGTCCGCACCCACCGTAATCCGCACGCCCGAACCCGATACATCCCGTAGCATGTCCGCCGCCACTTCGCGTTCCGCCCGGCCATTCGCTTCGCTAGCCTGAACGTTCACCACCAACCCATGCCGGTTGTCCGTCAGCACATGGCCCAGATAACTCGGCAAGGCTGGCGAGGCATGGCTCTTGCGATAGAGCCGACTTTCTCCGTCACTCTTCGACTCATGCGTTTCGTTGCGGCGCGATTCGCCATGCCAGTTGCCCGGCGGGCGATCATCGTCCCCGCCATCCTTCCGGCGGATGCTCTTGTGGCTAGCCCACGCATGAATCATGGTGCCGTCGACGCTGAAATGCTCGCCCGACAGCAAGCCGCGTTTATGTGCCGTTTCCACTGTCGCGTTGAACAGGTCGGTCACCGCATCGAATTCGATCAGCCGATCCCGGTTCTTGCTGAACACCGAGTGATTCCACACCGCTTCCTCAATCGACAGGCCGACGAACCAGCGAAACAGCACGTTGTACGAAATCTGCTCGACCAGTTGTCGCTCACTGCGGATGCTGTACAGCACTTGAAGCAGCATTGCCCGCATCAGTTTCTCCGGCGCAATGCTCGGACGGCCGCCTTTGATGTCCGCTTCGTACATGGCCGAGAACTTCGTATCCATCTTCGACAGCGCCTCGTTCATCCACGTCCGGATCGGGCGCAGCGGATGAGTCTGCGGTACGAACTCCTCCAGTCTCACGGTGCTGAACAGGGATTCGTTGTAGCTGTGGGTGCCTCGCATGCGCTCTTCGTGTCTCTGGATCGGATGGCTATATCGTGACGGATCGGTGGGGGTATTTCAACGGCCTGCTAAGGCGCTTGCTCCGTTCGGCGCTCGACCTCGGTGTAGCCCTGCATGGCCAGACACGGTGCTTCCATGTTCGTTTGGTGCCTTGCTCGAGCACCGTGGCCTGGGTGTCACGCATCCGATGATCTTGCCGCGACGCATCTGACCATCGCGGCCTCTTCGACTAGGTTAGAGCGTCGCACGCAGATCGCGCACGCTCCGTCCAAGCTTGCGACGAAGTAGCCCTCGCAGAGTCACACCGTCGGCGTAGCCCACTTGCTCGGCCACCCGATCGACGCTTTCGTGACTCGTCTGGAGCAGATGCACCGCGTGCTCGACGCGTAAGTCCTGGAAGAACCCGAGGGGCGTCTTGCCGAGCGTGCTCTGCAGGCGCCGCGCCAGGGTGCGCTCGCTCGTTCCGACCGCAACCGCAGCGTCGGCGAGATTAAAGCCCTTCGAAAGATTGCGACGCGCCCATCCCTCGAAGCGCTCGACCAAAGGGTCGGCGTGCGCTAGGTGATCGGGGATGGCGTAGGCGGCCTGCGATGCGCGCGAATCGACCAGCAGGTAGCGAGCCGTGAGCGCTGCAAGTGCGGGGCTTCGACGCCGCACGAGCCCAAGCGCCAAGTCGACGTGTGCCAGGGCTGCTCCGGCTGTGACGAACGGCGCTGAGACGATGAGCATGCGTGAGTCGTCAAGCGACACCTGCGGATAGCGACGGCGAAACAGCGGCGCGAGCCACCACGATGTTGTTGCCGTGTGTCCGTTCAGAAGTCCCGTCTCTGCGAGCAGTAAGGTCGCCGTGCAGGCGGCGCCGATCCACACCTCGTCGTTGGACTTGGCGACCATCGCTGCCTTGATGTCGCGTAGCTCTGGCTGCTCGAGTGCGGCCTCAATGGCATCAGGCGTCACCGGTCCAAGGGCAGGCGTGACGATCGCGTCCGGCCGAGACTGGCGGTCGATGGACTGCACTGGAACGATGAGTCCATTGGCGGTTCGAACGCGTCGTCGGACGCCAACCATCGTGACGTTCAGAGGCGCAGGTGAAGGGTCCAGCATTGGGGCGAGCTGGTTTGCGTAGTTCAACGTGTCCACGATTGCCGAGAGGCCGAAGTCCGCGACGCCGTTGATAGCAATAACATGGATGTCCATGGCAGGAATTATATCCAAAAAGGCAAATTTGCCACTTATTGTGAGCGACCAAGCTCTCTAAAGTACAGGCTTCTTACACACATTCCCGCATACGGGACGAAAGGAAAATCATGATCAAGCTCGCAATCCTCGCGACGATGGAAGCCAAGCCGGGTAAGGAAGAGGCCGTCGCCGAATTCCTCGCTGGCGCTAAGGGGCTCGTGGAAAAGGAGGCGTTTACCGTCACCTGGTTCGCGATCCGCACCGGCAAGTCGACGTTCGCCATCTTCGACGCGTTCGAAAACGAAGCCGGCCGCAATGGTCACCTGACCGGTCAAGCCGCCGCGGCTCTGATGGCTTCCGCCAAGGATCTCTTCGTTCGCGATCCGGTCATCGAAAAGGCGGATCTGCTCGCCTTCAAGCTGCCCGCGTAATGGGCATGGCAGGAACCATATCAAAAAAGGCAAACTTGCCACTTATTGTGAGCCACCAAGCTCTCTAAAGTACAAGCTTCTTACACACATTCCCGCATACGGGACGAAAGGAAAATCATGATCAAGCTCGCAATCCTCGCGACGATGGAAGCCAAGCCGGGTAAGGAAGAGGCCGTCGCCGAATTCCTGGCTGGCGCTAAGGGGCTCGTGGAAAAGGAGGCGTTCACCGTCACCTGGTTCGCGATCCGCACCGGCAAGTCGACGTTCGCCATCTTCGACGCGTTCGACAACGAAGCCGGCCGCAATGGTCACCTGACCGGTCAAGCCGCCGCGGCTCTGATGGCTTCCGCCAAGGATCTCTTCGTTCGCGATCCGGTCATCGAAATGGCGGATCTGCTCGCCTTCAAGCTGCCCGCGTAATGAGCATGGCAGCGTGACGGAAACGACAACAGTGCCGATGAAGCATGCCGCCTAGAGTTTAGCTCACTGGAACGCGCCTTTTCTGGCGCGAAAGCCGGTGATGGTTCCCTCGACCAGGCAGTGTGTGCCTCGTTGAGCGATTTCACTTAAAACAGAGGTAAATTACGAGTGCTTATCTGATCTTCGTCGTGCACAGTGCTCACGACAAAGCATTGCTCCAGAAATATCGCGATGAAGCGATCCCGGTCGTTAAGAGTCAGGGCGTGAAATTCTTTGCCGGGCCCGTCATCAGCGCCGCGCTGGAAAATGGCCCCGTGGACTCCAGCGTTGTCCTCGAGTTTCCGACCGTCGAAGATGCGCAAGCTTGGTACAAATCCCCTGGGTACGCACCCCTCAAGGCAATGCGTCAGGCCGCGGCCACGAGCACCACATTCATCGTGGAGTCGTGGCCCGAGGGGCTCTAACTTCCAAGTCCGACCGACACGGCGGTCGTCATGCCCCAGCTCGAGGTTAGCTGATCGGCAGCATCGCTACGGCGCTCGTATGTGGGGTGCCGTAGCGCACCTGTCGGCGAACCGGAGCGGCCGCCCACGGACTCCGGTTAGGGGCGTAGAAAGTCTAGGGTGTCGTCTGCGCCGGCGGCCAGCCAGTCGCCATAAGCGCCGGCAGGCAGAATCACGACCATGCGCTTTTCGTCGCCAGGGCGGTGATAGTTTTGAAAAAGAGAGCGCTGATCTGCATTTAATCGTCAGCATTGTGTAGCTCTCATGCCACTGGCCCGCTGTATCTCTGTATCTGTCTCACAGACCTGCGATGCCCAGCGGCACGCCGTCTACGTGGGAAAAGCGTGTAGCCACGGCACTTCCGCTGCGCCAGTCCGGTTCATACACGGCCTCGACCGGAATGATGCAATGCTGCCCTTGCGCCAAGCATTGCCGAAAGTGAACGACTTTGCGGCCGTCTCAGATCGAGCATTGAACGTGGAGAGCTTTTCAGCTTTGGCCAAACCGTCAGCGCCTGTGCGTGAGCTGATTAACAGGCCGTTGAAATACCCATCGATCGGATTCAGGCCGATCGATGGGTATTTCAACAGCCTGCTAGTCTGACTGTGTCATAAAATTAATTCACAGCAGAGCGATACCTGGTACTATTGAATAATACAGACTCCGGGCGAT
>NZ_JAWRXV010000837.1:0-269 GCF_046534875.1 Paraburkholderia sp. SIMBA_054 | reverse complement strand
CCAGGCGTTTATACCCGAGACGCTCGCGAAGTTGCGCATGCTGCGCGAGCGCGTGGACGCGACGATGCAGCGCACGGGTCGTCCGTTGCTGATCGAAGTGGATGGCGGAGTGAAGGCGTCGAACATCGCGCAGATTGCGGCGGCGGGCGCCGATGTGTTCGTGGCCGGTTCGGCGGTGTTCGGCGCGGACGACTATGCGCGGGCGATCAGCGACATGCGCGGCGAACTTGCGCAAGTGAGCGAATCGGACGAAAGGGCTTTGGCGGAAG
>NZ_JAWRXV010000836.1:0-270 GCF_046534875.1 Paraburkholderia sp. SIMBA_054 | reverse complement strand
CTGATCAAGCCGCTCAACGTCGGCCAGCAGCGCATGGAAGGCTATGACCTGGCCGCGCACTACCGCCTGCCGGAAACCGCCGCCGGCCAGTTCACGATCAGCCTGGACACCACCTACGTCACCCGCAACGAGAGCAAGGTCGACGACGACTCGGCCTGGGAGAACTACAACGGCATCTACTGGCAGTCCAGCCCCAACTGGCGCGTGCGCGGCACGTTCGGAGTGGACTGGAAGTACGGCAACCTGAGCGCGAACTGGACCCTGCGCTAC
>NZ_JAWRXV010000835.1:0-270 GCF_046534875.1 Paraburkholderia sp. SIMBA_054 | reverse complement strand
CCGCAAGCCGCCGCGAAACCGCTGCGCACGCCGCGCCCAATACTGGTTTGCAGGATCAGCGCCATGTCCGGGCCAGGCACCGCGTAGACGACCAGCAGCGCGGCGATATAGACGGCGAGAAGATGTGCGGAAATCATGAGAGCCTCGTGGATTCGATGGCTCTATCTTGCTATCGTCGATGGAGGGTTCGTTGGCGAATTTCCGGCGCGGTGGCGTGACGTTTGGTGGAATACGCTAACATCGCGTCATCTACATCAGCTTTCCTCTAGC
>NZ_JAWRXV010000137.1:0-4565 GCF_046534875.1 Paraburkholderia sp. SIMBA_054 | reverse complement strand
GCAATCCGCTCGCATTGCCTGAATTCAAGATCACAAGACCGCCTTTGTCTTCAAACCCGATTTATGCAACAACGCCGTTCATGTCCCCACAAACTCGGCCCGTGCTGAAGCCGCTCAGGACGCCACGTAGCTTCATCAATCGCGCGGCCTCCCCAGCCGTATTCAACCAAGAAACCTGATGGCGACCATGCGTAGAATGACAGCATGTAATCGTTGGTGTGGCGGCCCAAGGTAGCACCGACGAGTCCCTCTTCCTCCTTGACCTTATCGTAAGCTTGCCCAACGTCGTCGAGCGAGAGCAACTCAACCATCAGATGATGCAAACCCGACTTCGCCGATTCGATTAGCGCAACGCTATGATGTCGCGCATTCGCGTGCAGGAACGTCGCCTTGAATGGTTCCTCCGCATAGTCGCTCAAACGCAAACCTAGAAGGTCGGTGTAAAACGGCAGCACTTCCGCGATTGATGGCATGCTAAACACCACATGCCCCATGCCAAGTTCGCCGGTCCGGAACCCCTGCAGAGGGCGGCTGGGCTGAAACGGCTCCTCCGCTGCTGCGAGCCCACAAAAGAGCTCCAGTCGGTTACCACAAGGATCGACAAAATGAAACATCGCTTCAACGCCCCGATGTTTGAGTTCCTCTACGCTAGCGATATGGACGGCTACGCCGCGTCCCTGCAGTGCCAGACGAGCAGCGTCAAGCGCATCTCCATCTGAAAGCTGGAATCCATAGTAAGCGCCTCCATTGGACGCACTTAGGTCCACCAGGATGCGCTGGCAGCGATCGTCGAGCCGAAGGGCGAGCGAGGTATCCCGTTCTTCTATTTGCATACCGAGCAATTCGCCGCCGAAGTGCCGCCAACCGTCCAAGTCGGTAGCATTTCCGCCGACGTACCCCAGCGATTCGATGTGAACGGTTGACATCTGCGATAGCTTTTGAGCAGCAATAAAGTGCCGATGGTTGATCGCCAACGCGGGCCGGGTCCGCTTCGAGCGAGTATCTTGAAGGGGCAAATAGTTGCACCAACAACAATTCCCATAATAGCGGATTTTTGCCGACTCCGCGTCACTTTGTGAGGTGCTGGTGGGGCTGACTAGCCGCCCCGATCTGTCCGCCTAAGTTGTCATTGTGTCCCAGACATTTTCAGTTTGACCTGTCGCTGACCGCATTTCTTGCGCGCCTCAGGGCTGCCCCGTCTTCGCAGCGATCACTCACCTAGAGTCAGAACGAGTGCCATGAGCATCGATCGGCTCACTCGAGCCGCGGACATCCCTCGTCGCTTCCAATGCGAAGACGTCAGGAAGCCGAAAGAGAACGAACGCTCCTCCAAGGGACTAGGAGGTTGGAGGGGACGTGTCTGTCTGACGCACAAAGGCGCAAAGGCCGATCTACCGCAATGAGCGCAGGTCGCGAGGTTAGCGGATAGGAACTGCTCGCCCGAGAGCAAGAGGTGTCATCGCTCGGCATTAGGGTTCTGATAGCCAGCGCGGTACGCAACTGGCTCGAACGCCTCAAACGCTTGATTTCACAAGGTCCCCCCCGGTCAGAAGTTGACAGAATTATTAGCCCTAGCTTTGATTTCTCAAATAGCCGAAACCCGCATCAGCGCCGGGTTTCGGCTATTTTTTGGGGCTATCATGTAGCCATGTAAAATAGTATTTAGACATTGCATTTTCCGGATATTGTGCTTGAATGAGTGTTCATGTATATCGAACACGTCCCCAACCGCAACTCGCCCCCCGCGATCCTGCTGCGTGAGTCCTATCGCGACGGCAACACGGTCAAAAAACGCACCCTCGCCAACCTCTCGGCGCTGCCCGCCGAGGTCATCGAAGGACTGAAGGTCCTGCTGCGCGGCGGCGTCGCGGTGTCGGCCGCCCAGGAGGCCTTCGTGATCGAGCGCAGCCTGCCACACGGACACGTGGCCGCCGTGCTCGGCGCGGCGCGCGCCTGCGGCGCCGAGCAGTGGTTTGCCTCGGCGCCTGCCGCGCTGCGTTCGGTGGTGATGGCGCTGCTGGTAGCGCGGGTGGTCTCGCCGGCTTCCAAGCTTGCCACGCATCGTATGCTGTGCGAGCAGACCGCGACCCACTCGCTGTCGCGGCTGCTGAAGCTGGGCGACGTCGATCTCGAGCAGGTCTATGCCGCGCTCGACTGGCTGGGAGAGGCTCAGGAGGGCATCGAGAAGCGCCTTGCCCGGCAGCATCTGGCTGGCAGTACGCTGGTGCTCTACGACCTCACCTCCACGTGGGTGACCGGCCGCTGCTGCGAGCTCGCCGCCCACGGCTACAGCCGCGACGGCAAGCGCGACGATCAGCAAATCGTGTTTGGTCTGGTTTGCACTCCTGAGGGTTGTCCCGTGGCCGTCGAAGTCTTCGCCGGCAATACCGCTGATCCGGCGACTGTAGCCTCGCAGGTGGACAAGCTCAAGAACCGCTACGGCATCGGCAAGCTCGCCTGGGTGGGCGACCGGGGCATGCTCACGCAGGCGCGTATCGACACCGTATTGCGCCCGGCGGGCCTCGACTGGGTGAGCAGCCTGCGCGCGCCGCAGATGGCCGCGCTCGCCCACGAGAAGGGGCCCTTCCAGCCGTCGCTCTTTGATGAGCGCAACCTGCTCGAAGTAACCAGTGAGGCGTTCCCCGGTGAGCGGCTCATCGTGTGCCGCAATCCTCTGCTGGCCGAGGAGCGGACCCGCAAACGCGAGGTGCTACTGCAGGCCACCGAAGCAGAATTGGTGAAGATCGCCGAGGCGACCACGCGCGCCCGCAACCGCCTCAAGGGTACCGAGGGAATTGCCTTGCGCGTGGGCCGCGTCATCGATCACTTCAGGATGGGCAAGCACTTCGAGCTGGGCATCACCGACTCGGACTTCACGTGGGCGCGCAAGACCGAACAGATCCGGCAGGAGGCCGCGCTCGATGGCCTGTATGTGGTGCGCACGAGTGTGCCGGCGCAGGACCTGCCAGCCGAGGCGGCCGTGTCGGCCTACAAGAGTCTGGCGCTCGTGGAGCGCGCCTTCCGTTCGCTCAAGACAGTCGATCTGCAGGTGCGCCCCGTGTTCCACTGGAACGCCCAGCGTGTGCGTGCGCACGTCTTTCTGTGCATGCTCGCGTACTACGTCGAATGGCACATGCGCGAGACGTTAAAGCCGATGCTGTTTGACGATGAATACATTGAACTCGCGCGCGCAGCGCGGCCCTCGCCAGTGGCCAAAGCGCGGCGTTCAGACCAGGCGAAAGCCAAGGACTCGACCCGGCTTGGCGAGGACGGCCTGCCGGTCCATAGCTTCCGCACGCTGCTCGATGATCTGGCCACCCTCGCGTACAACGTCTGCCATACCCCTCTGAACCCGGACGCGAAGATCGTGATGATTACACGCCCCACTCCCGTTCAGGAAAAGGCCTTCCGCCTGCTCAATATCAACCCCACCTTCTGTACCCAGTAGCCGACTCCCCTGGACACGCGTAACCACGCAAAATCAAGCGCTTATGCGAGCCGCTGCTTAAAGTTCGGAATAGCGCAACGGGGTCACTTTTATTACGGTCTACGGCTACCTCATGCGACTACTGTCCAGCTTCGCGTGAAATCGCTGTGCAGCCCGGTGTGAAATGCGCATTTCACAATTTTCCGGCACCGAATAGGACCAATGCAGTTGTCAGAGAAGCGACTCACTCTGCATCGGAAGCCGCCAACACTGCCAGGATCATTGCCGTAACACCGACGCCTCGCCGATGATTCGGCCGCGGCGAACTAACTGGTCGTACTGAAATATCCGGTCGCGCGTCACGTTCTGCGACAGGCGTCGGCCAGTTTTCCGGCGCTTTAGCTTCATGGAGGTTCGCGAAATGATGCCTGTAGTGGTCCGTTCCCGTTTGTAGTTTGTCTACGGATACGAACTGTCGTGGTCGCGCTGGAGCGATCACCATTCTGTACTGCTTCTGGTCAGGCTCCGCGTCCAGCACAACCCACTCCCGCTCCGGATAATCCATCGCCGGAAACGGCATCCATAAATGCCCCGATCGCGAGCTTCCGTCATCGGCCGCATCAAGGTAGCTAAAAAAACTGTCTAGGCAAGCCAGTGCAAAAACGCGCAGGATTACCCAGCGCTCGACCGCCGGGGTCCATCCCGGCAAACCAACTGGTGCGACTAGAGAAAGCCAGACAAGAACACCAAGCAGCCCATGTTCGCATCGGCCGAAAAGATGCGCCGGTACACCAACGCCCTCCCATTTTGTCCGCCATCGCAGTACCGCCTGAGCAACCGGACAGAACGGTGTCGTTGTGCATGCATCGAGTCGCCATGTGAGGTACCGGCCAGCGGTATAGACACACCTGCGATGCCTTTGCGCGACATGACGCATGAGATATCGTCGAATCGACTTATAACAGGCGATGGCGTCAGGCAGCACGTCGTCGGAAGCGCGTATCGCCGGCGGACGGGGCAAATCTCCGACGCACTTGCGGCGACGGTCAACATCTGTATTTAAGCTTCTTTCAAATCTCGAATGGGTGGCTTGGCGGGTCAAGTGCGGGCTTCAGCCCGGCGAAGCGAACACTTGACG
>NZ_JAWRXV010000834.1:0-270 GCF_046534875.1 Paraburkholderia sp. SIMBA_054 | reverse complement strand
GGCACGCCGGCCATCGGGATCGGCGCGCCGCCGGAGCTGCCGCGCTGGGTCAGGGTGATGTCGAGCAGCCGCGCCGCCTTGCGCGCATCGTCGTAGAACAGCTCGTAGAAGTCGCCCATGCGGAAGAACAGCAGCAGGTCGGGATGGTCGACCTTGGCCGCGAAGTACTGCTTCATCAGGGGGGTGTGTTCTTGGGCTTTGTCCGACTTCATGGAACCTGCTGCAGGGGAACGGCGGCGGCATGCCGAGCGCAACAGTGTAGTGGATGCC
>NZ_JAWRXV010000833.1:0-270 GCF_046534875.1 Paraburkholderia sp. SIMBA_054 | reverse complement strand
CATTAATGGCTTGTACCATTGGGGAATACGGCTTGAAAATATTTGGACCTTTGGGCAAATTTATTTTAGTTGATTATATAGGTTTGATTTCTGTAATCATTTTGATGTACTTGTTTATGTTAAAATTCATAGATAAAATTCCATTATCAAAGTTCTTTAAGTCAATCGGTAAGATTTGGGTAGTGACTGCGAGTACGACAAGTAGTTCGGGAACTTTACCTGTTACTATCTCTGTGACGAAAGAAGACTTTAAGGTAAAAGAGGAACTAG
>NZ_JAWRXV010000136.1:0-4980 GCF_046534875.1 Paraburkholderia sp. SIMBA_054 | reverse complement strand
GTCCATCACCTTCAACTACACGTCGATTCTCGACATCGCATTCGGGCTTGTGTGTATAGCGCTCTTCACCGTTTTTTGCGAACGGGCGGCGTGAACATGATGCGCAAGATCACTCTCGAGGCCGCACTGGCCCAGATCTGGGCCGCACTCGTCACGAATCGCATCGCGCAGAAGATCATTCGTCGCATCGCTAGATCCGGCTTCGGCAACGCGCCTGCCGGCCCGCTTCAAAGCGGATTGCGACCATGTTCGTGGAGTTCCGGTTCGAAGTAAATCCATCGGGCAGTCGGAAACTGCATCTGCAGTTCGTTCTCGATATGATCAATCACTCGAACAAGGTCAGTAGCAGTGCCACCAGCCTCAAGCTCGGCCTGCACGGCGACGACAAGATCGTCCGCCCATTTGAGCACCACGAGGCTGACAATGCGCCGAATTTCGGGCCGGCTCTTTAGCCAGGCGTCCATCGCATCGCGGACATGCTGATGCGCGGATTCTCCGACAAGCAGCGACTTGATCTCTCGCATGGAGAACAACGCGGTACCCATCAACACGATGCCTACCCCCACGCCGCCAAGCGCATCAAAAAGCGGATTTCGGCTCAGCATTGATGCGACTACGGCGATGAGCGAAACCACCACGCCGACGACTGACGCAAAATCTTCGCCAACGGCCAGCATCACAGCGGACTGGCCGCTTTCGCGAAACCAGTGCAGAAGACCATTCCTGCGACGAGCCGGATCGATCGTGCGAATGGTCGCGCGTAGCGCGAAACCTTCGATCACACCAGAGGCGCACAAAACGCAAATCGCGACGTACGGACTGTCGAGTGGCGCCCGATGCAGCGCGTGAATGATTCCGACGGCCGCCGAGGCAAGACCGCCAACTACAAACAGCTGCATTGCGACGAGCATGCCGTAGACGTACTGTTCGCGGCCGAAGCCAAAGGGATGCTGTTCATCGGGCTTGGCTCTCGCGCGACGATGACCATACAGCATCACAAGCTGGTTTAGGCAATCGGCACTCGAATGGATCGCTTCCGACAGGGTTGCGCCGGAACCGGTCAGCGCGGCAGCGATGTACTTGCAGGCGGCGACCGCAACGTTGGATGCGAGCGCATAGTAGATCGCGCGAGGCGTCCCGAGGGCGCCGCGTCTCCGGCTGATCTTCATCGCGTTGCCTTTCTCTTTACGGACCTCAAAGCCCGAACGGATAAAGATCCGGTGCGCGCTCGGTCGGGCGGGTAGCGAGCGGCGAAACGGCACGCGTTGAATCGAACCACACATACGCATCGAACTGTTCCGCGAGTGACGCTTCGGCATAGTGGCTATACAACTCCGTCTCCGGTCGGTAGATGACGCCAATAAACCGTTCGAGTCGCGGCTCCCTCAACTGCTCATACAACTGCGGATGCGCAGACTTGCTGATTTCCAGGACGCAACGCGCGTGACCAGACTGGTGAAACTGGTACTCATAGCTGTCGGGACGCGCCGGACGCACTGCCTTGATCTGCATCGGCCCGTCCCAGTCGGTCGCCGCGGCGACTGCCCCCGTATGCGTGCCGAGCCCGACTAACGCGGCGCCATCGCCGAACCGTTCGCGGCATAGCTGCCCGAGGTTGAGTTCATCGCGCACACGCCCCATCTCGGTCGCGGCTGCGTCACCGATGTGCGAGTTGTGCGCCCAGACGATCGCCTTGCTGTCCGGCCCGCGTGAATCTAGCAGACGCTCAAGCGTTTCAAACATATGCGTATCGCGCAGATTCCAGCTATCGCCTGAACTGCGGTACATTGTCCGGTAGTAGTTTTCTGCCGAAGCGACCAGGCGCGCGTTCTGCATTGCGTCGAACAATGATTCGCCATCTTGATGCGCTTCCTCGAGACGCACGCTCATCAGATCGCACAACTGCTCGACGACAGCGTTCTCGCACGTCTCGAAGCCCTTCGAGAGTGCGGCACGTCCATAGACCTGCGGATCTTTCTGCCACGGCGTGAGACAGCCGTATCGCACACGCGCGACGGATGCGGCCTCCGGATCGGTACGGTCGAGATAATCAAGCACGGCTGCCACTGATGCCGACAGACTGTACATATCGAGTCCATGAACGGCGCAGCGTCGCGCCGGATCCCGCAGCCCATTATAGGCGTGCATCCAGCGCACGAATGCGGCGAATTCCTCGTTGCGCCACATCCATGTTGGAAAGCGCTGAAACGGCGACAATTCGCCGTCTGGCTTGCGCAGTCTGACATACTGGTCGATTACCGCGACATCCGGCCAGTCCGCCTCGAGCGCTGCCATATTGAAGTTGTGTTTCTCGACAAGGTGGCGAGTGATTGCCGCGCGCGCGTCATAGAACTCTGCAGTGCCGTGGCTGCATTCACCGAGCAGCACAATGCGCTTCGACGCGAGGAACTCGAAGCACGATCCGAATGATGCGTCGTCAAATGCGGGCAAAGGCCGCGCACCTGCTGAAATCAGTCCTGCAAGCGAGGTGGTAGTCGATGATTCATACGCCGCGGCTTCCGTTTCTGGCAAATCAACGAAGGGGCCATCGGAATCGACAGCCGGCCATCCCTGCTCGCCGATCAGCGGCACGAAACGCACTTCGTCCATCTCCTCCTCATCGAACTGTGTCGCGCTTCGGCGCGTCATTTTGATAAGCCGCTGGCACTCGCGGTGCGTCCCGATCGGCATCACGAGCCTTCCGCCGATGGCGAGTTGTTCGCGCCATGCGGGTGGCACGTCCGGGCCACCCGCTGCTGCGATGATCGCATCAAATGGCGCGCGTGCTGGCCAGCCCAGAGTGCCGTCTGCCGCATGCACGTCGATGTTGGCGAAACCCTGTTCCGCGAGCCGCTTTTTCGCAGCCTGCGCGAGCGGCTCATAGCGTTCGACGCTGTCGACATGCAACGCCAGTCGCGCCGCGATTGCGGCTGCGTAGCCGGAACCCGTTCCGACGTCAAGCACCCGGTCACCTGGCGACAACTGCACGGCCTCAAGCATGCGCGCGACGATATAGGGCTGTGAGACGGTTTGCCCGGCAAAAAGCGGCAAAGCCGTATCGCGATAGGCAAATTCTACGACGTCATCAGGCACGAACTTGTGTCTGGGCACTTCGCGCATCGCATCGAGCAGGCGGCGGTCGCTCACGCCGCGCGCCGCGATCTGCCTGTCGACCATCTGCTGCCGCTCATATTCGTATGTGTCCATAAACGGGTACCGGTTCGATCCTTTCCTGTCAGCATCAGACATTCCACGCTGCTAGACTCATCGCGCCTTCGAGCGCTCAGGCCGAAGAGACAGGTTACAGCGCGGGACCGGCATTTGCGCACCCAACGGCAACGGATGAAGGCGTCCCAGACGGAAACCATCATCGAAACCGTACACCGAATGCCGATCAGTGACACCGGGGACCGGCGGGCGCAGTATCGGTTACTCGCGCGAACAGGTTCATCAGGTTCATTTGTGAGTTCCGGCCGCCCAAGGCGAGCGCGAGTGCGGGCGCAATGAACGCGAAACCACGAGACAGGATTCTGCAGAAGGATGCCCGCGAGGCTCCGACCGGCTGTGACACGGCATGGGGCGTGCTTAATTTCGAGGTAGAGGGAGATCGGCCATGCGTTGCGCGAATCCAGACGAAGGCGTCACGGCGATGTTGCAAGAGTTGGGCGGCGCACAGAGCGCCAGCGGTCACGCTGCGCTGGAGGATTTCAAGCTCTTTTGCCGTGATGCGGGCCTGTCCGAACGTAAGGTCGGCAGGTTAGTTTTCGCGTGGGCGAAATATTCGCACCTCGCGGCATGGCGATCGATTCACGCGGGTGCAGCGATCACTTCAGCAGTGTGCCAGGGCGAGTCGGGGTACGCCGAAATCATTGGTGCATTCACGCTGCGGCTCGGAATGCTTCTCCGAAATATGCCGCCCGGCACTGCGGCTGACATTGGCGACGGTTGCATTGCATGGCGCAGCGGCGAGCAGGTCGCTTTCGCCTGGCTGCGCGACAACGATCGAGGCAACATCGACTGCGAGTTTCAGCTTGACGAACAGATTTGGCGTGACCACGGCGAGACATTCAGTTCGTGGATACGCAACCCCCAATATTGCGAGGAAGAGGCAGTCAGACAGTGGATACGACAGAGAGTAAGCGGCCAGAGCACGGCGGGCTTCAAGGGCGAGTCCGGCACAGCCCAGCCCCCAGCTGCTTGCCACCAAGCATAGACTAATCGCAGTCACAAACGTTGGTGCACCCGTCACGCCCTTTACCGGTCCATATTGCCCGAGTCAGGCGCCGCCGTGCAGACGCATCAGATCGAGCAGCGGCGAACGACCCGGCCTGGGTGAACAGCGCATTCACCTGGAGCATCGCCAGGCAGGCGGCGAGGCACACGAGAAGCGTTGTACGCAATCCTGCAGCTTCCCCCGATTCGATACCGCATCAAAGGTGATCGACGGGTGTGGCGCGACCGATTACCGTCGATCGACGCGCTGAGCACGACACGATCGCGCATGACAAGCGGCTGCGATCTGATGAAGTGAAAGCGTGGCAGTTCTTTCCCCGAGATGCCCGGTGAGACTGACAAGGCCTTTGTCGCCAGGCTTCGGCACGGCCGGCCCGTGTCAGCGCAGAGCGCAATTTTCCCCGGGTAGCCCCACTGATCTCGTCGCGCTGTACAAGGGGCTCGGCGGGGGCCGGCAGGAAGATGCTGTCCGCGACTCGCAGCCGCATTGCCGGAATGTGAGGCTGTTGTCACCAACCAGTTTGCTGCCCGCCATTTCCAGCTTGTTCATCAGCTTCTCTCGTTGCGCCGCGATCTCATCACCAAGGCGCACCAGATCGACGCCGCTTTCGCGCAACTCGGGAAAGAGGCTTGATTCTTCTTCCTCGATATGATGGCGCGCCATCTCCGAGGCGTTGTTGCATAAATCGGGTTTGAAGACAAAGGCGGTCTTGTGATCTTGAATTCAGGCAATGCGAGCGGATTGCG
>NZ_JAWRXV010000832.1:0-270 GCF_046534875.1 Paraburkholderia sp. SIMBA_054 | reverse complement strand
AAGCAAAGTGGATGGCGCAGAAGTTGTCGTTAAGCGTGTACCGGAAACCATGCCGCCGCAATTATTTGAAAAAGCAGGCGGTAAAACGCAAACTGCACCGGTTGCAACCCCGCAAGAACTGGCCGATTACGACGCCATTATTTTTGGTACACCTACCCGCTTTGGCAACATGTCCGGTCAAATGCGTACCTTCCTCGACCAGACGGGCGGCCTGTGGGCTTCCGGCGCACTATACGGAAAACTGGCGAGCGTCTTTAGTTCCACCGGTAC
>NZ_JAWRXV010000831.1:0-270 GCF_046534875.1 Paraburkholderia sp. SIMBA_054 | reverse complement strand
TCAGCGTCAGTGAGCGAAATTTACCGCGTTCAATCATTATTCTTCCTCTCCGCTATCTGGCTGATTCTCTTCGGTTTCATCGTTGAGTTGCAGATGATTTTCAATCGGCATTGCTTCGCCATCACGAATCAGGCGACGCTGTGCTTCACGGGGATCGTCGCCAGCACGCACATCGGCTCCGAAGCGGAACACCGATTCGGTAATGCGAAACTTGCTGCTGTCGTGGCCCATAAACCACACCATGCCTAAACGACGCAGACGGTTGAGCGA
>NZ_JAWRXV010000830.1:0-270 GCF_046534875.1 Paraburkholderia sp. SIMBA_054 | reverse complement strand
CGACGCGTAGCGCAGTGTGCTCACGAGGCTCTGCGGCTGGCGCCGGCTTATCTGTCATCGCTGTCTTGCCTTTCACCATCACACGGTCGCCGACCTTCACGCCTTTCTCGCGGATGGTCGCCGGCTTGCCCGTGAAGGGCTTGACCTTGTCCGCGTCGAGTCCTGCTTTTGCCATGACGTCGCGAACCGTCATCGGTTTCGTGAGCGTCGACTGCCCGGTCTTCTTGCCGGCGTAGCCCTTGGCGACTGACTCGTGATACAGATCGTCCA
>NZ_JAWRXV010000829.1:0-270 GCF_046534875.1 Paraburkholderia sp. SIMBA_054 | reverse complement strand
CTTGCGGTTGAAATCGCCTTCCAGGCCATGGCCGACGGCTTCGTGCAGCAGCACGCCCGGCCAGCCGGCGCCGAGCACCACCGGCATCGTGCCGGCCGGCGCGGCGACCGCCTCCAGGTTCACCAGCGCCTGGCGCAGCGCCTCGCGGGCGAAGCCTTCCGGCCGGTCGCCGGCGAACAGCTCGGCATAGCCGTAGCGGCCACCGCCACCGGCATAGCCGCTCTCGCGGCGGCCGGCCTGCTCGACGATCACCTGCACGTTCAGCCGCAC
>NZ_JAWRXV010000828.1:0-270 GCF_046534875.1 Paraburkholderia sp. SIMBA_054 | reverse complement strand
ATACCGATGACTAAACTTAAGATAATCGAGCCAACCGCCAGTACTGCTAACAACTCAACTAGGGTAATACCACGATCATTGAATATCCATTTTTTCATGGCGCCTCGCCTTCCCACGTCAATACCGTTTCCATCTGCGCTTTAGGATGAGTATTAGGTTCTTCCACTAGTTCAACCAATACTCTTATTAGCCGAGCTTCCGTTTTCTCTAGATAAATATTCATTTTATATTGTTGAACATCTTTTGAAAGAACGCCCCAATCTACTCCAC
>NZ_JAWRXV010000135.1:0-5219 GCF_046534875.1 Paraburkholderia sp. SIMBA_054 | reverse complement strand
GACGGTGTTAGCCGCTTTCTTTTGCCTACTTTTCTTTGCGGCGGCAAAGAAAAGTAGGTGCCGCCCCGCACAGGGGCAACGCATGAAGCTAGATAACAACTCGCGGATGCCAGCGCAAACGCCAGAGCAACCAAACCGCCCGCGCCACGAAGGCAAAACGCGTAAGCCATAGCAACGACAAAAAACCCAAACCGCATGCTCAGCGAACCCCGCCTCGCCGAGGCAAAACCCAAACCCCAACGTCGAAGACAAAACCAAACCCCATCCAGCGCTTCGCGCAACAAAACCACGTGCGCTTCGCGCAACAAAACCACGTGCGCTTCGCGCAAAAAAACCATTCCCGCCCTCAATCTTCCCGCCGGGAGGCCGATATACAAATTGTTCGGTCAACCTGGCGGTGCCACACACACCGCCCCTTACGCCGTCTTTCAGGATGACGCATGTCGAGTAACCTTTTTAGCATCGGCCTTAGTGGACTCAACGCAGCCCAATGGGGCCTGACGACTACGGGTCAGAACATCTCCAATCAGGCGACGCCCGGCTATTCCGTCGAGCGTCCCGTCTACTCGGAATCGAGCGGACAGTACACGGGCTCCGGCTATCTCGGCAGCGGCGTGTCGACCACGACCATCCAGCGCCAGTACAGCCAGTACCTCACGACCGAGCTGAACAACGCGCAGTCGCAGTCCGGTTCGCTCAACACGTACTACAACCTGATCGCGCAGCTCAACAACATGGTCGGCAATCCGACCTCGGGCATTTCGAGCGCGATCACGTCGTACTTCACCGGCATGCAGAACGTCGCGAACGATGCGTCGAATCCCGCGATGCGCCAAAGCGCCATCAGCAGCGCGCAATCGTTGGCGGACCAGATCAACGCAGCAGGCGATCAGTACGACCAGCTGCGCACCAGCGTCAACACGCAGATCGGCGACACGGTCAAGCAGATCAACACGTACAGCGCGCAAATTGCGCAACTGAATTCGCAGATCCAGTCGCTGAGCGCACAAGGCCAGCCGCCCAACCAGTTGCTCGACCAGCGCGACCTCGCCGTGTCGAACCTGTCGCAACTCGTCGGCGTGCAAGTCGTGCAAGGCGATAGCGGCTACAGCGTGTTCATGGGCAACGGCCAGCCGCTCGTCGTCGCCGACAAGAGCTTCAATCTCACAACCGTCACATCGCCGTCGGACCCGACGGAAACGGCCGTTGCCTACGCAGGTCTTGCGAGCCAGGCCGGAACGACGACGCCGCAAATCCTGCCCGACAGCGCCCAGCTGGGAGGGCAGATCGGTGGGCTGATGACGTTCCGCAGTCAGACACTCGATCCCGCCGAAGCGCAACTCGGCGCGATCGCGACGAGCTTCGCCGCGCAGGTCAACGCGCAGAATTCGCTCGGTATCGACCTGAACGGCAACAAGGGCGGCGCGCTGTTCACGGTCGGCAATCCGACCATCTTTGCGAACCTGAAGAACACGGGCGGCGCGACGCTGGGCGCTTCGTTGTCCAATCCGTCGCAGCCCGTATCGGGCGACTACACGCTGTCGTACGACGGCTCGAACTACACCCTGACCAATCGCGATACGGGCCAGGTCGTCGGCCAGGCGGCCAACCTGACCAACCCGATCGGCGGCATGCAGTTCTCGCTGACGGGCGCGATGAACGCCGGCGATTCGTTTACCGTCGAGCCGACGCGCGGCGCGCTGAACGGCTTCGGGCTGACGACGAGCGACGGTGCGGCCATCGCGGCTTCGTCGCCCGTTCTGGTGTCGAAGGGCACATCGAATACGGGCACGTCGTCGGTGACGCAGGGCACGGTGTCGTCGGGCTACACGTTGCCCAGCACGACCACCACGCTGACCTACGACTCGACGACGGGATCGATCTCCGGCTTCCCGGTCGGCTCGACCGTGACCATCGGTGGCACGCCGCCGACCTCGTACAACATCACGGCAGCGACGCCCAATGTGCCGTACAACCCGGCCATGGGCGCGTCGATGACGATCACGGGCAGCACGATCAACAACGTGTCGCTGCAGATCACGGGCACGCCCGCGAACGGCGACACCTTCACGATCGCGCCGAACCCGGCGGGCGGCAAGGACGGCCGCAACGCGCAGTCGATCTCGAATCTCGTGACGACGAAGTCGATGGGCAACGGTACGCTCACACTGACCGACTCGTACGCGAACTACGTGAACGACATCGGCAACCAGACGAACCAGATCCAGGCGTCGAGCAAATCGCAGACGGCACTCGTGACGCAGATCACGACCTCGCAGCAGGCGATTTCCGGCGTGAACATCAACGAGGAAGCGGCGAACCTGCTGCAATACCAGCAGTTGTATCAGGCGAACAGCAAGGTCATCCAGACGGCCCAGACGCTGTTCCAGACGATCCTCGGCATTTTCCAGTGAGGCGTTGAACGCATATGCGCATCTCTACCAGTCAATACTTCGGCATGAACGTCCAGACGATGGACGATCAGCAATCCACGCTCGCGTCGCTGTATCAGCAACTCTCGAGCGGCGTGAGTCTCGCGACGCCGTCGGACAACCCGGTCGGCGCGGCGCAGGCCGTGCAGCTCAGCATGCAGGGCGCGACGCTGTCGCAGTACGCCGACAACCAGAACACCGCGCTCGCTGCGCTGCAATCCGAGGACGGCTCGCTCTCCAGCATCAACAACGTGCTGACGTCGATCAGCACGCAGCTCGTGCGCGCGGGCGACGGCTCGCTCAACGACGGCGACCGCGGCGCGATCGCAACGCAGCTGCAGGGCTTGCGCAATCAGCTGATGGGTCTTGCGAACGGCACCGACGGCTCGGGCAACTATCTGTACGCCGGCTATCAGGCAGCGACACCGCCGTTCTCGATCAACGCGAGCGGCGCTGTTCAGTACAACGGCGACAGCGGCGTGCAGAACGTGCAGGTGACGGGCACCCGTAACATCGCGATCGGCGACACGGGCCAGGCGGTGTTCCTGAGCATCTCGCCGGCGGGCAGCGCGGCCGTGACGGCGGGCAATTCGGCCAACACGGGCACGGGCACGATCGGCAACGTGTCGGTGACCAATCCGACTGACCCGACGAACCAGCATCAGTACACGATCAACTTCACGTCCGCGACGACGTACACGATCACCGACGCGACCACGTCGACGACGAGCGCGCCGCAGACTTTCACGGCTGGCCAGGCGATTTCGCTTGGCGGCGGCGGCCAGAACGTGACGATTTCCGGCGCGCCCAATGCGGGTGATGCGTTTTCGGTGACGCCCGCGGCGCAGTCGAACAAGGACGTGTTCGCGAACCTCGATAGCGTGATTGCCGCGCTGCAAACGCCCGTCTCGGGCACGGGCGGCCAGGCGAACCTGACGAACGCGCTGGGCACGGCGCTGACGCAGTTGCACAACACGATGAACAACGTGACGTCGATCCAGACGTCGGTTGGCGGTCGCGAGCAGGAAGTCGAGGCGCTGCAGACGGTGACGCAGACGAACTCACTGCAGACCACGAGCAATCTTGCGGATCTGACGCAGACTGATCTGACGTCGGTGATCAGTAAGTACACGATGACCCAGTTTTCGCTGCAGGCTGCGCAGCAGGGTTTTTCGATGATTCAGAAGTTGTCGTTGTTTGATTACATCGGGAATTGATTTTTTCGTTGTTCATTTTTGTTTTTGCTTTTGTAGGTGTGAGACGCCTGGCTCTTTGAATAGGGTTGGGCGTTTTTTTTTGTCTTGCGACGCGGGGTGGTTTGTTTGTGTTTTCGCTGGCATCCGGGGGGGTGCCCCTATGTGATTCGTCAAGCGGTAGGGGCGGATTTTGGTTGGTAGAGGGTGCCGTCGCGCAGCATGGCGAACAGCACGTCGCAGCGTCGTCGAGCGAGAGCGATGAGCGCCTGATTGTGGCGCTTGCCCTGCTGGACCTTGCGCGCGTAATAGTCCCTTGAGATCGGGTCTCGCAGGGCAGCAAAGGCCGAGAGGAAGAGCGCTCTCTTGAGTACCTTGTTGCCCCGTCTGGACGGGTGTTCGCCACGGATCGACGAGCCCGAGCGTCGGGTCACCGGGGCGAGGCCGGCGTAGGCGGCGAGATGCGCAGCCGATGCGAAGGCTTTGTGAGCGACTTCAGTGAGGAGTCTGGCGGCGGTCCTGACGCCGACTCCCGGCATGCTGGTCAGGACCGGCCAAAGAGGGTGTGCGTGCACCAGACGTTCAACTTCGCTGGCAACCTCCTCGCGTTGCTTGCGCAAGGATGCGAGTTGCTGGGCAAGACGCGGCATGACGATGGTTGCGGCCTGAGTACCGGGCACGATCACAGCCTGTTCGCTGAGCGCCTGGACGATGTCGGCAGCCAGGCTCTTGCCCATGCGAGGCGCGAGTTTGGTGAGGCGGTTGGCGAGTGTTTTCTCGCTGGCTGAGGCGAGCTCGGCGGGTGACGGGTATCGCTCAAGCAGATCGAGCACGGCCGGATGGTCGAGGCGCGGCCCCAGGACCCTTTCCAGCGCCGGATGGATCTGGGTGAGCAGACCTCGAATGCGGTTGCTGGTCTGCGTGATCTGGGCCGCCAGATCGTCGTCGAAGCCGCACAGCATGGTGAGTTCGGCGAGTGGTTCGTCAGCCAGCCGAAGTGAGCGCAGCGTATGCGGCATTGAGCGCGCGGCTTCAGCGATGATGGCGGCATCGCGAGCATCAGTCTTGGCTTCACCGGCGTGCAGGTCGGCGATGCGGCGCATAGCCAGACCCGGTAGATATGCGACCAGAACACCTTCATCACGGGCGACTGCCACGGGCAACGCGCCGATGGTGGCGGGTTGATCGACGACGAACAGGAGCTGGCCGTGCGTCTTGAGTTCGGTAATGAGGGCGCGCAGCTTGGCCTCATCGTTGGGCAGCGCCTTGTTGTAAAGGCGCTTTCCGCGCCGATCGAGGGCGACGGCGTGATGGTGGCCTTTGCCGACATCGACGCCGACGAATACATCGACAGAGCTATGTTGTTGGTTTTCTTGCATCGAAGGCTTTGCAGGTTGAACGGTTTGGCCTGCAACATCGGTGGCAAGTCTCGGCATCCACGTTACGGACGGCCTCAAGATATCCTGGCCGAGCCCCTATTAGCGATCACCAGCCACCCACCAGGCCCGGTGACAACACCCCCCTATAAGGACTTTCCCTTTTTGCAAGCTGGGGTTGATTTATCCATCCATCCATTCGACTCCCATGTCATCGG
>NZ_JAWRXV010000827.1:0-270 GCF_046534875.1 Paraburkholderia sp. SIMBA_054 | reverse complement strand
CGACGAACTGGTGTGCGTGGCTGGCGTCCTGGTGGTTCTGCTGGTACGTCTTTTTGGAGAACTCGTTCCATTCGCTCGTGAAGACGCACTGACCGCCGTGCGCCTCGAAACCGCGTCGAATCCCGCCGATTCCCGCAAAAAGGTCGATGAACTGGAAATCCGCCCGGCTTTCTGAGTGCGTATTTCGCGCGCTCGTATGCAGCATCTCACGCAAAGCGGCTTCGGCGATGCGGGGACAGCTGTGGTCCGTTTTCCAGCGTCGAATGGTTC
>NZ_JAWRXV010000826.1:0-270 GCF_046534875.1 Paraburkholderia sp. SIMBA_054 | reverse complement strand
ATAAATACAGCGACCGCTTGGATACAGTCGCATTTGTCGGGATCCATACAGGGCATTTAGGATTTTATGCTGACTGGAAACCGGTTGAGATTGAAAAACTTGTCTTGGCGATTGCGAAAAAGGAATTCGAAGTCATTGAGTATCCATTGCTGGAAGTGACGGTTCATTACCGCAATGACCAGGAATCTTCTACTTATTTGGCCTTGAACGAATCGACTGTGAAATCCCCGGATGTCACGCTCGTCATGGATGTCTTTTTGAATGACAGCC
>NZ_JAWRXV010000825.1:0-270 GCF_046534875.1 Paraburkholderia sp. SIMBA_054 | reverse complement strand
CATACGGATTTCGGTCAGCATATCGAGAATATCGGCCTGATCGACACCGCACAGCTTCTTGAGCGTCGCGAAATCTCGCCGTGCAAGGAGGTCGAGATTGTCGATCAACGCCTCCATGGCCGGATCGAACCGATCCTTGAGACGCAGCTGTATCGCTAGACACTCCCGCAGATCACGGGCAAAAAGGCCTGCCGGATCAAAGCCTTGCATCACTCCAAGAGCACGCTCGATCTCGACGGTTTCCACGCCAAGATTCTGGGCCAGACCGAC
>NZ_JAWRXV010000824.1:0-270 GCF_046534875.1 Paraburkholderia sp. SIMBA_054 | reverse complement strand
ACCTCAAAAATCTCCACTGCTGCAGGAGTGATTTCCACCACTTCTTTGGGGTCATTTTTTTGCTAGGCTTTGCCTAGTTCCACACCATAAGTGGGGACAAAAACCCCTTATGCTCTTTTCAAAAAAATCCATCTATATGCTATCTCCAAAACTGCCACCAAGATTTTTTTTGCCCTTCCTTTTCCTCTTGTTTCGTTGATGCAATTAATTTTTTCGTTTCTTGTGTTTCTCTTATGGCCTCTAACAGCTTTTTATCTCTTTCAAGAAGAC
>NZ_JAWRXV010000823.1:0-270 GCF_046534875.1 Paraburkholderia sp. SIMBA_054 | reverse complement strand
CTATAATATCTTGCCGAACACGATCACGATCCGTGGCACCGTGAGGGCGTTTTCTCCCGTAGTGCGCGCCGCAGCGCAATCAGCGGTTCAACGTGTCATCGAAGGCATCTGCATGTCAACCGGGGCGCAGTGCACGGTGTCCTATGTCCAGCAATATCCCACTCTGGTCAATGCGGAGGCTGCTGCCCGCGCGGCAGAAGCCGCGGGAAAGGTTGTGTTCAACAAGGTTGATACAAACCCACCGCAGACGATGATAGTCGAGGATTTTTC
>NZ_JAWRXV010000822.1:0-270 GCF_046534875.1 Paraburkholderia sp. SIMBA_054 | reverse complement strand
GCAATACGGACCAGCGCAGTAAAGACTACGGCAACATCGTGGACACGTTTCGTCCCGGCCACGCCGACTACACGTATTGGCAGAAGTACGGTATTCGCGACTATCGCGGCGGCGGCCGTTCGTCGGCGCGTTTAACAGCGCCTACGGTCGCGGCCGGTGCCGTTGCGAAGAAATGGTTGCGCGAAAAATTCGGCACTGAAATTCGTGGCTACATGGCCGCGCTTGGCGAGATCGACGTGCCGTTTGTCGACTGGGCGCATGTGCGCGAGA
>NZ_JAWRXV010000134.1:0-5681 GCF_046534875.1 Paraburkholderia sp. SIMBA_054 | reverse complement strand
CAGGCAAGCTCGACTTCTCGGGCTTCAATCCACATGCCTCGTGAGCCGCATTAGCCACTCCACTTTTGAAATAGCCGATTTCTGTTTATGGTCTTCGAGACACGCTCCTGACAAAATAATCAGCGTGATTGGTTCGATCGGCGTGTCGAGTTCAAGCATCCTTAGCATTTAGCTTGCAATACTCGAAAAGTTGCCTATCGTCAGTTGTCGTGGCATCGGTTCTTCCGCGTGACGCGTGGCACTTGCGTAATGATGCGCTTGCCGTTCCGCCTCGATCGATCTGAGTGTAGCCACGGGCGTTGTCAGGTTGCTGGCCCGGTCACGTAAGATGGCGTGATGAAGAAATCGAAATCGCTCTATCACGGTCACCGTTTCCCAGCCGGGGTCATCAGTTGCGCTGTGCGCTGGTATTTCCGCTTCAGTTGAGCTTGCGCGACATCGAGGAACTGCTCTTCGAGCGCGGTGTGACCGTGACATACGAGACAATCCGTTGCTGGTGCGATAAGTTTGGCAAGGGCTTCGCTCACCGGGTCAAAGCGGCGCGACGCAAGCCGGGTAGCACGTGGCACCTCGACGAGATGTTCGTCACGCTGCGTGGCGAACCGCACCTGCTGTGGCGTGCGGTCGACGAGCATGGCGCCGAACTCGACATCTTGCTACAAAAGCGGCGCGACAAAGCCGCGGCCAAACGTTTCTTCAAGCGTGTGCTGCGCTCGAGCCCGGTACCGCGCAAGATCGTCACCGATCAGTTGCGCAGCTATCCGGCGGCAAAAGCGGAGATCCCGGAACTTGCGAACGTGAAGCACGTGTTCGTCAAAGCGGCCGCCCGACTGAACAACCGTGCAGAGAACAGCCACCAGCCAACGCGCGAACGCGCGAACGCGAGCGTCGCATGCGCGGCTTTCGCGACCCGAAACGCACACAGAAATTTCTCTCGTGCTTCGGGCCGATCAGGCAACACTTCGCGCTCAAGCGGCATCTGCTGCGCGCTTCACTCTATCGCAAACAGCTCGCGGCGCGATTCGTTGCCTGATGGGAACTCACCGAAGTCACCCAAAATCCGTCCTACGCGTTCTGAGGGACGCTTTTTCCTGCCGTCTTTCCGCCTCAGTCTCGATAAGTTGACAGAGCCAGCTGCAGCCCATTCCTGTCTGTCTGAACACAAGAAAACTGTTGCAAAAGGGACGCGTTCATATAGAGGGTATGTGGGCCGTTGAAGAGCTGCAACGGACCGTCGCGATGTCCACCATAACGCAACTGCGGATGTCGAACGGGTGCAGATGTTCGTCGTTCCACTCCCATGTGGATCTGTGAAGATGCTAGAGGTTCCGAGAGATACATGACGGTCTTGGAAGAGCGCAGCGAGTTAGTTTTTCGAGTGGCTCTAGACGCTGCTCGAAAACCTTATCGAGGTGAACAATCTGTGCTGTGCAGATTGTGGTTCAGACGAAGGGTCGTCAGCGGAGATTGTTCATTTCGAACGGGAAAGTTTCGAAGCCGGCTCACTCAGCATGCATCTTGGGGACGCGAGGGCGTTGCTAAGCCGGCTGCAGCGCTCGATGCTTGACGCGCAAGTGGAACCGGTACTTCTACACGTGGATTTCGGTCCGCTCCGGTAGTTTCATCGAACCGTCTACTTTGAGTAGATTGCCGTCGGTGTGTCCGCGTTCGCCGCGTTCATTTATGCCTGCGGGCGACTCTCAAGACCTGATGCTATTCATGTCGTGTACCTCCTTTGTTTTGCGATAAAGGCTGGCGCTACTGCGCCGCGCCAGCCTTTATCGCAAGCTCCTTGCGGAAGCCGTTGCTGATTTTCGTGCACGCGTAACCAGTCGCGCGTGACACACTGAAGCCTGTTCCTGCAAGCCGACTTCGAGGGGGCCATCCTTCATCTTCGATAAAGCATCGCAGGCATCGGCCATTTGATACTAACGTTCTTGGCACACAATGCGTTGAAATCAAGGGTAGGGATTCATGGGGCTGCCGGAGGCCATGAACGAGAGCCAGTAGGTGCGCAACCGCACATTGCCTTTGACATCCAGCTTGAACTTGTCGCTACGAGCACTAAATCATGAGTCAGCACCGACGATTTGTGATGCTCAACGGCCGTTCGCCGCAGCGCGGCGAATCTCGAACGAGCGCCGAACGTGTTGCAGCAACGAGACAGTCTATGCCTTATCTGGGCTCGCCATTCTTTCACGACGTCTTCATCAGCTATGCTCACGGGCCTCCATCGAAGCAGGGTCCGGGTAATCTCGCGCGCTGGTCGGAGGCGTTCGCGCACGCGTTGCGCGACGAAATCATTGTGAATCCTCGATTGCGGAAGTACCGGCAGTTTCTCGATATCGATCACGAGCCCGACAGTGGCGTCGATCCGCTCGCGCCGCTCACCGACGGACTGGAAGAACATATCCGCGGGGCCGCCATCCTGCTCGTCCTGATGACGCAGGACTACCTGCTTTCGCAATGGTGCAGACGCGAACGGGAGTCGTGGTGCGCACACCAACCGCAGATCGGCCTCGCCGACAACGACCGCATCGCCGTGGTGCGCGCGATGCCGACCGACGAGCCATGGCCACGCGAACTCGTCGACGTGCGCGGCGAACAGCTGCCCGGCTTCGCATTCCACCCGCCCGCTGACCGGCGACAACGAGCTCGCGATCCGCCCGTTCGGCTGGCCGGACATGCGCGATCGTGACAGCGCGTGCAGCAAGGCGCTCGTGCACCTGGCAGGTGTCCTGTCGACCAAGCTCTTTGCGATTCAAGCGCGTATCGAGGCAATGCAGCACGAACGCGCCGAAGCCGAGCGGCTCGCCAAATCCGAAGGGCTTACGATCTATCTGCACGGCAACGCGGCGGATGCCGAGGCCTGGAACATAGCCGCGGAAAACCTCGACAAGAGCGGCTTCGGCGTGCTGCCCGGCAGTCCGGACCCCGCCGAGCGGGACCCGGACAGGCTACAGGAAATCCGCGAGCAGCGCGTCGACGTGATGTGCGAATGCGATGCGCTGCTGTTGCTCGCCACCCTTGACGGCGGCGCGCTCGACCGCGATCTCGTGCTGGTCGGCAAGCACGACCGGCAGTCGGCGCGTGCGCGCACGAAGCGTCTGTTGCCCTGCGGCGTGCTCGATATGGTCGGTGCGCCGGTTGCGACCGAGGTGCGCAAGCGGACTGCCCGCTGGCTGCAAGCGGAATGGCTCGACGTGAAACACCAGCCGTGGACGAGCGCATTGCGTAATTGGCTCGTCGGCAGAGGTCCCGCTCAGGAGGTGCTGAGATGAGCGCACCCGACATCGATGACTTCGACGACATGTTCACGGTCGAGCTACCCTCACGGCCTTATCCGGGCCTCAGGCCCTTCGAGAAGAGCGAATGGACGATTTTCTTTGGCCGCGAGCGGATGTCCGATGCCGTCGTGACGCGGCTCCTGAAATAGCGCCTTCTCGTGATTCACGGCGATTCCGGATGTGGAAAGAGCTCGCTCGTGCGCGCGGGCGTGCTACCGAGACTAGAGCAGGAAAACGCGCGAGGCCTGACGCGCTGGAAGACGTGCAAGTCGCTGCCGCGCGACGAGCCGCTATGGA
This sequence comes from Paraburkholderia sp. SIMBA_054, assembly GCF_046534875.1. Taxonomy (NCBI): domain Bacteria; kingdom Pseudomonadati; phylum Pseudomonadota; class Betaproteobacteria; order Burkholderiales; family Burkholderiaceae; genus Paraburkholderia; species Paraburkholderia sp. SIMBA_054. The sequence goes on along the minus strand of NZ_JAWRXV010000134.1, from coordinate 2,097 downwards.
ACCTTGCGCGCTCTCTCGCCGGACTGGCCCCGTCAGCCGACGAGTCCCGTGCAGTTCAGTTTCTGCGCGCGTTCAACTACGGCGAGGACGCGCCGGCACGGATTGCGGAACTGCTCGCGCTTGGGCCGCGCGAGCGCGTCTGCATTCTGATAGATCAGTTCGAGGAACTGTTCGCGCATGCCCGCCGTTTCGGCCCGACAGAAGCGCAGTTGTTCACGCAGGCACTAGTCGCGCTACACGCAAGGCCGCCCGAGCAGCTCTATGTAATCCTCACGATGCGATCCGAATACCTCGGGGCGTGCGGGCTCTTCGACGGGTTCGCCGAGGTCGTGAACGACACACAATACCTCGTGCCCCGGATGGAGCATCACGACCTCGCACGCGCAATCCGCGAGCCTGCGGCGCTTTTCGGCGGCGAGATCAGCCCCGAGTTGACCGAACGCCTGATCGCCGATGTGGGCGGCAGCCAGGACGCGCTGCCGCTCATCCAGCACGGGTTGATGGTGATGTATCAGCGAGTGGCCGAAGCGAGATGCGATACAGAGGGCAGTCCCGGAGATCAGCCTGAAGCCGGCATGCGCTGGCGACTTTCGATAGAGGATTTTCAAAGCAATGGGAGCCTGCCGGATCTGCTCTCGCGCCATGCCGACGAAGTTATGGCGCGTGCGGTGCAGGCGGCGCAGCCGCTTGATAACGCTCCGCTCGCGGTGGAAAACCTGTTTCGCACACTCACCGACATTGACGCCGACTCGCGCGCCATCCGCCGGCCGAGGCGGCTCGGACGCCTCGCACTCGAGGCAGGCTGCGCGGATCATACAGACGAAGTGCACAAAATCATCGACGTCTTTCGTGCCGACGGCGTTTCATTTCTCTCGCCGTTCGGCGACGGGCCGATCGGGGAAAACGACCTCGTCGACGTCAGCCACGAGGCACTCATCCGCTGCTGGAAAAGGCTCGCCGACCAGTCGGGCGACTGGCTCGGGCGCGAATTCCGTGACGGTCTGATCTGGCGCGCACTGCTGATTCAGGCGGAAGCCTTCGAGCAGAACCAGTCCAACGTTCTCGGTCCTACGGCCGTGGAGGAGCGCTCGCGCTGGATTCAGACGCGCAACGAGTATTGGGCAGAGCGCTATGGGGGCGGGTGGGACAAGGTCCAGGCGCTGCTCGCGGCAAGCCAGGTTGAGCGGGAACGGCGGATCAACGATGAAGTAGCTATGCGCGAACGGGACGAGGCGCACCGTATCGAGCTGCACAAGATGAAGGCCACGCGACGACTCGCGATCGTCATTGCCAGTGGAGGCTTCGTAACGGCGGTGCTCGCTTCGGGCCTTTATATGCAGTACAAAACGGCCACGGACGCGCAACGCAAAGCCGAGCACGAGCAACTTGATGCACAGCGCGCGCGTTCCGCCGAAGCGCTGGCGGCCCAGGAAGCTCTCCTTGCGGAACTGAGATCCGCCAACAACACACAACAGTTTCAACGCGACCAGGACACGGCGGCGAAGTCGTTGCAGTATGCGCAAGATGAAATCGGGCTCGTCACCAAAAGCACCGCAATCGATGAACATCCGGAGTTGAAGGGGCGACTGCTCGCGGCGCAGGACGTATTGAACAAGCAGGCCAGCAAGCTGACCGACGCGAGCGCCGACAATGCCGCTCCGCTGCTCTATATCCAGATCGCCGATAACACACAGCTCCCTCAGGTTGCCGAGCTGAAACGCAAGCTCGCGAGCTACAACTTCGGCGGCGGACCTCCGGACATGCCGGGCGCCGAAGTCGTCAAGAATGTACCGACCCATAGCGAGTTGCGCTGCTTCACTAACGCCGATTGCGAGCGCTACGGGCAAAAGCTCGCGAATGCCATCAATGCGTCGCTCGTCACGCCTCAGGTCGAATTGCGAAACCTGAGTGCCCGCTACGGAAGTTACCCGAACCTGCGCGCACGGCAATTCGAGCTATGGTTCGCCAAGGAGCCCATCGTAGTTAAACGATGAACACAATAATTTCTGGGCGGCTTTTCTGGCTATTTCAAAAGTGGAGTGGCTAATGCGGCTCACGAGGCATGTGGATTGAAGCCCGAGAAGTCGAGCTTGCCTG
>NZ_JAWRXV010000821.1:0-270 GCF_046534875.1 Paraburkholderia sp. SIMBA_054 | reverse complement strand
CTTTCAGGCGCGAATACACCGTCACCACCACAAATGGCAGGCAGAAGGTGATATGCGAGAACAGCAGCGACCAGAAGCCAAGCTGAATACCCAGCAGCATAAACAGCACCAGCAGCGAAATTGCCATCACGATATCTGGTGACATCATTACCACAAACAGCATTCCGCTAACGAACGGCTTACCGCGAAAGCGATAACGGTACAGCGCAACTGCCGTCAGTGAACCGATAAGCGTAGCAAACGTCGCCGAAAACACCGCCATTGTTAGTG
>NZ_JAWRXV010000820.1:0-270 GCF_046534875.1 Paraburkholderia sp. SIMBA_054 | reverse complement strand
GGGCCCGCGGCGACGACAGCGGGCCGCGTAGTGTACGGCGCTTCCGGGCCGGATGCGTGCGCCCGGCCCGCTTTGCCTGCCGGGGGCTCCCGGAACGGGGCGGGGGCGGCCGCAGCTGGCGTAGAATTGCGGGCCCTGTCCCCCCTACGCCGACCCCATGCGCTGGTACGGAAAACTGCTGGGTTTCATCGCTGGCGCCCTGCTGTTCCGGCTCAACCCGCTGTTCGGGGCGGTGATCGGCCTGGTCCTGGGCCACGCCTACGACATCGG
>NZ_JAWRXV010000819.1:0-270 GCF_046534875.1 Paraburkholderia sp. SIMBA_054 | reverse complement strand
GGCCGCGTTGCTGGCGTTTTTCCATAGGCTCCGCCCCCCTGACGAGCGTCACAAAAATCGACGCTCAAGTCAGAGGTGGCGAAACCCGACAGGACTATAAAGATACCAGGCGTTTCCCCCTGGAAGCTCCCTCGTGCGCTCTCCTGTTCCGACCCTGCCGCTTACCGGATACCTGTCCGCCTTTCTCCCTTCGGGAAGCGTGGCGCTTTCTCATAGCTCACGCTGTAGGTATCTCAGTTCGGTGTAGGTCGTTCGCTCCAAGCTGGGCTG
>NZ_JAWRXV010000818.1:0-270 GCF_046534875.1 Paraburkholderia sp. SIMBA_054 | reverse complement strand
CGCAAAGAAAAGTAGGCAAAAGAAAGCGGCTAACACCGCCAACTCTTGTATTTGCCTGAGGGCCCCCAACCGGTCCCACGCTTCACACGGCAACCACGTGACTCATGTTCGTTGCCAACGCTCTGAATTGACGCCTCACCCGCTTCACGCGTCCGCGCCGCAGCACGCCGTGCCAGATATTCCGCTGCCGCCCAGGTGGCAAACTGTGTGTAGGCCGTAGCACCTCACACGCCTCACTTCGGACTGATAGCGCACGCGTTCCGCCCTGTA
>NZ_JAWRXV010000817.1:0-271 GCF_046534875.1 Paraburkholderia sp. SIMBA_054 | reverse complement strand
CGAAGCGCCGCGCGAACGGCAAGTACCATCGGTTCATCAGATGGCGCTCGGTGATGTCGTCGGTGGTGCCCGTGATGCGGAAGCTCGCTTGCGGGTTACGGATCGGCACGCGCGTCTCGGCCTCAAAGCCCCATTCGTTCGGACGGAACTCGTACTTCGATGGCTTCGGATTGTCGAAGAGACCGAAGTTCGACTTGTGCACGAAGCTGAAGTGCGAATTGTCGAACGAATTCTCCATCATGCGCAGCGGGCTCGTATTCCACTGTTCGTA
>NZ_JAWRXV010000133.1:0-5941 GCF_046534875.1 Paraburkholderia sp. SIMBA_054 | reverse complement strand
GCGGCGGCAAAGAAAAGTAGGTGCCGCCCCGCACAGGGGCGACGCTTGAAGCACGAAGGCAAATCGCGGATGCCAGCAAAAAGTCCGAATGCCACCCTAACGGCAAGCACAAAAAAACCGCGCACAAACCGCGCGGCCGGTTTAAACCAGAACCTCAACCGCAATAAACAACACTGTACTTCTTAGTAGCAACAGGCATATGCCACGTACCCGAGAAGCCCTTGTGAAGAATAAAAGCGTCACCAGCCTTATAGTGATCGGAACGCCCATCGTCGCTGGTGATCACGACTTCGCCTTCGATGAGCACACAGACTTCATGAATCGGCAGATCAGACAACTTCAACGTACCAGCATCGCACTGCCAAACCCCAGCGGTGAGCACATTGTCTGCATCAGAAAAAGCAGTCAACGCATGCGGCGCTTTAGCGCCATCGAGAATCACATCAGCAGGATCATGCAACGCCGGCTGCAGGCCCGTAGCGCCAGGGCCCTTCACGTCGATACGGGTAAAAGTAATGTTGCTCATGTCAAAGTCTCCAGAATGATTCGCAGATCAAAGCGGGTTGATTGGGAAACGCGAGTCTGAGCTAAAGACGCTCGCCAATGAATTTCGATTTGAAGACATGTAGTTCGAGAACAGTCGATGTAACGTATCGGACCAATTAGAGGAAAACATCATGCAGCACGCCACGCAGTTCTATATCGACGGCAAATGGATCGACCCGATCGAACCCAAAACACTCGATGTAATCGACCCATCCACGGCTAAACCATTCGCAACGATTTCGCTCGGCAGTGCGGGCGACGTCGATCGTGCCGTCGCGGCCGCGAAAGCCGCGTTCGCTACGTATTCGGAAACCACGGTGCAACAGCGCATCGATCTGCTGCAAGCGATCCTCAAGGTCTATCGCAAGCGCTACGACGACATGGTCGACGCGATCAGCCGCGAAATGGGCGCGCCAAAACAGTTCGCCCACGACGCGCAGGCATGGACCGGCACCGCGCATCTGGAAACGATGATCCGCACGCTGCAGCATTTCGACTTCGAGCAGCTAAAAGGCAGCATGCTGATCCGCAAGGAGCCCGTCGGCGTATGCGGCCTCATCACGCCGTGGAACTGGCCCGCGTTGCAGATCACGACGAAGGTCGCACCCGCACTCGCTGCAGGTTGCACGATGGTCCTGAAGCCTTCGGAACTCGCGCCGATGAGCGCGATGCTTTACGCGGAAATCCTGCATGAAGCAGGCGTGCCCGCAGGCGTGTTCAATCTCGTCAACGGCGAAGGGCAGGTGGTGGGCGATGCCATGTCGCGTCACAAGGACATCGACATGATGTCGTTCACGGGATCGACGCGCGCAGGCGTGCAAGTCGCAAAAGCCGCCGCCGATACCGTCAAGCGCGTGCATCAGGAACTGGGCGGCAAGTCCGCGAACCTGATACTCGAAGATGCCGATCTGCGCGACGCCGTCACGCGTGGCGCGCGCGCATGCTTCGATAACAGCGGGCAATCGTGCGACGCGCCCACGCGCATGTTCGTGCCGCGCGCGCGGATGGACGAAGCGTTGTCCTACGCGAAGGAAGTGGCCGATGCGCTCGTCGTCGGTCCGGCGGACGCGCCGTCGAGCGATATGGGCCCTGTGATCAGCCAGCAGCAGTTCGACAAGATCCAGTCGACGATCGATGCAGGCGTGCGCGAAGGCGCGGTGCTAGCAGCGGGCGGACCGGGACGTCCCGAAGGCCTGGGCGATGGCTACTATGTGCGCCCGACCGTGTTCGGCCACGTGAAGCACGACATGACGATCGCGCGCGAAGAAATCTTCGGACCCGTGCTGTCGATTCTCGGCTACGACACGGAAGACGAAGCCGTCGCAATGGCCAACGACAGCATCTACGGTCTCGCGGGCTATATTCAGTCGGCGTCGCTCGAACGCGCGCGTGCCGTCGCGAAGCGGCTGCGCACAGGCACGATCTATCTGAACTACGCGGAGTACTCGCCGGAAGCGCCGTTTGGCGGCTATCGTCAGTCGGGCAACGGGCGCGAGTACGGCGAGTTCGGACTCGAAGACTTTCTGGAGATCAAGGGCGTCGTCGGATACGGGAAATAAACCCTAGAAAAGCAGTTCGATCGAATGAAACAGACGGCGGCGGTCCGCATCCTGCGACCGCGCGCCTTCGTCGATCACTTCGCGCAGGCATTCGATAAAACACGCGCCCGCAGGACTGACAGGCACGCCGCGCCGCGATGTGATGCTGACAATCGTCTCATCGACCACTTCGCGCAACGGCAGCGCGCGCAGATTCTCCTTCGCGATGTTCACCTCGACGAGCGGCCACGGAAAGATGCTGAGGAAATCCGTCTGCTGAAGCAGGCCCAGCACGATCGCGAATGAATGCGCGAGATGGATCGTGTGCGGCACCTTCATCCCGCGCTTGCGGAACAGATTGTCGGCCATCGACTCGCGGCTCGCCGGGTCCCAGTTCAATACCCATTCGGCGTCTTGCAGTTCGTGTAGCGTGCGGCATTCGCACAACGGATGCCCGCGTCGCGCGACGACGGCCGAATGCGTCGAAAAAAGCGGCACGTTATGAAACTCCGATTGCGGCGATGCAGGCGGCGGCCGCCCGATCGAAAAGTCGAGACTGCCGTCGCGCAGACGCGGCTGGACGACGGCCAATAATCCTTCGAAGAATTCCAGCTGCACGTCGGGCATTTTCTGCTTGAAGCGGTTGACCGTCTCGGGCAGAAACGTCAGCGCGAGCCACGGCGTCACGCCCACCGAGAGCTTCCCGGCCGCCGCGCCGCGCATCGCTTCGAGTTCGGCCTCGGCGCGCGCGAGCTGACCGAGCACGAGCCGCGCATGCACGACGAGCGCGCGTCCGTATTCGGTGAACGCGACGCCCGATGTGCCGCGTATCACCAGCGGCGCGCGGAGATCCGTTTCGAGTTCGCGCACGGACTTCGTGACGGCGGCAGGGGACAAGCCCAGTTGCCGCGCCGCGGCGCGGATGCTGCCTGTCTCCGCGATGGCGGCGAGCGTGCTGAGTTGATGCAGTTTCATGTCGGGCGGATGAAAGGTGGCATCGAGAGTGACAACCACTGGTTGCCACCGTACCCGTTTCCCGCCTGCCCGTCAAAAAAATAGGCGGCTATGCTGGGTTCACAGACATCGATGGAGACAGCAGCGTGAATACCATGGTCATCCCCGCCGGCATCGCCGATCTCGAAGCAGAAATGATTGCGCTGCGACGCCGCATCCATGCGCATCCCGAGCTTGCGTACGAAGAACACGTGACGGGCGATCTGGTCGCCGACAAGCTCACCGAGTGGGGCTACACCGTGACGCGCGGGCTGGGCAGCACGGGTGTCGTCGGGCAACTGAAAGTAGGCAGCGGTACGCGCAAGCTCGGCCTGCGCGCCGACATGGACGCGCTGCCCATCCACGAGCAGACGGGTCTGCCGTACGCGAGCAAGCTGCCCGGCAAGATGCACGCATGCGGCCACGATGGCCACACGGCGATGCTGCTCGCCGCGGCGAAGCATCTCGCGCAGGAACGTTCGTTCGACGGCACGCTGAACCTGATATTCCAGCCCGCCGAAGAGGGCCTTGCCGGCGCGAAGAAAATGATCGAAGACGGGCTGTTCGAGCGCTTCCCGTGCGACGCCGTGTTCGCGATGCACAACATGCCGGGTCATCCGACGGGCAAGTTCGGCTTTCTGCCGGGTTCGTTCATGGCGTCGTCGGATACCGTCATCATCAAGGTGACAGGGCGCGGCGGACACGGCGCGGTGCCGCATAAGGCCGTCGATCCCGTCGTCGTGTGCGCGCAGATCGTGCTGGCGTTGCAGACCATCGTGTCGCGCAACGTCGCGCCGCTCGATATGGCGATCATCACGGTCGGCGCGATTCACGCGGGCGAGGCACCCAATGTGATTCCGGAGACGGCGGAGATGCGTCTCTCCGTGCGCGCGCTGAAACCGGAAGTCCGCGACTATCTGGAGACGCGCATTCTGGAAGTCGTGCACGGACAGGCGTCGGTGTACAACGCGCGTGCCGAGGTCGACTATCAGCGCCGCTATCCCGTGCTCGTCAACGATGCGCAGATGACGGCATTCGCGACGCAGGTCGCGCGCGACTGGGTCGGCGACGATGGCCTGATCGCCAACATGCAGCCGCTGACGGGCAGCGAGGACTTCGCGTTCATGCTCGAACGATGCGCGGGTGCTTATCTGATCATCGGCAACGGGGACGGCGAGGGCGGCTGCATGGTGCACAACCCCGGCTACGACTTCAACGACGACTGCCTCGCGACGGGTGCCGCGTATTGGGTGCGTCTCGCGCAATCATTTCTCGTCTGACGCATCCGGGAGACGGATATGACTTACACAGCCGCAACGACTTCCACGTCGGACGACAGCATTTCAACGAGCGGTGTACAGCGGCAGCGCGCGAGCCACGCGAAAGCGATCGCTGCGATCACGCTTGGCAACGGCCTCGAGTTCTTCGACTTCACGATCTACAGCTTCTTCGCGACGATCATCGGCAAGCTGTACTTTCCTGTCGAAGGGCAGCTTGCGCAACTGATGCTCGCGGTCGGCACGTTTGGTGTCGGGTTCATCATGCGGCCGGTGGGCGGCGTGGTGCTTGGCGCGTATGCGGACCGTGCGGGCCGCAAGGCGGCGATGAGCCTGACGTTGTGGCTGATGACGCTGGGCTCGGCGATCATCGCGTTTGCACCGACGTATGCGTCGATTGGGCTCGCTGCGCCCGTGCTTGTGATTCTTGCGCGGCTGATTCAGGGCTTTGCGCTGGGCGGCGAGATCGGTGCGTCGACGTCGCTCTTGATGGAGTACGGCAGCGATCGTACGCGCGGTTTTTATGGCAGCTGGCAGTTCGTGAGTCAGGGTTTGAATACGGTGGTCGGTTCGCTGCTTGGCGTCGCGTTGGCCGCAATGCTGTCGACGCATGCGCTCGAAAGCTGGGGTTGGCGTGTGCCGTTTGTGATCGGTATGGCGATGGGGCCGATCGGCGTGTATATCCGGCGCCATCTGGATGAAACGTTGCCGTTGCCGGCGTCTTCAGATCATTCGCCTGCTCTCGAAGCCGCGACGGTTGCGAAGCCTGTGCGTGAGATTTTCGGCACGCATATGGGTTCGATTGTGACGGGTGTTGTGACGACGATTGGCGGCACGGCCGCGAACTATATCGTGCTGTTTTATCTTTCTACCTACGCGATCAAGATTCTCCATCTGCCGATGTCGCTGGCGTTGTGGGCTTCCTGGACGGCTGCTTTTGTTACGGTGATCTGCTCGCCGTTTGCTGGGTCGTTGTCCGATCGATATGGACGTAAGCGGGTGCTTTGGGTTTCTCGGGTTCTGTTGATTGCGGCTGTTTATCCTGCGTTTATGGTTATTAATGCTGTGCCTACGGTGCCGGTTTTGCTTTCCGTTGTTGCCGTGCTCGGCGTGCTTGTTGCGTTCACGGCCGTGCCTAATATCGTTATGCTGCCTGAGATGTTTCCGCGCGAGATTCGCGCTACTGGGATGTCGATTGTTTATTGTCTTGGGGTGTCGATTTTTGGTGGTTTTGCGCAGTTCTTTGCTACGTGGCTTATTCAGTTGTCCGGGAGTACGCTTGCGCCGGCCTGGTATCTGATTGGATGTGGTTTGGTTTCTTTGTTGGCGTTGCCGTTTGTTCGTGAGACGGCTGGGCGGCCTATTGATTGAAGGTTTTGTTTTGTCTGCGACGCTGGGTGGTGGTTTTGTTTTATTCGCTGGCATCCGCGTTTTGCCTTCGTATTTCAAGCGTCGCCGTTCGGTGTTTTGGCCTTTGCGCCGGCATCCGCGTGATGACTTACCCGTTCAAGCGTCGCCCCTGTGCGGGGCGGCACCTACTTTTCTTTGCCGCCGCAAAGAAAAGTAGGCAAAAGAAAGCGGCTAACA
>NZ_JAWRXV010000816.1:0-271 GCF_046534875.1 Paraburkholderia sp. SIMBA_054 | reverse complement strand
AATAAAAAGTTAAATTTACATAAAAAAGTGTCGAATAAATAAAAATACCGCGCGATGTCACTGTTTGTTATTTTTTATACTTATTTTGTTGTTTTTTAAGTATTTTATTTCCTGTGTGTAGACACTTAATATATTCGATGTTTTATATAGGGTTCGCACATTTTTTTTGAATTTATTTTTAAAAAATGTAAGGAATTTAGAATACTAACTAATTCTTAAAAGGATAGAAGGGACTTTTGTGTAGAAATTTGTGGTAAAATAAAAAAAGAAG
>NZ_JAWRXV010000815.1:0-271 GCF_046534875.1 Paraburkholderia sp. SIMBA_054 | reverse complement strand
ACAAAAAATACGATGAAGAAATCTATAATCGATATCGCCGAAGAAGGTTGGAAGAGTTAAGCTATAACGAATTGTTTTCAATGGCAGAAAGATCTTCTCCATCAGATAATCTGCCGCTAGATGTTCTTTATCAAAGCTATCGTTCAAAAAGTATAGTTGATATAAGAAACAATCTCGAAGATGGCTTTGTTAAGTGGTTTGATTCTCATGTCGCGCAAGCGGTAAAGGAGGGAAGAATTGCATCCGCAATGGAAGATCTGCTGAGGGCGCG
>NZ_JAWRXV010000814.1:0-271 GCF_046534875.1 Paraburkholderia sp. SIMBA_054 | reverse complement strand
CCAACACGGCCTCGTGGCTCACCACGCGGCGCGCCACTTCCGCAAACGATCTAAGTACTTCGTCGCCGGCATGATGACCGTAGCGGTCGTTGAGCTTCTTGAAGTGATCGAGGTCAAGCGCGAGCAGCGACAACGGCCGGTTCTTGCTGCCCTCGCCGAGAACGCGTTCGCCTTCCTCGAAGAACCATCTGCGATTGCCAAGACGCGTCAGAAAATCGGTCTGCGATTCCTGCAGGAGCCGGCCATGCGTTTCCTCGCGGATGAGCTTGAG
>NZ_JAWRXV010000813.1:0-271 GCF_046534875.1 Paraburkholderia sp. SIMBA_054 | reverse complement strand
GCCATTTCCTTGAACGTGCGCTCGTTCCAGCCGGTAATCGCCATGTGGAACGAATAATCGGTGCGCGACTTGCCAGCCTTCTGGAACCACTCCTGAAGCGCGTCGCGCAGATTGCCCTCAGAATCCGGCAGCACGAAATCGACCACCATCGTCGTCCCGCCGGAAAGGGCAGCCGCCGTTCCAGTATCGAAGTCGTCGGAAGAATAGGTCCCCATGAAGGGCATTTGCAGATGGGTGTGCGGGTCGATGCCACCCGGCATGATATAACAGC
>NZ_JAWRXV010000812.1:0-271 GCF_046534875.1 Paraburkholderia sp. SIMBA_054 | reverse complement strand
GTGCATCGTGAGCCCGCCGATGATCCGACGATGCAGAGCCCGCTAGTATCCGGTCATCGACCCACCGTAGCAAAGACGAACGAAGAACAACGCTAACGCTAACTGCTGTACTTCAGGCTCCAGCCGAACGTGCGGGTACTGCCGGCGTTGATCGTGAACGGCTGCGTCGCGCACGCGAAGTTCGAGTGCAACTGGCCGATCGGCGTCGTCGACAAGGGGTTCGTGGCGCCGCCCGCTGTCGTATCGAAGTTCGACAGCGCGCAACTGTCGA
>NZ_JAWRXV010000132.1:0-5978 GCF_046534875.1 Paraburkholderia sp. SIMBA_054 | reverse complement strand
GTCCACTTAAAAAATAGGTGGACACGATCGTCGCTTCCTCGTCCTGTCGGTTCAAGGTGACATTGCCGGGGGCTTACCTATGGCCGAAAAAAACTCAGAGTTGAAAGTGGTGCGTCAGAGCCGCGACGGACGGCGGCAGTACGACGAGAAAGGCAAGCGCGCACTCATCGAGGCGGCGCTGTGCTCAGGCGTGTCGGTTGCCCGCCTGGCGCAGGAGCATGGAGTGAACGCCAACCTGCTGCGCAAGTGGATCACGAAATATCTGCTTGAGCGTGAAAAAAACAATGCGCCGACACCGCAGGACACCGTTGCCAGGGAGCACGATTTCCCACCGTCCGCGGGCGAGATAATCGACAGCGTATCGGACGGACGCCCGGATTTGATCAAGCCGGTGGTGCAGACTTCGGCACCTTCGCCATTTGTGCCCGTCGTTGCGGTGTCGTCGGCGCATCCACCGCCACCTGCGGTGCCGGTGATGGCGCTCGCGTTGCATGTGCGCCTTTCCAATGGTGTCGAGTTTGACATCGGGGAAGCAAGCGTCGAGGAACTAACCACCGTAGTCCAGATGCTCGGGAGGATGCCGTGTTCCGCTTCGACGAAAGCCTGAAAGTCTACTTGCACCGCGATCCCGTCGATTTCCGCTACGGCATGAACAGCCTGTCGATTCTCGTCGAGCAGGCCATGCATCTGAACCCGATGGACTCCTCTCTTTATATCTTCGGAAACCGCCGCCGTGACAGGGTCAAGATCATCGGTTGGGATGGTAGTGGTTTCTGGCTGATGACGAAGCGCCTTGAAACAAGCCGTTTCATCTGGCCCGACAGGAAGACCGAGGTCGTAGCATTGACGCCAGCGTCGCTGCACGCGCTGCTCGAAGGCGATGACATCACTGCGATCCGCCGACATCCACGGGAGGAATATTTGCGCGTGAGCTGAACATGGGCGGGCATGCATGGTCTAATCCGGCATGCCCGCCCAGATCACGATCTCCGCCGACGAGCTCAATGCGTTACTCGCCATGCGCGAGGCGTATGCCACCCTTGAGCGCGAGCACGAGGAAACCCGCAGCATGCTGCGTCTGGTGAGCGCGGAGCGCGACCTGGCCGAGGAACGGCTGCGTGCCTACCGGCGTGAGCTGTTTGGTGCAAGGAGCGAAGCACGGGACTCGGAACAGTTCGGGCTGTTCAACGAAGCTGAGGCGCTTGGCGCGAATGCGGCACCCGCCCAGGAACATACGCCCGAAACGAAGGTCGGTGCGCATACGCGCAAAAAGCGCGGCCACCGCAAGCCGCTCGATCCCGGGCTGCCCCGCGAGATCCGCCGGCACGAACTTCCGGAGGCCGAGCGTTTCTGTAGCAACGACGGCCATGCCCTGGTCGAGTTCGGCGTGGAAATCAGCGAGCAGCTCGACGTGATTCCTGAGCAGCTACGCGTGATCCAGCATCAGCGGGTCAAGTATGCATGCCCGTGCTGTGATCTGGGCATCAAGGTCACACCGGCGCCACCACGTATCATCCCACGAGGACTCCTGACCGAATCTGCACTTGCCTGGATCGCGGCGGGCAAATTCCAGTTTGGCATGCCGTTGTATCGTCAGGCTGCCCTGCTTCGCCGCTTCGGTGGTGATATCTCGTCAAACACAATCGCAGCCAGCATGGTTAAGGCCGGCCTCGCAACGCAGCCAGTCATTAACCTGATGCGTGACGCGCTGCTAGAGGCAGCGGTGATCCTCACTGACGAGACGACCTTCCAGGTCCTCAAGGAGAAAGGGCGCAAGCCACAGACGAAGAGCTACCTGTGGTGTCAGATGACAGGCACGGGAATCCCGATCTGTTGCTATACCTACACGCCGGGTCGTGGGGCAAAGCTGGCCGACAGGCTGTTCGCTGGCGTGCAGGAAGGCGCCGCGCTGATGACCGATGGCTATGAGGCTTATAACGGTATCGCCGAGCGGTACAAGCTCGTGCACCTTGGTTGCCTCGTTCACGCGAGACGTTACTTCGTTAAGGCCGAGGAAAATGTTCCCAAGGCGGCACGTACGCCAGATCTGCTCGCAACACGCTTCATCAAACTGTTTGGCAAGTTGTTTGCCGCCGAGGCACGCAGTAAAACGTGGAATGCAGACCGGCGTCAGCGCTTGCGGCAACACTATAGCGCCCGCGTACTCCAGGTCATCAAGGATCTCATGATCGAGCAGTCTCCAGGGGTGCCGCCCCAGAGCCTGCTTGGCAGGGCACTGCGCTATCTGCGTGAGCAGTGGCCGAAGCTGGTGCGCTACCTGGAGAACGGCGACTGGCCGGTATCGAACAATCCTTGTGAAAATTCCATTCGCCCGTTTGTCGTTGCACGCAAGGGCTTCCTGTTCGCAGATACGGTTGCCGGCGCACATGCCAGCGCAAATCTCTTTAGTCTCGTTGAAACCTGCAAGGCCAATGGTATCGATCCATACCGCTACCTGACCTGGCTGTTCGAGCGCCTGCCTCTGGCAAAGACCGCCGACGACTACGAAGCGCTCGTGCCTTGGCGGATGCCGCCCTCCCAGAACTGATTCGCAGCATATTCACTCCACGAATCAACGCGCCTGTCTACTACACAGAGGGGCGGCGATAATGGATCGCTTACAGCTGAACAAGGCACAGAAGGGTGAGTTGCGCTTTCCGCTGCCGGTCGGCTTGTGCTATGACGATGACGGCCGCATCGTCCTGGATCCCGATAACGAAGTGCGGGGCGCCGTGCAACTGGCATTCCGTCTGTTTCAGGAGACCGGCAGCGCATACGCGGTCGTCAAGCGCTTTGCCGAAGATGGTCTGCGCTTTCCCAAGCGCGCCTATGGAGGTGCCTGGGCAGGTCGACTCATCTGGGGACGCCTGAGTCACGAACGCGTGCTCGGATTGATCAGGAATCCATCGTATGCGGGCGTCTATGTTTTTGGACGATATCAGTATCGCCAGCGCATCACGCCTCAGGGAGAGGTACATAAGCGCGTGCAGCCGGTTCCGAAGGCGGACTGGCGTGTCCATCTGCCCGACCATCACGAAGGATACATCACCCCGGAGGAATTCGAGCGCAACCAGGCACGCCTGGCAAGCAACCGGACCAACGGCGAAGGTACCGTGCTCAGTGGTGCGGCACGTGAAGGACTGGCGCTGCTTCAGGGGCTGCTGATATGCGGCTGCTGTGGTCGGGCGCTGACCGTTCGCTACCAGGGCAACGGCGGTCTTTATCCGTTGTACCTGTGCAGTGCTCGCCGCCGCGAGGGTTTGGCCACCACCGATTGCATGAGCATGCGCGGCGACCTGCTTGACAATGCAATTGGTGAGGCTTTACTCACCGCCCTGCGGCCAGCCGAACTCAAACTCGCTGTGACCGCCCTGAACGAACTCGAGCAACGCGATCACGCCATCATGCGTCAGTGGGATATGCGCATCGAACGCGCCGGGTATGATGCCGCGCTCGCCGAACGGCGCTATCAGGAATGCGACCCGGCCAACCGTCTGGTCGCGGGTACCCTCGAGCGCCGGTGGAATGACGCGATGCTTCGCCTCGAGGCGACCAGGACCGAAGCCACCCGGTTCCAGAGCCAGAAGACCCGTGTCGCCACGTCCGAACAGAAGGCCCAGGTCCTCGCGCTGGCGCGCAATCTGCCGCGCCTCTGGCGTGCGCCCACAACCTCGGCCAAGGATCGCAAGCGTATGTTGCGACTGCTCATCCGGGACATCACCGTCGAGAAACTGTCCGCCACGAGACAAGCCGTGCTGCACATCCGCTGGCAGGGCAGCGCGTGTACTGACATCACTGTGGACCCTGCCAAAGCCAGCTGCCGACGCAATGCGTTACCCCGCCGCGTTCGTCGAGCGGGTGCGCGTACTATCTCTGCATCTGCCTGACCGGAAAATCGTTGCACACCTCAATCAGGAAGGCCTGCGCAGCGCCTCTGGCAAATCGTTCACGCTTGAAATGGTCAAATGGATCCGTTACCGGTACGGAATTGAAGCAACCTGCTTCAAGCAGCCGGACGAGCTCACGGTACAGCAGCTCGCTCACCGGTTGGGCATCAGTACGTACGTCGTCTATTACTGGATCGAGCGCGAAGTCGTCCAGGCCCGCAAGCTCGACGGGCGGGGACCGTGGTGGATCACGCTGAATCCCGCCAAGGAGCAGCAACTGCGGGACTGGGTACGCACGTCAAACCACCTGAAGCCGCAACATTCCCACACTCAACTGTGAGAGGTGCATTATGAAATCACCGTCGGAATGCCGAGAGGCCTGAGCTTGCCATTCGCTTTGGGTATATACACGCGTCGCGCGGGCAGCGGACTATACGAGCCCGCCAACAGTTCTTCGCGTATCGTCGCGAGTTCATGAGGGAGATGTGCTTCCATCATGCGCTTGTCGACACCATCCACGCCCGGCGTGCGGGCTCCGCTGGATGCCAGCGTGATACGAGCCGCCTCACTCAGCCAATCCCTGTCGGCAATCAGTCTCAGGAGTCGATCAAACTTGCGTTCTTTGTTCTCCGTCGACCATGTCGCCAGTTTGCTTTGCATTTCACTGATTATCAAAGGTCTTCACCTCACTATGGTCAGTTAATCAACCCCGCAAACCACTTCAACTGCCTCCCTTCGCCATGTAGCCGGCTTTCCCGACCTCGGACTACTACGGAGGCTCCGCCAGTCTGCACGTCATCGGGGGCGCACTCCCTTGGCATCCGTGCAGACCTTCCCCAGTTCACATGCTGGACTCAACGCATGGGCGAGGTTGCCTGTCGCAGTCTTTATCCTTGCTTGCCGCAAGTCGTCGCGAACACCACGGTCTAGCTGCGCGCTCCCCGTGATTCCTTGCAAACGGGCTACATATCCAGTCAGCAATCGTGCCGCCGGGCCATACGTGTGACCGGCAACAGCTCGCGTCCTGCCCATAAAGCGGTGTGGGCAGGGGTGACACTTCAACCCTCAGATGCGGTTTAACAGGTTCGTGTTCCTCAACCGTCCCATGCTCAGCCTGGAGGCTCATCTTGGCGTAACCGCTTCGCCGCAAGCCCCGTTTCCCACGGACTACGTCACCTTGCCAGTGTCGGCAAGTCACCGCCGCTTCGGCTCACTTCCTCTCGCAGCAGAGAAAGGGCATGCCCCGGTACTGCAAAGTCAACTTCTCCGGAGTCCTGCATTCCAGACATGCTCAAGCAGCTTCACCCCCAGTACGGGCGGGCTACGCTGGCTGGGCGTACCGTAGGTGGCATCGGCCACCCACAGCACGTTCGCCGCTTCGGCACTGAAGTGCCGGCGGACCAGATCCGGCGCACGCCGTGCCCGCGCACGTTGCCGCGTGGTACATGGCCAACGCCGTCGGCTTGCGCCGCACAGACCCGCGATGCGCATCAGGCGCGCCACGCGCTTGCGTCCCACGTGCACGCCCTCACGCGCAAGCTGCGCGTGGACGCGCGGCGCCCCATACGTGCCGCGCGAGCTCGCATGCAGCGTACGGATGCGCGCAAGCAGCTGCGCGTCGCTACACGAGCGTGTTGATGGCTCACGCACCAGCCACGCGTAGTAGCCGCTGGTCGAGACTGCCAGCAGCCGTGCCATTGCGGCAATGGGCCAGCGGACCTGGTTCGCCTTCATGAATCCGTACCCTTCGGCGGTACGGCTCCGGTCTCGCGGGCGAACCAGGCGGCCGCCTGAGAGAGAATGTCTCTTTCCATCTTCAGTTGGCGATTCTCACGACGCAGCCGCGAAAGCTCCTGCCGCTCGGTTGTGGTCAGCCCGTCATGACGCACGCCCGCGTCGCGACCGGCCTGTGCCACACCACCCAGTTGTAGATGGTCTGCGCGGTCGGCTCGAACTCCTTTTCCAGTTCCTCTGGCGTGCGCCCGGCCTTCACCAGTTCGACCATTTGCGCCCGGGAGGTCAAGCATTTTTGAGGTCCGTCCCATGAAACGATGCGTCCCACGGCCTGCCGGCTTTGACCATCGCGTTCAG
>NZ_JAWRXV010000811.1:0-271 GCF_046534875.1 Paraburkholderia sp. SIMBA_054 | reverse complement strand
ATGCAAGGAGCTTTACGATGGACACTGACACCGACCTCAGGCGCCATGATCTGCTGATCGACGGCAAGCGGTTGCCGCCGGGCACAGGCGAATATTCCGTCGATATCAATCCGGCCACCGAAGAGCCGATCGCGCATGTGGCCCAAGGCAGCGCGGCCGACGTCGACACAGCGGTTATCGCAGCGCGCGCCGCTTTGAAAGTGTGGAACGGCATCAAGGCGGCGGAGCGCGGCCGCATTCTCGGCCGCCTCGCCGGCCTGATGCGCGTGAA
>NZ_JAWRXV010000810.1:0-271 GCF_046534875.1 Paraburkholderia sp. SIMBA_054 | reverse complement strand
CCAGATGCGTTTCGACCTCGGCGCGGGCTTCCCGCTGGTCACCACCAAGAAGCTGCACCTGCGCTCGATCATCCACGAGCTGCTGTGGTTCCTGCAGGGCGACACCAACATCGCCTACCTGACCGCCAACAAGGTCAGCATCTGGGACGAATGGGCCGACGAGAACGGCGAGCTCGGCCCGGTCTACGGCAAGCAATGGCGCAGCTGGCCCGATGGCAAGGGCGGCACGATCGACCAGATGCAGTGGCTGGTGGAGGAGATCAGGCGCAAC
>NZ_JAWRXV010000809.1:0-271 GCF_046534875.1 Paraburkholderia sp. SIMBA_054 | reverse complement strand
ATTGTGGGGTGCATTATGTGGACGTCATGTGCCAGATCACTGACGCCAAGCCGGTGGAAGTGCGCGGCATGGGATTGCGCCTCTCCGACGAGATCAAGCCGGACATGTATAATTACGGCCATCTTCAAGTGTTGTTCGATGACGGCACGGTCGGCTGGTATGAAGCGGGCTGGGGACCGATGATGTCGGAAACGGCCTTCTTCGTGAAGGACGTCATCTCGCCGAACGGCTGCGTCTCGATCGTCATGAACGAGGCCGTGACCAAATCCGA
>NZ_JAWRXV010000808.1:0-271 GCF_046534875.1 Paraburkholderia sp. SIMBA_054 | reverse complement strand
CACCGATGATCACGGTCGTCCACGTAAGCAGGACAAACGCAAGCTGCCTATTCCAGTCTCGGAATATACCGTCTCCTACACACTGGATTCCGAACATCCCGTTTGGCCCCTTGACAAGCACGGTATTGCCGAAGGCGCTCCCTACCCCTTTTCCATGATCGCAACGGGCGCACTTATTTTGTGTCCCAAACACCGCAAACGGCATGGCGTAGGTACGGCCGTGGGATACGAAGGTAGCAATGCCGCGGGCATTCTCTGCCCGAGCTGCAAG
>NZ_JAWRXV010000131.1:0-7506 GCF_046534875.1 Paraburkholderia sp. SIMBA_054 | reverse complement strand
TTGAGCGGCTGTTGACGAAGGCGATAAGACGTTGGAGCGGCTGAGCTGTCGCACTACCCAGCGACCGCACATGGCCGAACTCGGTCCGACGCCGAGCCGCCGAGTTGGCCGCCGTTGATCGTTCCGCTGCCGGCGGAAGTCGACCCTTCTCCGTCATACGAGGTCAATCAAGATCTCCGGCCACTTTTAGAATTGCAACGGTCGTTAATCAATACAGTTGAATCGTGCTGGAGGTTCAATCTCCCGAAGTGGGTTGCCGCGATAGCCCGCCCGCGGCCTCGACTCACATCATTTCGGGGCTGCTCAGTTTTGTTCCGTCGGAAAAGCGGGCCAGTCTGTAGGGTTTAATGTCGAACTGCGGCGCCTCGTCCATTACCAGCCGGCTCACGAGAACCCCTGCGCCTGGCCCTAGTCCAAAGCCGTGTCCGCTGAAGCCGGATGCGATCACGAGACCGGGTTTCGCATTAACCTTCGAGATGACGGGAACGAGGTCCGGCGTCGTGTCGATCGCGCCCGCCCATGCGTGAGCGATCCGCAGGCCCGCCAGCTCGGGAAGCACGCTGGACACATTTTGCAGGGCACGTTCGAGCCATTCGGTATCAGGCCGGGGATCCAACACCCGCGTTTCTTCGAACGGCGAGACGTCATCGTCGCGCCAGGTTGCGCTTGCCTCCGGTCCGTGGAAGAAGCTGGCACCGACGCGAATCTTCAGTTTTTTCTTCAGCTTGCTGCGGAACATGGTGCGGAACTTCACCGAATGCCGCAGGTTTTGCGGCGCGAGTTCCACGCGTCCGTAGCCGGGAACAGCGATGGTGTAGCCGCCGTCCAACCGCCTCCTCAGCGCGAAGTTAGGCCCGGAGAAACAGCCTTCGATGACCCCCGGCGCCTCAGCGGTTCGCAACGCCGTTCCCATCACGTTGATGGAGGGCAGATCGATGCCGTGATGCTGGCAGAACAACGCGCTCCAGGCGCCTCCCGCGAGAACGACGGTGTCGGCTGCGAGCCGGCCGCGCTCCGTCCAGATGCCAGAGACACGCCCAGCACTCGTGTCGAGACTTCGTACCGCGCAGTTCTGATACACCATCGCGCCGAGACCTTGCGCGCCGCGAGCAATCGCAGGCGCGGCTGTCGACGGCTCGGCGCGGCCGTCCGTGCCAGACCACAGCCCTCCAGCCCACTTCGCGCGTCCGGACGGAATGCGCGCTGCCAGTGCGCGCGCACTGAGGATCTCGCTGTTAAAGCCGACTTCCCGGGCGCGGGCAAGCCACGATTCCCACTGCGCGATGTCCGATTGATGCTCCGTGCCGTACAGGATGCCCGCCTTACGAAACCCAATGTCCTCGCCCAGTTCTTCGCTTAGTTCGCTCCAGCGCTTGAGGCTCTGCATCGCGAGCGGCAACTCATGGAGGTCGCGGTTCTGCTGACGCACCCAGCCCCAATTGCGCCCCGACTGCTCGCAGCCGATGACGCCCTTTTCGAGCAGAGCCACCTGGACGCCGCGTCGCGCCAGTTCATAAGCGGTGCTGACGCCAATAATTCCGCCGCCAATTACCGCGACATCGCATCGCTCGGGGAAACCTTCGCTATCCGTGACTTCGTCGATCCTTAGCATTTCATAGCCGTTGGTTGCCGCTTCTTACTACGTTACTGCAGTCAAGACATCGGAAATGCGCACCTAAAGCGCGATTTCACCATCCGCAGATAGTGGCTACGATTTTGGTATGTTCCACCGCTTCGCTGATAGGACGATCCTGTTGTATCCGAAAGGGATACAACGATGATCCACCAAACGCTGAGGCAAATCTTGAATTGCAATCTTGCAGACTGTTGCCGAGACCAGGTTTCTGCCTAGCCACATTCTCACGCTCTTGCTTCCTGGTTAGCAGACGTGCAAGCACAGGATGTGCGAACGGCGGCAAAGGCCGATCATGGGGCGCTCGTCGTTAACAAGCGGATGGCTGGTTGCGGGGCGAAGCCGACGCCTGAACGTCCGACCGGCGACGCGTGTGAACGACGGGTTGTGGCCGAACCTTGCCCGTCGTCCCGCGCACGTGTGAGCTTCAAGGCCGCGGGTCGCGCGTCAGACTGTAGCCGACCGAGGCCGTGTGAAAACGCAAAAGCACTCGGCTTTCGGGTTTCGCTTTACCCGTCCCAAGGTACAACCAAGCCGATACAGCGCGATCTGAAGGGTTGCCTCTTTCGAGCATCGCATACACCTGTGTTTTCACACGGCCTCGACCCACAGCAGTCGGCCGGATTTCTCCAAAGCAGCCGTTCGAACCGGGACCAACGATCTGGATCGGTCCCGATCCGCGGGTCCTGCTATAACTGCTAGCGAGCCCGAGCGTCGCGTATCATTGCGGCAAGGTGTTGCTGTTCACAGTTTCTGCTAATCATGTTCACGGTTTTTGGCGAGAACTGGCGTAGCCCCGCCACGTGAGGCTAGGACGCCGGATTGCCAATTCTGTCATCCGCTGCGTTTCAGCAGGGGATGAGCGGCAGGATGTCCGTCGATTGTGCTAGCGCGTTCGGCGTGTCCGCGAATTTGGCTAGTGCGGTTGTCGAGGCGTGCGATTAGCGCACTGGCCTGAAGCGGCAGCAAGCGCAAATACCAGAGGTCATTTTTTTGATCTCGGACGGCGGACATCTCAGCGCGCAGACCAAAAACGCCAGGCAATCTGGCACGTTGGGTGTCTTCGACGGCCTTCACCACTGGTCATATTGATGGCGGTGAGAGCGTTATCGTCTGCGCTTTGACAGGCGCTCCGGGCAGTGAGTTCGTGCTCCGGGGACAAAGCGACGCCAGGCAGAAGTAACGGACAACATTAGCGCTTCAATGGACACCGCTAGCAACAATAGCGATCTGCAACAGCAACTGCACTTGGCGACGCATAATAGCGGCTATGTCATTTTTGGGCACCATTTTCAGGATCCCCCATGGAAATTAAAGTCAACTTTCTCGATAAGCTACGCCTTGAAGCCAAGTTCGACGACTTCACGGTAGTGGCCGACCAGCCTATCCGTTATAAGGGCGATGGCTCGGCGCCTGGTCCCTTTGATTATTTTCTCGCCTCATCGGCCTTGTGCGCGGCTTACTTTGTGAAGTTGTACTGTGTAACTCGCAATATTCCTACCGAAAATATCCACCTGTCGCAGAATAATATTGTTGATCCGGAAAACCGGTACCAACAGATTTTCAAGATTCAGGTTGAGTTGCCGCCGGATATCACGGAGAAAGATCGCCAGGGTATTTTGCGCTCTATTGACCGTTGTACGGTGAAAAAAGTGGTGCAAGCCGGACCCGAATTTTTAATTGAAGAGGTAGAGAGCCTCGATGCCGATGCTCAGTCGTTGTTGACGTTGAAGCCGGCTTCTGACACCAGCACCTATATTGTGGGCAAGGATCTCCCGTTGGAGCAAACCATCGCCAATATGTCGGGAAATCTGGCGGCCTTGGGCATGAAGATTGAAATCGCTTCGTGGCGCAATATCGTTCCCAATGTGTGGTCGCTGCATATCCGCGATGCGCACTCGCCGATGTGTTTCACCAATGGCAAGGGAGCGACCAAAGAAAGCGCGCTGGCGTCGGCGTTGGGAGAGTTTATCGAGCGCCTGAATTGCAACCACTTCTATGGCGGTGCGTTTTGGGGCGAAGACATCGCCAATGCGGCATTTGTACATTACCCGAACGAGCGCTGGTTCAAGCCGGGCCCTGAGGATGCGCTGCCGGCTGAAATTCTGGATGCGTACTGCCTGCAAATTTATAATCCCGACGGCGAGTTGTATGGCTCGCATCTGTACGACACCAACTCCGGCAATGTGCAGCGCGGTATCTGTTCGCTGCCGTATGTGCGGCAGTCGGACGGCGAAGTGGTGTATTTTCCGTCCAACCTGGTCGAAAACCTGTTTGTCAGCAATGGCATGAGTGCCGGCAATACGCTGGCCGAAGCGCAGGTGCAATGTCTTTCCGAAATTTTCGAACGGGCGGTAAAACGTGAAATTCTGGAAGGTGAAATCGCATTGCCTGATGTGCCGCACGATGTGCTGGCGAAATACCCCAGCATTCTCGCCGGGATTCAGGGGTTGGAAGAGCAGGGCTTTCCGGTGCTGGTAAAGGATGCGTCGCTGGGTGGGACCTACCCGGTGATGTGCGTCACCTTGATGAACCCGCGGACAGGCGGTGTCTTTGCCTCGTTCGGCGCACACCCGAGCTTCGAGGTGGCGCTGGAACGGAGTCTAACGGAATTGCTACAGGGGCGCAGTTTTGAAGGTCTGAACGAATTACCTCAGCCCACCTTTGTCAGTAACGCCGTGACTGAATCAAATAACTTTGTTGAGCACTTCATTGATTCCAGCGGTGTGGTGTCGTGGCGTTTTTTTAGCGCCAAAGCGAATTTCGAGTTTGTTGAGTGGGATTTTTCTGGTCAGGGTGAAAACTCCAATGCGGAAGAAGTCGCAACGTTGCTCGGAATTCTCGAGGACATGGGCAAAGAGGTGTACATGGCGGTGTATGACCAACTGGGCGCCGTAGCCTGCCGGATTTTAGTGCCCGGTTATTCGGAAGTTTACCCGGTAGAGGATTTGATCTGGGATAACACAAACAAGGCGCTGTTGTTCCGCGCCGATATTTTGAACTTGCATCGCCTGGATGATGCCGCCCTGGTAGCATTGCTTGAGCGTCTGGATAACAGTGAACTAGATGAGTACTCCGATATTGCCACTTTGATCGGCATCGAATTTGACGAGAATACGGGCTGGGGGCAGCTAACAGTTCTCGAGTTGAAACTGCTGATTCATCTCGCCTTGCAGCAATTTGAGGCGGCGCAAGAGCTGGTGGGAGCGTTCCTGCAGTACAACGACAACACGGTCGAGCGCGGATTGTTTTACCAGGCCCTGAATGTGGTGCTGGAGGTGCTGCTCGATGACGACCTGGAACTGGACGATTACGCGGTCAACTTCCGTCGGATGTTTGGCGAGGCTCGGATGGACGCGGTAATGGGGTCAGTGGGCGGCAGCGTGCGCTTCTATGGCTTAACGCCAACGAGTATGAAACTGGAGGGTCTCGATAGGCACCACCGCCTGATCGACAGTTACAAAAAATTGCATAAGGCGCGGGCCGATGTGGCGGCTACAGCGAATGTGGCGGCCACAGCGAGTTAGGGTTACGAGCCACGGCTGGATGCGATGATGCCGTTCATCCCCCGCTCAAAAAGCACCTGTTCGATACATTAAACCCGTGCCGCCGGTGGCCTCTTCAGCGAGACGCGGTGGCAGGGTGCCAAGAACGACTGCGCGGCACCGGTTGTCAACGATGTATGCGGCGGCATCGACCGGCCGAAGGTGGCCGACATCTTGCACTGGAGCGCGCTTGTCCGCACGATTGCTGAAGCCCCTTGGCGAACGTCCGCGCTTCGCCTCCCATGCAACACCCGCCGCCCGCCTGGGGGTCTCTCAGGCGATGACCTTCTGCTCTGCGGCAGCCTCCTCGCGCATGCGACGGGCTTCGTCGCGCAGGAATTGCTGGTAATCGTCCAGATCGCCGTCGAAGGGCTCGACGCCGCCCTTGGTGACCAGCCAGAACTCATCACATACGGCGCGCAGCAGGGCCCGGTCGTGACTGACCAGCATCACCGTGCCTTCGAATTCGTTGAGCGCCATCGCTAGCGCTTCGCGTGTGGCCAGGTCGAGGTGGTTGGTAGGCTCGTCGAGCAGCAGCAGATTGGGGCGCTGCCACACGATCATGCACAACACGAGCCGCGCCTTTTCCCCGCCGCTCATCGTGTTGACCGCCTGATGGACCATGTCGCCACTGAAGTTGAAGGTGCCGAGGAAGGTGCGAAGCGATTGTTCGGTGCCACTCTGGCCGGGCGCGCGCATGTGCGGCGGCGTGTCCCTGGCAAGGCGGATCATGTGTTCCATCGGCGTGTCGAGCGGACGCAGCACGTCGAGTTCCTGCTGTGCGAAGTAGCCGATGTTCAGGCCTTTGCCTTCGCTGATTTCGCCAGCAATCGGCGCCAGTGCGTGCGCCACCGTCTTCACCAGCGTGGACTTGCCCTGGCCGTTGGCACCGAGGATGCCGATGCGCTGCCCGGCCAGCACGGATCGGTTGATGCCCCGCACGATGACCGTGGGCGGCGTGCCCGGCAGTGCGCCGGTCGGCGCCGGGTAGCCGAAGCTCGTGTCCAGCATCGACAACAGCGGGTTCGGGACGTTGAGCGGCTCCTTGAACTCGAAGGTGAACTCTGCGTCGGCAAGCACTGGTGCGATCTTCTCCATGCGTTCGAGCGCCTTGACCCGGCTCTGCGCCTGCTTCGCCTTCGAGGCCTTGGCCTTGAAACGGTCGATGAATTTCTGCAGGTGGGCGATCTTTTCCACTTGCCTCGCCATCGCGGCCTGCTGCAGCACGAGCTGCTCAGCACGCATGTCTTCGAACTTGCTGTAGTTGCCGCCGTAACGCACGAGCTTGGCGTTGTCGACGTGCACCGTCACCTGCGTCACGGCGTCGAGGAATTCGCGGTCGTGGCTGATTACTACCAGGGTTCCTTGATAGCGCTTGAGCCAGGCTTCCAGCCAGACCAGCGCGTCGAGGTCGAGGTGATTGGTCGGTTCGTCGAGCAGCAGCAGGTCCGACGGGCACATGAGCGCGCGCGCCAGCTGCAGTCGCATGCGCCAGCCGCCGGAGAAACTGTTGACCGGCTGGCTAAGCTGCGCAGCACTGAAGCCAAGGCCCAGGATCAGCGCCTGGGCACGTGCGGGGGCATCGTGTGCACCAGCGTCGTGCACGGCCATGTAGGCGTGCGCCATGCGCATCCCATCGTCGCTGGCCTCAGCGGCGGCTACTTCGGCCTGCGCGGCGAGCAGTATGGTGTCACCCTCGATTACGAAATCGGTCGCGCTCTGCTCGGTCTCCGGCATCTCCTGCGCGACCTGGCCCATCTTCCATGCAGCGGGAATCGAGAATTCGCCGCTGTCTTCGTGCAGCGTGCCGTTGAGAAGCCCGAAAAAGGATGACTTGCCGGCGCCATTGCGGCCGACAAGGCCAATCTTCTCGCCGGGGGTGAAGGTGACGGATGCGTGGTCGAGTACGACATTGACGCCACGGCGCAGCGTGACATTACGGACGGAAATCATAAGGAGCTACTTCGGAGAGGACAGGCATGATAGCCGACCGGACGTGCAAGGCTGCTCTTTTCTGGCCGCACGAGTGAAGCGCCGCTTGCGCTTTGCGGCGCCCACCGGCCACAAAGCAAGGCGGGCTCTGGCGCACCGGGCGTTCCGGCTGCGGGGCCAGCGAACATACGGTGAATGACGGCTCCTGGCCGCATGCCGACCCAAACAAATATTGGCAAGTCAACCCTTCTTTCGTCTTTCGATTTCTTGTTTCACACGTTCGATTGCAAGCCGTTTGGCCTCCGTCGTTCCCCATCGTGGTGCCGTGTTCTGGGTGGCTTCGCCGGCTGCACGAATGCGTGCTTTGGCAGCAAGTTGATTGGCTCTGCGTTCGTC
>NZ_JAWRXV010000807.1:0-271 GCF_046534875.1 Paraburkholderia sp. SIMBA_054 | reverse complement strand
AATGCGGAATTTACGTGGCGGGCAATCTATTGACCATGCAACCTGCAGCAATCTCGATCGGAAGCTGAACATGCAACGTGCAGCTGTGCTGGCAGATGATCATCAGCTGGTCGGCGAAGGAGTGGCTGCGCTTCTGCGGGCGAGTGGCTGGCAGGTGCAGCTGGTCCACGATGGAGAGGCGGCCATGTGCGAATGTCGCACGCTGAAGTACCAGGTCGCGATCGTAGATGTGGCCATGCCCCGCATGGATGGATTTGAACTACTTCATGCA
>NZ_JAWRXV010000806.1:0-271 GCF_046534875.1 Paraburkholderia sp. SIMBA_054 | reverse complement strand
CTTTCGAGCGCCGCGAACGGATTCGGCCGCTCGGGCTCTTCGCCCTCGCCAGCTTCGTCCAGCGCGGCTTCGTCGCCCTCGCCCTCGGCACCGGCCGCACCAGAGACGAGACTCTCGTGCACCTCGGGACAAACCTCGTGCTTGGGCACAAGCGGCAAGGAAAGCAGCAACTCTTCCTCGATCAGGTCGATGAGATCGAACTGGCGCGAGCCCACGATCACTTCGACTTCATCTTCGTCGAGCGGAAACTCTTCGGCTTCCGCCTCAGTGC
>NZ_JAWRXV010000805.1:0-271 GCF_046534875.1 Paraburkholderia sp. SIMBA_054 | reverse complement strand
ATAGCTTTAAAGAAACTTCTAAACCGATACTAAAATTAGAAGTGGATTCTTCTGCAAATAACTATACAGAAGATATGGAAAACGAATTTATTAAAAGTGTAAGGCAAAAGTATTGGAATACACTGTTTAATAATGCTGAATTCATGAGTCTTTTTACAAGCAATCTAAAGCAAAAATATTTGCAGCATGTCGAAGAGTTAAAGGATTATGATTTCTCATTATTCAACATATACACATTAAGAATACAAATGAGTAAAGAAATGATTCAGGG
>NZ_JAWRXV010000804.1:0-271 GCF_046534875.1 Paraburkholderia sp. SIMBA_054 | reverse complement strand
CGAATGCAGTCATCGGCGCTTGCACGACGCCGGCAAAGTAGCCTGCCATACCGAGAACAGCAGCAAGACTCGCACTGGTTCCAAGAACCAGGCCGATTGTGCTGCCCAGTCCCGCACCGACCGACAAAGAAGGTGCAAATATTCCGCCCGGTATCCCCGAAATCATGGAAAGGAGACCGACAAGGAACTTCCCTATGAAATAAAGAGGTGGAAGAGCCAACCCTTCCACGGCGCTCCGTGCCTGATCGTAGCCTGCTCCAAAGGTCGATCC
>NZ_JAWRXV010000803.1:0-271 GCF_046534875.1 Paraburkholderia sp. SIMBA_054 | reverse complement strand
CAGGCGTTAATCAGAATCGCTCCGGGCTTCAGGCTACGGATCAGTTTTTCATCCGCCAGATGTAGCGTTTTGTACGGACCATCTTTAAAGAGTGGCGTATGGAAAGTCAGAATATCCGCGCGCTGGACTAACTCATCCAGCGAGCGGAAATCACCCTCATCCCCACGGTCGGCGCGAGGCGGATCGCAAAGTAAGGTTTTAATCCCTAACGCTTCCAGTCGCGCCTGCAATCGACGTCCAACGTTACCAACGCCCACGATCCCCACCGTAC
>NZ_JAWRXV010000130.1:0-7821 GCF_046534875.1 Paraburkholderia sp. SIMBA_054 | reverse complement strand
ACACCATCGAAGTCAAGAGAAACGACTGCTCTATACGCCAGACGCATAGGCCCCTCTACATTGTTCCTCAAACCCGTTGCAGCGGGTTCCCGTTCGCGTGCGGACTCGCCCAGTGTTCCTGAAATAGCTCACCGTTCACCCGTGCCGGATCCACAGCAGGATGCGACGAATGCCATATTCAACGTGCGCTTGCTAATGACGCGATTGCGTCCGTCTATTGAAAGGGAACTCCAGAATGCATGTCCCTTCCTGTCACCATCCGGAGTCTGGCGATGTATTGAATTCCGCATCCGCTACCTCCAGGATCCTCAGCGGATCCAGGGCGAAGATCTCCGACGGTGTGCTCCCGTCGAGCAACGCGTGCGGTGAATACAGCCAGAATGCCCGCCTCCATCCTGAATCGTCCTTCTCGGCGGGCAGTATCCGCAAAAGCAGGGAGATTTCAGGAATGAGACATCCGTCGTTGTCGAACTGGAAGTCGGGGTAGATAAAGCACCCTCGCGGGGCCGACCACACACCCAGCAGCATGCCGCCGAGTCGCATCCCGGTGAGCGCATGTCTCGCGTCGATTCGAAGCTGTGCGTCCATCCGTTCTGCCACCGCGGTGTCATCGGGCCAGTTATTCGCAAGCAGCCGGTCACGAAACTCGACCGCTGCGTCATGCGAGCGACGCTCATTGCCTAGTGCGGACCACTTCTGGGCGGCTCTCGCCGTCCGACCGCGCTCATTGGTGACCGCGGTCATGACGCCGCCTGTGAGCATTTCAGGTCCTTGAGAGCGAGACCGTCGATCAACGGTGCATATCGAGGCGGACCGACGCGGCGGGCCAGATGCACGTTCTGTCCGTCGCCCTGTCTACGATTTGATCGGCTCATATCGTGACTCCTTCTACGCGACAAGCTTCAGTCCTCACCGCGGCGAGTCCGCAACACTAGAGAAGCGATCGGGCGCCCATCGAGCGTGCCTTTCCCGCAACCCGCTTCGCCCTGCAGGCTCAGGTGTGGATCAATACCAAATCGGGCCAGTGTTGCGCGTCGCCGCGATTCACTCAGCGATCGAGGGTCGACTGGCTTGAGTGTGAATCGCGCGGAATCGAGCGGCCCATCCAGCTTCTTCCCGGCGGAAGTCGCGCTCGCCAGTACGCCAATGCCAGCGGGCAATCCTGTTTTCGAAGCCTCTCGCCCACACGTGCACTCGAGAAATCCGTCCGGAAGATTCTCGCCAGCCGGTGGCGTATCGTCGATCACACGGCCCGCGTGCAGAAAGGACTTCTTTTGCTCCTCAGCTTTGCTTGTCATTGACGCCTCCGAACTCTTCGCAAAGGCCCAGCCAGCACCGTCACATCTTCAGGATGGCTGGCCGCAACCTGCCGCATGGCCTGCTCCCGTGTGAGCTTGGCGAACGCGCGCAGCCTTGCCCGGAGTGCTTCCGTCGTTTCGACGGGTGGGTCATTAGCAGCGCGCGCCCTTTTCCGCTTCGCCTTGTTCATACCCTCTCCGTTCAGTCCTCCCCTCGTATACGTCAGCAAAGATCTTGCTGCACCAGCACACTCACGTCCGGCGGCGCGATAACGTTCTAGCCTCGAAGGCTCTGGTCAGGACGTCCAGATGCAGTTCGAGGCAATCTGGACGCGCATACCGTCAGGTCGAGCCTGCGACGTTGTCGGTCATGAGCGGATGGGCAGTTTTCGCGGACCGCACGGATTTGGTTCCGTAAATGAGCTTGCCGCGAGAATGCTTCTCGGCGATACCGATGGGCATCGAAAACTCCCGGCCCTCAATCGTCGTGTAGTGCACGAATGAGACCAGCGGATGCTTGTCATCGAAGGCGCGCGTCGCCCCCAGATGGATCTCGCTGAGCGGCTCCAGACTCCACTGCGCGGACTCATGCTGTGGCTTGGCGCTCAGCACGGCCGCGCCACGCACGACGTGACCGTCCGACGCAAGCTTTTCAAGCGTCACAGCGCCCGAGGACAGTTCCACCATGGCGACCCGTGTCAGTGCCCGCTTCGTGGCCGCAAATTGCAGGATGAGGACATCCGCACCGCTCCACATCTCGACGATCGCCCACATCGCTGCGCCGGGCCCGACCAGCGAAGATCCCACGGGCAGTCGGTTCTGGTCAGAAGTCAAAAACATACTCTCACTCCCAAAAACAACGGACTCACCAGGACATCAGGGTGCGACGTGTGTGGCAGACGCTATATGGCATTGCGACCGGCGCATGGCGGGCTGTTACCCATGAGACATGGCGCAACGATCGACCTTCACTCAATGAGAAGCGGCCAGATTCACGCCAGTCAACATATCGTGTTGACACTCAACATATCATGTTGTTACGCAAACCGCCAGGTCGGGCGAGCATTCGTGTTGACCAACCACACGTCATGTTGACCCGGCCGCCTTGTCCGCAGAACCGAACTTCGCCGAACAGCTCGGCAAAACGCTCGCCCGCGCCCGCATAGCGGCCGGCTACGCCCAGGAACTGGTCGCCGAACAGATCGGCGTCAATGCGGAAACGATTAGCCGCTTCGAGCGCGGCACGGTCCTGCCCACGCTGCCCAGACTCATCGAACTGGCGGAAATCTATGGCGTCCCCGCCAGTACCCTGCTGCGTCGGGGTTCTTCACGCCCAAGCGATCTTGCAGAAGAACTGGCCGAGACGCTCAGTCACCTGAACGCCACGGACCGCGTCTGGGTGAGCCAGTGGCTGACCGAACTGTGTGAGCGTCTTCGCCACGCCCCCGCCGGGGGACGTGCCAGCCGGAAGCCGCATCGCTAGGGCAACCTGATATTCCATACGCAGGTGTCAGCCGGCCGCAGTTCTTCAGCGTCCCCTCGCAGAACTGGCGCGTAAAGCCTTGCAGGCAAGCCAAAGCGCAAGTCTGTTTTCCGGTGATAAGGGCGTTTATCACCGGAAACACATCCGTTTTCCTACCAAAAGTGGTTGCCTAACGTTCGGGCCGTGTGTGAACTAGACTGGAAGCTCCGCCCCGCCGGCGCCCCGCTGGCGCAGGAGTCTCCCCATGTCCCGTCCCGCCACCGTCTCCGCCGACCAGATCCGCGCCACCGTGCTGGCGATGCTCGCCGAGGCGGGCGACGCCAGCCCCGCCGCCGACGCCGCGGGCGCCGCTGAACCCGTGACCCGCGAACGGTTCCGCCGCGCGGTCTCCGTGCGGCGCCTGCGCGCACGGCTGGGTGCCGGTGACCCCGCCGTGCTGTCGAGGACGCTGAACGCAATCGAGGCCGAACTGGTGCAGGCGGGTCTTACGCAGGTTACGCTGCCCGGCCTGCCGGACGCGATCGCGGAACAGATTCGCGCGCTGTGGGCCGCGGCCGTCAGCGTGCAGCTCGAGGATGTGGTCCGACTGCGGCAGCACGCGCGCCAGGTGGCCGCCGACGCGGACACCGCGCGACACGATGCCGACGTACGCTGCGAGATGCTGCGCGTCGAACTTGGTGAACTGCGCGAGCGGCTCACGGCCCGCGACGCGGAACTGGCCGACCTGCGCGCCCGCACCGCCAGCGCAGTCGAGCGCGCCGGGGCGCTCACCACCGCCTCGGCGAACCTGCAGAGCCGGCTCGATACCGCCCGCACCACGCTCGAGACAGTGCAGGCCGCCCACGCCACCGAGCTCACCGACATGCGCGCCCGCTACGACGGTCTGTCGAAACGGCTGCTGCAGGAGACTGAGCACCAGCGTCATGCGCTCGCCACCGAGCGCGAGCGGCTCACCACCCAGTTGGCCGACGCCCAGACCCGCATCGCCGCGCTCGAGGGCCTGCGCGAGCGCCTGCTGGATGAGGTGGCCAGTGGGCGTGACGCGCACCGCCAGGCGGCGGCCGAAGCGGCGGCCCTGTCGACCGTCGTCACCGAACAGCGCCGTACCCTGGCGACCCTCCAGACGCAGCAGACCATCCCTACGCAGGCCCCGCGCCGACCCGCCCGGCTCCACCCGGCGCGCAGCGTGCCTCCCGGCCAGACGTCCGCAGTCGCCGCGGCGCCGCGTCCGCCGTCCCGCCCGCCTGGCACACCCGGCACACCCCGCCCGTCCCACCTGCGCAGGCGCCCGTCGCCATGAAGCCCGTCGCCGTGAAGTTCGCCACCATGACGCCCGCCGACTGGCTCGACACGGGCACGCTACCCGCGCAGCGGCTGCCCTCCGCGATCGATGCCGCGCTCGCCTATGTCAGCGAGGTGCTCGGTCATCCGGTCTTCCGGCGCTGGACGCTCGCCGACCTCAAGCGCGTCGCGCCGTCGCTCGCCGACGCGAAGCGCGCACATCCCGCCGTCTTTGCGCTGCTGCTCGAGCACGACGCCGCGATCGAATACTGGACCCACGGGCGCCTGCACCTGGTGGCGGATGGGGCGGCACCAAGTGCCGACGTGATCCTCGCGCGCGTGCTGCACGCGCACCGGCGCCGGTTCCGTCATCTGCCAGCAGCCACCGCAGATGACGCACCGGATGCCAGCCGCGCCCCGACCAGCCAGCCCGGTGACGCGGCCGCCGGTCCCGTCGACACGGGAACGGCCGATGCGGTCGCACTGGTCGCCTCCGGCAATGGGGATCCCGCCGCGCTGCGAACGTGGCTGACCCGCGCCGGCCGCTTCATGAACGCGTCGCCCACCAATTCGCTGGGTGTCGCAGACGACGCCCAGGCCCTGGCGCTGTTCCTGCGCGACCGCGCACAGCGTTCCCCGCACACGCTGCGTGCGTACCGTTCCGAACTGCGCCGTCTGATTCGCTGGTGCGAGGCGCACCGGCGCGGGCCGCTGTCCGACCTGACCCGCGACGACCTGCTGGCCTTCCGGCGCTCACTGAATCCCCCCGGCCACGCCGGGAACCTCGCCGGCGCCGCCTGCGCGGTCGCGTCCGGCGGTGCACCCATCGTTCAGAGATCCCGCAGCGATGCCACGCGCCGGCGCGCGCTGGCTGTCATCTCCAGCCTGTTCCGCTACTGGCAGAAAACCGGCTATCTGGTGGTCAACCCCGCGGTCGAACTCGCCGGCGACGGCGGCGCGCGCATGACGTGGACACCGACACGCATCCTGCCTGCGCGCGTGTTGAGGCTGTGCGACGCCGTGACGGCGGGTGACCGGCCAGCCGGCGTGTCGCCGCTCGTCTGGTCACGCCGCTGCGCGATCTGGTCGCTGTACCGGTTTGCCGGCGTGCGCCTCGCCGAACTCGAATGGTCGGCGGAACAGGGGCTACCGCGCCTGAGCGTCGATCACGACGTCAGGCCACCGGTCAGCCCGCCCACCGACAGCACGGCTCGCACGGCCCACAGGGCAACCGTGGCATCGCCCGCCGAGCCCGCGTGGACGCTGCACGTCCGTGGCAAGGGCGGCAAGCTCAGGGCCATTCCGCTGCCGTCGCGCTGTCTACCCATCCTGCGTGCATACCGGCTCGCACGCGGCCTCCCTGCGGAACCGCCGCCGCTCGAATCTGTCCCGCTGGTTCACAGCGAAAAACACGACGCGCTCGGACACAGCGGTCTCTATGACGAGGTGAAGGCGGTGTTGCAGGCGGCCGAAGCGCGCGTACCGCCGGGTGACGCCGCCACGCGTGCGCTGATTCACGCGGCGTCGACGCACTGGTTACGGCACGGCTACGCGCGCACGCTGGTGGTCGATCACGCGGTGCCGCTGCCCGTCGCGCAGACGCTGCTCGGGCACGCGTCGGTGCAGACCACCGCCGCGTATGCGCGCACGGATCTCATGCAGTTGCGGGATTTTGTGGAGGGGAGTTTTCGTGCCCCGAGCGATCCTAGCGAAAGCTGACATCGCGCCGCTCAGCGCACTCGTGACTTGATTCTGCTGCCATCCATTGCTTCGATCTTTATGGTCGAAATCACGGGGAAGTCGGACCAGCGAAACGCGACGCCTCTATTGGTCAACTCAGCTTCAATATCCCTCCTTCTAAGCGAGCAATTCGATGCGATGAGATCATTTACCACCTGCCTCACCTGCTCGACGAGCGCCCGATTCCTTGCGATTCGACGGACAGTACTCATTCGCGAACGATGAGCGCGTGCCTTCTTCACGATTCGATTCGCAATATCGGGAAACCGGCCCCGCAGAAAAGACGGATCGATTTCAAATCGTGCCGCCGTCTTCTCCCAGCTCAGATGGTATCCGACACAGTCAATCGACTGTCGGAGTTCCTTTTCGATCATCAGCCAATCGCGAGCCTTCGATCGCGCATCGCGGATTGAAACACGAACTGGATGTTCGTGCATAGCCGAGACATTCTCCCACGCGCTAGTGTCTCCGGTCAGCCACCTGTCCAAAGAAATTCCGAATATTGCACACATATCCAGGATTGACGATATCGACGGGAATACATGACCCGACCTCCATTCGGCAATGCTTGAGGCCGATCGTCTCGATGCCTCCGCAAATCTATCAGCATTGCCATCGCCGATCCGAGCCACCCCGCCTTCGAGCATTTGGATCACACTTTGTTTCGAAACATGTTTCAACGAACTTTCGGGGATTGCTAGCAGCGCTGAAAACTGATCTGCAAAGAAATTTTCGCGCAATAACGCGTCGCGAGCAGTACGCCCTAAATGGTGATAATCATGGCGTGTCATACCCAGCCATTGATGACACTGAGCACAAAACCCTGAAAGTGAGCGCCGGCTAATCTCCGCTCGATGACTGTGATCACAATTCGGACATGTACCCGCAAGCGGGACGTCGTGCAATGGGCACCAACTGACTAACCGAATTGACCATATCAGACGCTCATAGATCTGTGCCCCATTTGACAAGTCCTCCTGCAGACACACAGGACACCATTGACGGCCAGGCCTGACCAGCCCGCGCGGATCGCATAACACATCGGCGAAGGGCAGGAGTGTGAGAGCATCAAGATCGTTACGGCCGGTAAGCTCATTGAGGTGGCGAACCCAACAACTTGCCGTCTGACCGTGCGCGTTG
Organism: Paraburkholderia sp. SIMBA_054; assembly: GCF_046534875.1. Taxonomy (NCBI): domain Bacteria; kingdom Pseudomonadati; phylum Pseudomonadota; class Betaproteobacteria; order Burkholderiales; family Burkholderiaceae; genus Paraburkholderia; species Paraburkholderia sp. SIMBA_054. Next base: position 879 of record NZ_JAWRXV010000130.1, on the reverse strand, counting down.
ACGAGCGCGAGATTTTGCCCGGAAGCGAATGGGCGACGTGAGTAACGCAGGCTATCATCACCTGTTGGCCACGGTACCAATGCCTTCACCATAATATCCACAGGGAGAAGGGCATTAGATGCGACTTGCACGACGTAATCTGTTAATTTTTGGCGGTTTGCACCTATTCTTTGCGCCGGCTCAGCACGGAACTTCGCTCTATCAGGGATCCGATGATCTTTCATAGCGAGCCTGTCTCAAGCTAGTTCAATAATTATATTTCCACTGCCTCAGGCCTTGGTCTTCGCGCGTACCACTGTCGCGCGTTCCATCGCCTTAGCGCTAAGCGGCTGTCCAACCAGGCCCGGAAGTTCCTCCCAATAGATTGCTTCTCCTTTCGGAAACAAGCCTCTCCCAAGGCGCGTCGCGACTCTTGTGCGCGTCGGAGTTACACCATCCCTGACAAGTTCTTCGATGGATGCACGGATTCTCTCCCTGAGCCGGACAAGATTCTCCTCACCCGCCGCCTTACGCTTCGACGCTGCCGCATCTCGTACCAGCTTATACACGTCAGGAAGCCGGTTCCTTAAGGTCTCGACCGTCATATTCTCCAGCCTCGCGGCATCCGCCACTCCGAGCAGCGGCTGGCTACTCGCCATCCGACCAAGCAGTCGACTACGTGCAGCTTCCCAGTCATACCAATGGGAGCGAGCTCTGAAATCAGCATCTCGGTGAATCTCTCGCGGCAATTCACGACGGCAATGCCTGTCCCACGCGTCGAACTTCCCAAGCAGCCATGCACGCATTGGTACACCGTATACCCCATTTGATTACACACAACTCATTCGTCAAGTTCTCGTGCGTACCTGAGTCCGGCGGCGAAATCCATCACTCGCTGCA